>DASVFV010000116.1:0-87158 GCA_036379875.1 Burkholderiales bacterium | reverse complement strand
CGACCTGATCCTGATCGGCGGGGGCCTGTTCCTGCTGTGGAAGAGCGTGACCGAGATCCATCAGTTGCTCGAGGGCGAGGAGGGCGGGCGCTCCGCCGCGGTGCGGGCGAGCTTCGCGGCGGTGGTCGGGCAGATCATGGTGATCGACCTGGTGTTCTCGCTCGACTCCATCATCACCGCGGTCGGCATGGTGCAATGGATCGAAGTGATGATTGCCGCGGTGGTCGTCTCGGTGGTCCTGATGATGGTGTTCGCCGCGCCGATCGGCCGCTTCGTCTCGGCGCACCCGACCATCAAGATGCTGGCGCTCTCGTTCCTCGTGGTGATCGGCGTGCTGCTGGTCGCGGGCGGCTTCGGCCACGACGTGCCGAAGGGCTACGTGTATTTCGCGCTCGCGTTCTCGGTCGCGGTCGAGATGCTCAACATCCGGCTGCGCAAGCGCGCGAAACCGGTGCGCCTGCGCAGCGGCTACACGCGCGACTGATACACGCGCGCCGCGCCCCAGCCGAGCAGCACGCCGAGCGTGTTGGCCGCCATGTCGAGCACGTCGAATGAGCGGTAGCCGAGCGCGCCCTGCACGAATTCCAGCGCGACGCCCATGACCACGAAGCCGGCCGCCCAGGGCAGCCGCCTGGCGTAGAGCTGCGCGAACCAGAACATCAGCCCGCCGTAGGCGACGAAATGGCCGAGCTTGTCGCCCTGCTCGATGCCGACGTCGGGCGGCGCGGGCGTGACCGACAGCCACACGATCGCTCCGGCCCACGCCCAGCCGGCGGCGACCATGGCCTTTCTCATCAGAACAACTTTAGCTGACCGGAGACCGGGTGAGGAAAAGAGGCCGGCGGGCGAAAACGCGAGCAGTCGAGGTCCGGCGCCTCGCGGCGGTTCACCCCGAAGCGGCGGCAGGCGATGTCGAAGCGCTTCTCCATGAGCTCGGCGTAGTTGCCGGTGCCGGACATGCGCGTGCCGAAATTGGGGTCGTTCTCCTTGCCGCCGCGCATCTGGCGCACGATGCTCATCACGTGCTCGGCGCGCTGCGGGTAGTGCTCGGCGAGCCACTCCTTGAAGAGCGTCTTCAGCTCGTGCGGCAGGCGCATGATCACGTAAGCGGCTTCCTTCGCGCCGGCGGCCGCGGCCGCTTCCAGCACGTGCTCCATGGTCTTGTCGTTCAGCGCGGGAATCAGCGCGGCGATCATCACCCCGCAGGGAATCTTGTTTTCATTGAGTGTCCGCAAGATGTCGAGACGCCGTTGCGGACTGGCCGCCCTCGGCTCCAGCTTGCGCGCGAGCCCGCGATCGAGCGTGCCGATGGAGACGAACACGCGCACCAGGTTCTTCTGCGCCATCGGGGCGAGGATGTCGAGGTCGCGCTCGATGAGGGCCGACTTGGTGACGATGGTCACGGGATGCTCGCACTCCGACAGGACTTCCAGTATCTGCCGGGTAATGCCGTGTTTGCGCTCGATCGGCTGATAGCAGTCGGTGTTGGCGCCGAGCGCGATCGGGCTCGGCTTGTAGCCGGGCTTGGCGAGCGCTTCGCGCAGCAGCTGCGCGGCGTTGGTCTTGGCGAAGAGCTTGGTCTCGAAGTCCAGGCCCGGCGAGAGCTCGAGGTAGGCGTGGCTCGGGCGGGCATAGCAGTTGTGACTCACCACGCCGTTGGCGATGAAGTCCTCGGTTTCCGTGGTGATGTCATACAGCCGCATCGCCTTTCCGAGCGGCTCTACGCGCACGACCTGCAGCCGCGCCTTGCTCTTGACGGCCTGGCCGGCGATGTCCCGTTTGCGCACGATCGCAGGGTCTACGGTGTGGAAGAACCGCAGATGTTCCTGCATTCCGCCGAGGATTCGAAGGTAAGTGATCGGCTTGCCGCTGGCACGCGCTATAGGCTCGACGGCGTACCGGAAGCCGAGCTCGCGAAGCGCGCGCTCGGTCCAGCCGACGATCGCCGGGTCGGTGTTGCAGATCCTGACGGTGCCGTCGGCATAGCTACCTTCGGCATCGTAGATGCCGGCGAGAAAGCCGGCCGCCCACTCGGAACCAGCCGCGCTCGGCCAATCGATGAGCATGCGCAGCTCGTCTACGGCGGCGCGGGTCTGGACCCGGACCCCATGCATGAGCCGCCGCCCGGCACGTGCACGCTGAAAAACGAAGTGCGTCGCACGCACTTCCCAGTCGTCGAGGTACTGCTGGGTCCGAAGCAGCGCTTCGACGTCGGTCATTGCCAGGCGAAACTGGTTCAGCGTGCCAGTCTTTCCGCTCGCGCGCCGAAAGCTGTGCGTGCCGACATGACCGTCGCCGCGAATCACGCCGGACAGGTAGCCGAGCCGGTAGTCCTCGTTTTTCGCCGCCGCCGCCGCGAAGGCTCCGGTTCCCATCATCTTGTTGCCGGTCGTCAAGTAGGGGCGTTGCGGCGCACCTTGCTCGCCTGCGGTGACGAACTTCCAGCCCCGCTCGGTGAGAAAACGGTGATCGGCGCCGGCAATGAGCGTTGTTCCGTCTTCCAGCGTGATGCGGTAGCCCGGCTTGATGACGCTCCATTGGGCAAGCACGCGCGATCTGACGTACCGGCGGTACCACCCTTCGCGCCTGGTTCCGTAAATCACGTCGCCGGCGCGCAGATCTCTGATCGGGCGCACGCTGGCGTCGCCCATGAGAATGGGGGTGTCGCCATCGACGCAGTAAATGCAACCATGCTCGCAGCCGCGGTACGGGTTGATCGACTGCGAGAAGCCCACGTCGGGAGAATCGTTATGTGAAACGATCGAGCGCGCTCTTTCGATCGTGACGCTGGTTTTCAGCTCCCGCGTGTCGGCTTCTTCGGGCGTCCAGCCGTCGTCGAACGCCTCGCGCGCCGCGCTTTCGAAACGGCCCTGCACGAAAGAGCGCGCGCCGCGAAGATAGCGGGAGTCGCGTTTGTCGCGGGGGTCTTGCGGGTCCATGCCGATACTGTATATATGACCAGTACCGGGCGCAATGTCGCGCTGCTGGCCGCGTGCCAGGCGCTGCTGTTCACGAACAACTCCACGCTGATCGCGATCAACGGCCTGGCGGGCCTCGCGCTTGCTCCGTACGCCGGCCTTGCCACGCTGCCGGTCACCTGCTGGGTGCTGGGCGGCGCGATCGCGACCATGCCGGCGTCGCTGCACATGCGGCGGGTGGGGCGCCAGCGCGGCCTGACCAGCGGCACGGTGTGGGGCATCGCCGGCGCGCTCGCGTGCTCGAGCGCGATCTGGCTGCAGAGCTTCTGGCTGCTCTGCCTGGGCACGATGGTGTGGGGCGTCTACAACGCCTATGGCCAGTACTACCGCTTCGCTGCGGCGGACGTGGCCACCGGCGACTTCAAGGCCACCGCGATCTCGCTGGTGCTCGCCGGCGGCCTGGTCGGCGGCATCCTCGGCCCGACCATGAGCCGCTGGACCATCGGCATGCTCACGCCGAAGTTCATGGGCGCGTATCTCGCGCTGATCGGCATCGCGCTCCTCACCATGTTCCTGCTGCGCTTCATCCGCATCCCCACGCCGAGCGCGGCGGAGCGCTCCACCGCCGGCCGGCCGCTGCGCGCGATCGCGGCGCAACCCAAGTACATCGTGGCGGTGCTGAGCGGGGCAGTCAGCTACGGCGTGATGAACTTCGTCATGACTTCCACGCCGATCGCCATGCAGGCCTGCGGCCATGCCTACGGCGACACCACGTTCGTCATCTCGTCGCACATCATCGGCATGTTCGCGCCGTCGTTCGTGAGCGGCCCGCTGATCCGGCGCGTGGGCGCGCTGCCGGTGATGTTTACCGGCGCGCTGCTCAACTTCGCCGCCATCGGCGTCGCGCTGTCCGGCATCGCGGTCACGCAGTTCTGGTGGGCGCTGGTCCTGATCGGCGTGGGCTGGAACTTCCTCTACATCGGCGCCACCACCCTCCTTACCGAGACCTACCGTCCCGAGGAGCGCGCGCGCGCGCAGGGCGGCAATGAGCTCGCCATCTTCACCGTGATGGCGATCTCTTCGCTGAGCTCCGGCTTCACCATCACCAATGCCGGCTGGGAACGGCTCAACCTCTTCGCGCTGCCGCTCATCGCCGTGGTCGCGATCGCCATCGCCTGGTATGCGCTGGGCGAGCGCAGGCGCAGAATGGCGGCCGGATGATCCAGCCCGCGCCCGCCGCGATCGGCCAGCGCCTCGACCAAATCGACACGCCGGCCCTCGTCCTCGACCTGGACGTGTTCGAGAAAAACCAGACCACGCTTTTCGGCCTGGTGCGCAACCGCGCGCGCGTGCGGCCGCACGCGAAGACGCACAAATGCCCGGACGTGGGCAGGCGCCAGGTCGCGCTCGGCGCGGTCGGCCTGTGCTGCCAGAAAGTTTCCGAAGCCGAGGCCATGGTCGACGGCGGCATCGCCGACGTGCTGGTCACGAACGAGATCGTCGGCGCGCGCAAGCTGGAGCGCCTCGCCGCGCTGTCGAAACGCGCGAAGGTGGGCGTCTGCGTGGACCACGCCGAGAATCTGAAGAGTATTGCCGCCACCGGCGCCAAGCTCGACGTCTATATCGAAGTCGACGTCGGAATGCGACGCTGCGGCGTCCCGCCCGGCGAACCCGTCGTGCAACTCGCTCGGCAGATCCAAGGCTTGAAAAATCTGCGCTTTGCCGGCCTGCAGGCCTACCAGGGCCGCGCGCAGCATTTCCGCAGCATGGAAGAGCGCCACGCCGCGATCGAGACGGCTGCCCAGCACGTGCAGCACACGAAGCGATTGCTTAAAGAAGCCAACATCGCATGCCCGATCGTCACCGGTGCGGGAAGCGGCACGTTCATGCTCGAGGTGGAGGCGGGCGCGTGGGACGAGATCCAGCCGGGCTCCTACGCGTTCATGGACGCGGACTACGCGAAGAACGAGTGGGCCGCGCCGCTGCCGCGCTTCGGCCACGCGCTTTTCGTGCTCACCACCGTGATGAGCCGGCCTTCCGAGCGCGTGGCGATCGTCGACGCCGGTCTCAAGGCCTCGAGCGTCGACTCGGGAATGCCGGCGGTCTGGAAGAAGGACCTGCAATACACCAAGGCGTCCGACGAGCACGGCTGGGTGGAGGGCAGGGACGTCCCGCCGTTGGGCGACAAGCTCCTTCTCGTGCCGGGTCATTGCGACCCGACCATCAACCTCTACGACTGGTACGTATGTATCAGAAAAGGTTTTGTAGAGGACTTGTGGCCGATCACTGCTAGAGGCGCTATCTACTAGCTATGCGGGTTTGTCCGCGTCAGTTCGCAAATGAAGAAGAACCACAGGGAATGCTGCGATCGGCCAAAGAATCGTTGGGCATCGCCCATGGGGGAGTTGGCGCTTAGTAGCACCCCCACGACTAGAAGATGGCTGCTACCGAGATCGTCCAAGGCGAGCCGCGAGATGCCGATGAGGGCGAAGCTCCTACCGAGCGTATATTGGCGCATAAGTAAACGCGCGAAGTAGAGGGAGCAATGCGGTTTTTTGCATTTGCCCTGTCGCTTGCGGCGGGATGTGCGTCGAATCCGCTTTCTAACGCGAGGTATTGGCCAATTGACGGCTGTACTTCGTTTAACACTACTCATGTCCGCTTCACGCGAGCTGATGGATCGCTCATCAAGGTTCTCCCTAAGAGGACTTGCGACTCGGTTAGCTCAGCAGCATCGAAGATCCAATCCGTATCCGGCTTTTACCTGTCGCGAGTCTTCATAGTGGACTTAGAGGACCCGAACGCCTTTGCGACTCGAGACAAGAATGGCAGTCCGATTGCAATAGTCAGCCTAGGGATGATGAGTGCCATTGGCAGCGATGAAGACGCTTGGGCGGGACTGATGGGGCATGAGGTAGCGCATCTGGTGAAACGACACGGAGACGATCGCGCAAGCGCGCAAGCTTCAGCTAGCGGCGCTGGAAGTGTCATTGCGAATATCGTATCCGCTGCCGTTCCCGGCGTCGGCGGCTTTGTCGGCGGAACGGTCGCTGGTACCGCGACGCAGATGGCGGTTTACGGCGCATACACCAGGCCGCAGGAAGCAGAGGCTGACGAACTTGGGCTGGAATGGATGGTGGCTGCTGGTTATGACCCGCGCGGCCTTGTACGCCTTTTTGAGATCCTCGGCCGTCGGAGTTCAATGCCGGCATTTATTTCGACGCATCCGGCGGCCGTCGATAGGGCTCAGCAGGTGGAAGCGTTCATTGCCCGAAATCCAACGCCACCTCGAGCGGCAATACCAGCTAGCACTCAGCAGGCCGTGCCATCAGACCTTCAGACGGCATCCAGCCAACGCGCAATGGGAATAGCCGCCGCAAACTGCGCCGGCGCGACTTCGGAAATCCGCCTGAAGACGCTTTGCCTCTCGGCAGAGAGTTGTCGCCACGAGGTGGACGCCATAAAGAAATTCTGTGCCAACGCCCGTAGTGAGTCCTGTTCTGCAGCTCATGAGCAGCTGCTCACCTTCTGCGAACGAGCCTCAAAGGCCTATAGCGAAAGCGCGTGCGAAAGTGCTGCCAGACGCGTCGGCGGATATTGCAGGGACTAGGACTCTCGCATCCATTAGGTGCGAGCTTTACGAATAAGGGAAGGCCCGGCGTCAGGAAACCTTGATGGTTTTCGCGAGGTCCGAGTGGCAGTAGCATGCGCTCGGACTGGCAATGGCTGAACTAAGCGAAGAGGAGCGCCGCGTACAGCAAGAGGCCTTGGCATTTGCGAAGGCTAATCGGAGGCGAATTGCTCGACAGCGTACGAGTATTGCTATCTATCCGGCAGAGGAAAACCCCGTCTCCGTTTTCATGGCTGGGTCACCCGGAGCTGGGAAGACGGAAGCTTCGATCGAGCTGATAGCCAAGCTCGGTTCACCGGTCATCCGGATCGACCCTGACGAGTTACGGGACGAGTGCCCGGGTTATAACCGGGCGAACGCTTACCTTTTTCAGCCTGCTGTCTCTGTGCTCGTCGAGAAGATCCATGATGAGGCTCTGGAACAACGGCAAAGCTTTCTCTTGGACGGGACGCTGTCGAACTATGATCGTGCCCGGCGCAATATCGAGCGGTCCATTAACCGCAATAGGACGGTACAGATTCTCTACGTCTACCAGGAGCCCAGACTAGCATGGGAGTTTGTGCAAGCCCGTGAGGCTCTTGAAGGTCGTCGTATCCCGACGGAGCAGTTCATCGACCAGTACTTCCAAGCCCGGGAGGTGGTAAACAGGTTAAAAGCCGAGTTAGGGAAGGCCATAAAGGTCGATCTGCTGCTAAAGAACAATGACAATTCGCAACGGATGTATCAAGCGGGAATAGATAGGATCGATACCCATGTACCCGAGCGCTACAGCCGGTCGGATGTTGAGCGATTGCTTAAATAGGGCTACAGTCTGACCTATGGGACGCTTACTCCGGTCAATCTTTGGGCGTAAGCGCGCCTCATCCAAATTCTCGGACTTCATCCGCGACGCGTCTGCCGCGGAAAAGAAAAAGGTTTATACCGAGGTTCTGAAAAAGGCGACCGCGAGGCAGAACGAGGTCGCTCGCAAAGCGCGCGCGGAATCCCCCGCTGTTGCGCGACGCCACGCTTAGCAGGTCAGGGCCCGTCCGCGCCTAGTAAGTTTGTAGTCGCACCAAATCGGCAATGCCAGTGCTCGGCCATGCCACTGGTTCGGTATTGAGCGATGCCGAGATTGGCGACCGTGGGTCTGGTCGTATGGCTCGTCCAGATTGGTCCCGGCTCTCTTCGCCTAAGCACTTAGCCTTCGACTGGTACGCAGGAATTTGTGGCCGATCACCGCCCGGGGGGCGGTGTACTAGGCCTTGCCGCGCTGCAGCGGCCGCGCCACGACGGCGGCGCGCTCGATGCGGAACTCGAAGCGTCTGCACCCGGGCGTGGAGAACGCGAAATAGCGGCCGAACAATCGCACCACGTAGATCGAGCCGAACGTCCTGTATCCCATGCGGGCGTTCGATTTCAGAGAGTCGAAGTTGGTCGACTCGACGTACGAGATGAGGCCGCGATAGCCCTTGCCGAGGTAGTGGCGCAATGCGCGCGTCTTGCCGATCGCATGCAGGCGCTGTCCGCGATGCGCCGGCGCGGTGAACCCCTTGTACATGTACACGTAGCCCGGCGCGAAATGGAGCAAGAGCTGCGGCGACACGGCCGGGGTCGGGCGCGTCGAGTACCAGCTGTAGGCGGCGAGGCGGGTACCCTCGCAGAACGCGTAGCACTCGTCGCCCGCAGCGATCGCCTCGTGCACGAACTGCGGCGAAAGCTCGGCGGAAGCGTCGGCGGCGAGGCGGCCGAGCGCGGCGGCGTCGAGGAAGCCCGCGCGGTACTGCTTGGGGCAGGCGAGGAAGTCGTTATCGACATGCGTGACCCGCATGCCGCGCAGGATCCTGAACGGCACGGCGAGATTGACCAGCTTCATCCACGAGAAGTGCAGCGCCGCGGCGACGCCGTGGCGCTTCATCCTGCGAGTGACTTTCTGAATGAGGGCGCGGTCCGTTATGCTCACGCCCCGAAAGAAGCAACCTACGGACCCTGGACCAGGCCCGTATGGCTTATTGCGTGCTCGAGGCGGAAATCGAAGCGCTCGCAGCCCGGGCTGGAGAGCGTGAAGTAGCGGCCGAAGATGCGCGCCACGTAGATCGAGCCGAATACCCGGTAGCCCATGCGATAGCAGGACTTGAGCGAGTCGAAGTTGGTGGATTCGACGTAGGAGACGATGCCGTCGTGCCCTTTGGAGACGTAATGCTGCAGCGCGCGCGTCATGCCGATGGCGTGCAGCCGCCGGCCGCGGTGGCGCGTATCGGTAAAGCCCTTGTACATGTAGACCCAGCCGGGCGCGAAGCGCAGCTTGAGCCCGGGCGCATGCGCCGGCGTGGGTCCGGTCGCGTACCAGCCGTAGGACGCGAGCGTCTCCCCGCGACAGATCGCGTAGCACTCGTCTCCCGCGGGAAGCGCGTTTGCCAAAAATTCCGCGCTCAGCTCGGTGGCGGGATCCTGCGCATGGCGCGCGAGCGCATGGGCCGAAAGGAACCCGGCGTTGTAACCCTCGGGACAGGCGAGGAAGTCCTGGTGCGGCCGCTCGACGTGCACGCCGCGCAGAATGGTGAACGGAAACGCGAGGTTGACGATCTTCATGCACGCGTAGTGCAGGGTGTTGGCAATTCCGTGACGCTGAAATCTCGCCAGCGTCTTCCGGATCATCGAACCGTCCTTCTTGCCCATGTGCATTTCCTTGGTGGAATTTCGAGTGCGCTCTCCCAGCAAATCGCAGGCCAACGGTCGGTATCGGGCGACAGCTTTGCGTAAGAAACCATGTACGGTTGGGTAGTCGTCGGCGCGGCGTTCACGCTGATGCTGGTCGGCTTCAGCGCCGCGTATTCGTTCGCGGCTTTCTTCGGCGCATTCCAGGCCGAATTCGGCGCTTCGCGCGGCGACATCGCGCTCGTGTTCTCCGTCGCGGCTTTGCTCTGGTTCCTGTCCGGTGCGCCCGCCGGGGTGCTTGCCGATCGCTACGGCGTGCGCCGCGTGGCTCTCGCCGGGGTAGCGCTGCTCGCGGTCGCCCTATGGGTCGCCAGCCGCGCGCAATCGCTCGGCATGCTCTATGCCACGTACAGCATCGGCATTGGTCTGGGCGTCGGATTGACTTACGTGCCGTCCGTCGGCGCCGTCCAGCCGTGGTTTACCGCGAACCGCGCCTTCGCCTCGGGCCTGGCGGTGGCCGGTATCGGCGCGGGCAACATCGCCGGGCCGCTGCTCGCGGAGTGGTGGATCGCGCTCGCCGGGTGGCGCGGCGCGTACCTCGGGCTCGCGCTCTTCGTGCTGGTGCTGGGCGGCGCGGCGGCGCTCGCGATCCGCGAAAGCGAGCACCGCGTCTCGCGCTCGGGCGACGGGGTGTCGCTGCGCGGCGCGATTCGCACCGCGCCGTTCTGGATGCTGTTCGCTTCGCTGCTCCTCAGCTGCATCGGTCTCTTCGTGCCGATGGTGCACCTCGGGCCGTACGCGGTGGACGCCGGCTACTCGGCCGCGCAGGGCGTGGCGCTGGTGAGCCTGATCGGCGTGGGCAGCCTGCTCGGGCGCTTTTGCGTCGGCGGCCCGGCGGACCGGCTCGGCCGGTTACCCGCGCTCGCGGCGATGTACGCCGGGCTCGGCGTGATGTTCGTGGTGTGGTGGGCGGCGAGCGCCTACTGGGTGCTCGCGCTGTTCGCCGTGGTGTTCGGCCTCTGCTATGGCGCGTATGTGGCGCTGTTGCCGACCATCGTGATGGACCTCTACGGCCCGCGCTCGGTGTCCGGCATCATCGGCTGCCTCTACACCGGCTGCGGCGTCGGCACGCTGCTCGGTCCCTGGCTCGCCGGCGTGGCGTTCGACGCCTTCGGCACCTACGAGCTGCCGATGCTCGCCGGCGCCGCGTGCTCGTTCGCCGCCGCGGCGTGCGTGCTGCCGCTTTTCCATGCCCAGGCGAAAACCGTCCATAGCGGTTAGCGAGGCGCGCGGCGTGCGCACCCTGCACGTGGGCGGCGAGGCGATCCAGAGCTCGATGCGGCTCGAGGACCCGTACGCGCTCGCGCTCGACTACACGCGCTGCATGATGGCGTTCCTGCTGTTTCATCCGGAGCCGCGCCGGGCATTGATGATCGGCCTGGGCGGCGGCTCGCTGGCGAAGTTTTTCTTCAAGAAGCTGAAATCCACCGAAGTGAAGGTCGTCGAGGTGGACGAGCGCATCGTGCATGCCGCGCGCGAGCATTTCGCGCTGCCGAAGGAAGTCCAGGTCGAGATCGGCGACGGCGCCGAGGCGCTTACGCCGGAATGCTGCGACGTGCTGGTGGTGGATGCGTTCGAGGACGAGCTGCATGTGCCGCGCCTCGCGAGCGCCGAGTTCTACGACGGCGCGTTCCTCGCGCTGGAGGAGCCCGGCGCGCTGGTGGCGAACTTCATGAACGACGATCCGAAATTCGACCTCACGCTGCAGCGCCTCGAGCGCGCGTTCGGCGGCGCGGTGCTCGCGCTGCCGGCGCTCTACGACCCGAACATCATCGCCTTTGCTTTGCGGGGTTTCGAAAAAAGCATTTCGTGGGCTGAACTGCGTGCGCGCGCCGCGTCGCTCGAGGCCCGGCTCGGGCTGCCGTTCACGCGCTATGTTTCGCGCCTGCGCGCCATGAACCGGTGCACGGCGGCGGAGCTTATAATTTCGCCATGAAGTTCACGAGCGACAGCTTTTCCGACGGCGGCCGCATTCCCGATCACTGCGCGTTCTGCGTGCCGGACGCGTCGAGCCACGTGAAGCTCGGCCAGAACCGCAATCCGCAGCTCGCCTGGGCCGACCTGCCGAAGGGCTCGGTCTCGGTGGTGCTGATCTGCCACGACCCGGACGTGCCGTCGAAGGCCGACGACGTGAACAAGGAAGGGCGCACCATTCCCGCCTCGCTGCCGCGCGTCAACTTCGTGCACTGGGTGCTGATCGACATGCCGGCGAGCGGCAGCCCGATCCGCGACGGCGAGTTCTCGAGCGGCGTCACCGCCAAGGGCAAAAGCGGCCCGCTCGCCGCGCGCAACACGCGCCAGGGCATGAACGATTACACGGTCTGGTTCAAGAACGACCCAAACATGGCGGGCGATTACTTCGGCTACGACGGCCCGTGCCCGCCGTGGAACGACGAGATCCCCCATCACTACGTCTTTACGCTGTTCGCGCTCGACGTGGAGAAGTGCCCGGTGCAGCGCAAGTTCACCGCCACCGACGTGATGAAGGCGATCAAGGGGCACGTGCTCGGCCAGGCCAAGCTCACCGGCCTGTACTCGCTCAACCCCGCGGTGAAGGCTTAATCGACACCGCGGCCCTCGCGGGCATCGCGTTTCTCGGCGCGCTGATCTTCGGCATCACCGGCTTCGGCGCGGCGCTGGTCACCATCCCGCTCGCCACGCACTTCGTGCCGCTGCAGTTCGCGCTGGCGCTGTTCGTGCTCGCCGACCTGGGCGCCGCGCTGATGGTCGGCCTGGAGAAGCCGAAGAACGCGGTGCGCGGCGAGTGGACGCGCCTCGTGCCGATGATCCTGGCCGGCACCGCGCTCGGCGTCACGCTGCTCGTCAACCTTCCGCGCCAGGCCGGCATGCTGCTCCTGGGCGTCTTCGTTCTGGCCTACGCGCTATATATCCTGCTGCCGCATGCGCGCGCGCGCGTCGTGCGGCCGGGCTGGGCGTGGGTCGCGGGCCTCGCCGGCGGCATCACCAGCACGCTGTTCGGCGCCGGCGGTCCGCCTTATGCGATCTACCTCTCGCAGCGCGGCCTGACCAAGGAGCAGTTCCGCGCCACGCTCGGCTTCGCGACCATGACCAGCATCTCGCTGCGCGTGATCGCGTTCGCGCTCACCGGGCTGCTCATCGACCGCGAGGTGTGGCTGAAGGCGCTCGCCGTGGTGCCGGCCTGCCTGGCCGGCATCTGGGTGTCGCGGCGCATCTTCCGGCGCCTTTCGCGCGACGCGCTGCTGCGCGCCGTCGCGCTGCTCCTGCTCGCCTCGGGAACCTCGCTTATTTTTCGAGCAGCTGTTTGAGCGTCTCGAGGTCGCGCCGCACCCACTGGGTGTCCTCGGCGAACTTCTCGTCGCTCATGTGCGGCTGGCGGAACACGGTGAGCAGCACCTCGCTGCCTTCGCCGTTCGGGAACACGCGCATCGGCATGTAGATCTCGCCGCCCGCGCCGTTCGAGACGAAGTGGTCGAGCACGCCGTACTTGTTGCGCTCGACGAAGCGCACCTTGACGCGCGGGTCGAGCCCGGAAGCCCACTTCGCCAGGTTGGCGGGGTCGGCGACGAAGTTGTACACCTCGAGCGGCGCGCGCTCGATGGTCATGCGTACGGTGAAGCCCGGCTTTGTCTTCAGGCGGCGCGCTGCTCCCGGGAGCGCTCGGCCGGCGCGAGGTCGCGGTTCGCCGGTCCGTTGATCACCTTACCATAGGCGTCGAAGCGCGAGCCGTGGCAGGGGCAGTCCCAGGTGGTCTCGGCGGAATTCCATTGCACCACGCAGCCGAGGTGCGGGCATTTGGCGTTGCATTCGTGCGCGCGGCCCTTCTCGTCGCGGTACACCGCGAGCTTCTCCAGGCCGCGGCGCACGATGGCGCCGCTGCCGGCCGGGATCTCGTCGGCGGACGACACGTCGCCGCCGGTCAGCCATTCGGTGTACTGCAGCGCGACGTTGGAGTTCTCCTTGGCGAACTCGCCGGCGGCGCGCAGCGTGACGCGCGAAGGGTCGTAGAGCTTGGCCCACGGGTTGGCGCGGCCGAGGATCAGGTCGGAGATCAGCATGCCGGCGATGGTGCCGTGCGTGAGGCCCATGCCCGAGTCGCCGGTGTGCACGAAGACATTGTCGTGGTCGAGCGGGTTGCGCCCGGTGAACGAGAGGTAGTCCTGCGTCTCCATCACCTGGCCGCCCCACGCCAGCTCGACCTCGCCCATCATCGGGAAGCGCTCGCGCGCCCAGCTTTCCAGCCGCGCATAGCGCTGCGGGCTGTCGCTCGCCTGGCCGGTCTTGTGGTCCTCGCCGCCGACGATCAGCAGATCGTGGTACGTGCGGATGTAGTGGTACGGGTCGCCGGTGTCCCAGCTCAGCAGCGGCGGCACCGCGTTCGCCGGGATGCGCGCGCCGATCACGTAGGTCATGTAGGGCGCCTGCTTGGTGTGGATCGCCACGCGGTCGTTGACCGGCACATTGGTCGCGACGACCACCGCGTCGGCGGTTACCACGTGGCGGCCGGCATGCACCAGCGCCGGCACGCCGCCTTCGATATGGTCGGCGTGCGAGCCGGTGAAGATGCGGCTGCCTTCGTGGTGGATCGCCTGCGCGAGGCCCGCGAGGTACTTGAGCGGATGGAACTGCGCCTGGTTCGGGAAGCGCAGGCACGGCCCGCTGTCGAACGAGGCGAAGGGCGCGCGCTCGACGAGCTCGACCGCGCGCAGCCCGGCGCGGTGCGCGGCCTCGAGCTCCTGCTCGAGGGTCTCGCGCTTGTCGCCCTCGGCGAGGAAGAGGTACCCGTCCACGCGCGAGAACTCGCAGTCGATGCCTTCCTGGCGCACGATGGTCTCGATGCGGTCGATCGCCGCGGTGTGGCTGTCGGCGGCGAGGCGCGCGCCTTCGCGGCCGTGCAGCTTCTCCACCTCGGCGTAGCGGTCGTCGAACGCGTTGGTGAGGTGCGCGCTCGTCATCTGCGTCATGCCGCCCGCCACGGGGCCGTCGTCGAGCACCGCCACGCGCTTGCCGGCGCGCGCGAGCAGGTAGGCGGTGGTCAGGCCGGCGATGCCGGCGCCGACGACGCACACATCGACGTGCACGTTCTGGCCGAGGGAAACGAATTGCGGCAGCGCGGCAGTGGCTGCCCAGATCGATTGGTGGCGTCGCATGGCGACACCAGCGCAGCAAGAAACAGTCCTAGGCGCTTTTCTCGCGCATGGTGACGAATTCTTCCGCGGCAGTCGGATGGATGCCGATCGTCGCGTCGAACTGCGCCTTGGTGGCGCCGAGCTTCACCGCGATCGCCACGCCCTGGATGATCTCGCCCGCGTCGGCGCCGACCATGTGCGCGCCGAGCACGCGCTGGCTCGCGCGGTCGACCACCAGCTTCATGTACGTCTTCTCCGCGTTCTCGCTCATCACGACCTTGAGCGCGCGGAACACCGCCTTGTAGATGTCCACCTCCCCGTAGCGCTCGCGCGCCTTCTCCTCGGAGAGCCCGACGGTGGCCACGTTCGGGTTGGAGAACACGGCGGTCGGCACGTTCTCGTGGTCGATGGGCGTCGGCTCGCCGCGGAACAGCGTCTTCGCGAGCCACATCGCTTCCGCGGTCGCGACCGGCGTCAAGTTGATGCGGTTGGTGACATCGCCGATGGCGTAGATGGAGTCGACCGTGCTTCTTGAAAACTTGTCCACGATCACGGCGCCATCCGCGGCGAGCTTCACGCCGGCGGATTCCAGCCCGAGCTTTGCGGTGTTCGGCCGCCGCCCGGTGGCGAACAGCACGAGCTCGCTCTGCATCAGGCGCCCGTCGGTGAACTCGATCTCGATCGCGCCGCCCTTCCTGCGCAGCGCGGCCGGCTCGCAGCCGAAGCAGATCGTCACGCCGCGCCCGGACATTTCCTCCGCCACGCGCGTGCCGACCTCCGCGTCGAAGCCGCGCAGCAGGCGCTTGCCGCGGTAGGTGAGCGTGGTCGCGACCCCCAGGCCCTGGAAGATCGAGGCGAACTCGAGCGCGATGTAGCCGCCGCCCACCACCACCGCGCGGCGCGGCAGCTGCTCGAGATGGAATGCCTCGTTCGAGGTAATGGCGAGCTCGATGCCCGGGATGGCCGGCAGCGTCGGCCAGGAGCCGGTCGCGACCAGGATGTGTTTGGCAGCGAGCCTTTTGCCCTCGACCTCGACTTCGTGGGGCCCGAGCACCGTTGCACGCCCGCGATGGATCTGCACCCCGGCGTTCACCAGCACGCGCTCGTATACGCCGCTGATGCGCGCGATCTCCTTGTCCTTGTTCCTGAGCAGGGTCTGCCAGTCGAACTTCGGCTCGCCGACCGTCCAGCCGTACGCGGCGGCGAGATGGAAGTCCTCGCGCCAGTGCGCGGCGTAGGAAAAGAGCTTCTTCGGGATGCAGCCCACGTTCACGCACGTGCCGCCGAAGCGGCCCGACTCGGCCACGCCGACCTTGGCGCCGTAGGACGCGGACACGCGGCTCGCGCGCACGCCGCCGGAGCCGCCTCCTATCGTGAACAGATCGTAGTCGAAACCCAGGGCGCTACTTCAGGTTGGGAAGATTGAGGCCCACCAGCTCGAGCTGCGAGGCGATGCGGTTGAGCTGCGGCTTGTCCGCCAGCCACTTGATGGCGTTCTTGACCTTCTGCTCGATCTGCGCGCGCGGCATGCCCTCGACGCCGTTGAACATGTCGGCGAGCTCCTTGAGGTTGGCCGACAGCGCGTCGGTGCGCACCTGGGCGAGCTTCGCCTCGATCGCCTTGCGATCGAGGTTGGTCACCAGCTTCATGGTCTTCTCTTCGTCGCCCATGCTTTATCTTACCAGCGTATAGCGGCTCTCCTCGAGGCGCACCGCGCCTTCGGCGAGCAGCTTGTCGAGGTGCGCGGTGAGCGAGCGCGCCGCCACGCGGTGCACGCGCTCGGGCACGTCGTCATAGACGAGCGGCAGCATCTCCTCGAGCGACGGGTGCTCGAGGCGCTCGAGCGCCGCGACCACCTTGCGCTCGCGGTTCAGCCGGTGCGCGATGAGGCGGCGGATCTCCTTGTGCGGCGCGCCGATCAGGTAGCCGTGGCCGGGCGCGATGATCGCGATGTCCTCGCCGAGCAGGCGCTCGAGCGAGCGCAGGTATGCGCGCATGTCGCCGTCGGGCGGATTGATCACCACGGTCGAGCCCTGCATCACGTGGTCGCCGGTAAACAGCATCTTCGTCTGCTCGAGCAGGTAGCACACGTGGTTCGAGGCGTGGCCCGGCGTGTGGATGGCGCGCAATGAAACATCGCCCAGGTCGATGCGCTGGCCGTTCTCGAGCACGATGTCGGGCTTGAAAGTGGCGTCCTGGCCTTGCGGCGCCGGCCGGCCGAGCACCTGCGCGCCGGTTTCCTTCTGCAGCAGCGCCGCGGCCGGCGAGTGGTCGAGGTGCGTGTGCGTGCACAGGATCCAGCGCAGCTTGTATTTCGACAATTCCTCGATATGAGAATCGAGCGCGGGGCCGGGATCGATCACCGCCACGCCGTTCACCACGTAGCTGTTGGTGCCCGGACCGGTCATCAAGCCCGGGTTGGGCGCGGTGATGCGCGTCACCCAGCGATCGAGGCGCTTGGGCTCGCCGGCGGTGATGTCGTAGGTGCTCGCGCCGGTTTCTTCCGGGTCGCACCAATGGATCTCGAAGTAGGGCGCATCCGGGCGGCGGAAGATCTTCGCGCCTTCCCTGCCCTGTGCCCAGCACGCGCGGTTCTCCTCGATGTCGGTAAGCGCGCACGCGTGCTGGTAGGCCGCGCGCGGATCGGCGAAGCGCGCCAGCTCCTTGAGCGACTGCTGCGTGGCGTTGACGAGCTCGATCTCGCCGCGCGCGCCGCGCTCGAGCGCCTCGCGCGGCGTGATCCAGACGTCGTGCACCGTCTCGTTCGCGTCGTGCGAGCCGCGCTGGCCCTCGGGCGCCAGCGCGACGAAGAAGCGCGCGTCGAAGCGCCGCGCGCGCCCCGGCGCGGTAATCCAGTGGCCGAAATAGGCGAGCTCGCCGGCGGGGATGTACAAGTCTTCGGCTTCCAGCATTTCGATGAACGGCTTGTTCCGCCAGTGCATGAGCGACGCGGCGCGCTCGGCCGAGACGCCGGGCGCGAGCAGGATCCCGGCTTCCTCGAAGCACTCGCGGATCGCGGCGACGTAGTAGGCGAGCCCGCCCGACGCGAGCTTCAGGCGCTCGTTTGCCTGCGCTTCGGTCAGGCCGACGACCCGGCGCAACAGCTTGCGGTCGTCGTCGTGCGGATCGAGCGAGCCGCCCGGGAACACGTAGGCGCCGCCGAGGAACGCGGCGCTTTGCGTGCGCTGGAGCATGAGTACTTCGTTCTTTTCCCGCAGGAGAATCAGCGTCGCTGCGGGCCGCGGTTGCATCGCCATCAGGTGGTACGTGCCGCCCGATCCTTTTCGTTCGTCGCCTTGATCATCGCGCGCATGCGCTCCCAGTCGGCGTCGCTCATCTTGTCGAGCGCGAGATAGTAGCCGCCGGCACCGGTGCCGAGGTAGCCCGCGCCGTCGATGGCGATGGTCTCGCCGGTCAGCCATTCGCAGCCGTCGGCCATCAGGAAGGTCGCGAGGTTCTGCAGCTCTTCCATGCGGCCCACGCGCCGCATGGGGTTCCAATCTTTTGATTCATCAAAACCGCCACCGCCGGGCCGCAGCCGTTTCTGCGCCCCCTCGGTCGGGAACGGGCCGGGCGCGATCGCGTTCAAGCGGATGCCGTACTTGCCCCATTCGACCGCGAGCGACTTGGTCATCACGTGCAGACCGGCCTTCGACATCGCGGAGGGCACCACGTAGGGCGAGCCGGTGTGCACCCAGGTGACGAGGATCGAGATCACCGAGCCCTTGTGGCCGCCGGCGATCCAGCGCTTGCCCACGGCGTGCGTCACGTAGAACGTGCCGTGGAACACGATGTTGGCGATCGCGTTGAAGCCGTTCGGCGAGAGGTCCTTGGTCGGGCTGATGAAGTTGCCGGCCGCGTTGTTGACCAGGCCGGTGAGCGGCCCGCTCTCGTCCCAGATGCGCTGCACCATCGCGTCGACCGCCTGCGCGTCGCGGATGTCGACGACGTGCGTTTTGACTTTGCCGCCGAGCGACTTCGCGGTTTCCTCGAGCACGCCGCCGCGCCGTCCGCAGATCCAGACCTCGGCGCCGAGCTCGAGGTAGCGGGCGACGATCTCCTTGCCGATGCCGGTGCCGCCGCCGGTGACGAGGATGCGCTTGCCCTTCAGGAGGTCCGGCTTGAACACCCCCCCGATTTTAGGCGGTCTCGGCCTCCGCGGGAGCGTAGGAGGCGAGGCCGTTGCCGAACGACCAGTTTTCCTTGGCGGTCTCGACCAGGTTGACCCAGGCATCCTCGCGCCGCAGGCCCACCGCGGCGTGCAGGTTGTCGGCGATGCGCCGGTAGAGCGCGCGTTTCTGCTCCAGCGTGCGGCCGGCCGAGAGCGTGACCTGGATGATCACGATGTCGCTCGAGCGCGCGATGCCGAGGTAGTTCGAGTCGTAGACGATGTCGCCCGGCTCGTGCTCGGTGATGAGCTGGAAGCGGTCGAGCGGCGGCACGCCGATCGTCTCCACCAGCGCGCGGTGGACGGCGTCGCCCACCTTGCGCCGGTACGCCTCGGGCTTACCCTTGACGAGCGAGATGCGGACGAGGGGCATGGCCGGCCTTGGGCGTGAAGAGATTCAGCAGCGGGGCAATCAGCAGCCGATGCACCGCCTCGGCGCGCTCGCGGTGCGCCTTGGCGCGGAGCGCTTCGATGTAGGCAAAGTCGTATCTCATGGTCCTTCCTTTCAGGCGAACGACACGGCGGCGTTGCCGCCGAGCGAGTTGACTAGGGCGATGCCGCGCTCGCGCAGGCGGTAGCAGGTGCCCGGCTTGAGCACGATGTCGCGCGGCTGGTTCTCTTCGGTGATCCACAGCGAGCCTTCGACCGCGCACACCGTGCTGCCCGCGCCGTCGACGACCCGCAGGGTCTGGTTGGGTCCCAGTTGCACGTTGCCGCTTCTCAGTTCGATCCGCATCGTCGTTCTCCTTGCGTTTGGTATGCGCAGGATGCATGCTTCCGTCCGGGCTCTCAAACGGTAAAAACTGGGGTCATGCATGCCTAGCAGGAATGCATTGCCGGCGCTGGACCTGCTGGTCGGCTTCGAGGCCGCGGCGCGCCACCTGTCCTTCACCAAGGCGGGCGAGGAGCTCTATCTCACCCAGTCGGCGGTGAGCCGGCAGATCAAGGAGCTCGAGGACCAGCTCGGCGTGCAGCTCTTCCAGCGCCGCCACCGCGCGCTCGCCCTCACCGAGGCCGGGCACCAGTTCTATGCCGCGGCCGCGCAGGCGCTCTCGACCATGCGCACCGCCACCGACCGGCTGCGCGCCGGCGCCGGCAAGAAGGCGCTCTCGGTGACCACCACGCACTCGTTCGCCTCGCTGTGGCTGATCCCGCGCCTCGCCGGCTTCACGCGTGACCACCCGGGCGTGGACGTGCGCATCACCGCCGACACCAAGGTGCAGGACCTCGAGCGCGACGGCCTCGACCTCGCGCTGCGCCACGGGCCGGCGTCGCTCGCCGGCCCGGGCGCGATCCGGCTATTCGGCGAGAAGGTGTTCCCGGTCTGCAGCCCCAAGCTGTTGAAGAAAACCCCGCTGCAAAAGCCGGCCGACCTGCGCAACCACGTGCTGCTGCAGTACGACGACCCGGACGTGCGCCATCCCTGGCTGCACTGGAAGACCTGGCTCGAGGTCGAGCGCATCGCCGACCTGAAGCCCGCCGGCACGCTATCCTTCTCGGGCTACGAGCAGATCATCCCGGCCGCGGTGGCCGGCCACGGCGTCGCGCTCGGCCGCACCCCTCTGGTGAAAGACCTCATTGCCGACGGCCAGCTGGTCGCGCCGTTCAAGAGCCAGGCCGACCCTGCGCGCGGCTATTTCGCCATCGTGGCGAGGAACGCGGAGGCGCGCCCCGAGGTCAAGGCATTCGTGGAGTGGCTGAAAACCGAAGCGTCTAAGCGGTAAACGGAATTCGGGGCCAGGGCCACGAATCGTCTTCACGTACGTAAAAGCGATTCGTGGCCCTGGCCCCGAATTCGGTTTACACGGTAAGGACGATCTTGCCGATGTGCTGCGAGGACTCCATCAGGCGGTGCGCCTCGGCGGCCTGCGCGAGCGGGAAGGTCTTGTAGATCTCGGGCCTGATCTTGCCCGCCTCGATCAGCGGCCAGATTTTCTCGCGCAGGTTTCTCGCGATCGCGCCCTTGAACTCCACCGGGCGGGGACGCAGCGTCGAGCCGGTGATGGTGAGGCGCCGGCGCATCACCGCGTCGATATTGAGCTCCGCCTTCGGGCCGCGCAGGTAGGCGATGAACACCAGGCGCCCGTCGTCGGCGAGGCACTTGAGCTCGCGCGGCACGTAGTCGCCGCCCACCATGTCGAGGATCACGTTCACGCCCTTGCCGCCGGTCGCTGTCATGACTTCAGCCGACCAGTCTTGGGTCTTATAGTTAAAAGCCTTTTCAGCGCCGAGGCGCATGCAGGCGGCGCACTTTTCGTCCGAGCCGGCGGTGGCGAAAACGCGGTTGCCCATGGCCTTCGCCATCTGGATCGCGGTGACGCCGATGCCCGAGCTGCCGCCCTGCACGAGCAGCGTCTCACCCGGCGCGAGCTTGCCGCGGTCGTAGACGTTCGACCAGACGGTAAAGAAGGTTTCCGGCAGCGATGCGGCTTGCACGGGCGTCAGGCCTTTCGGGATCGGCAGCGCCTGCACTTCGGGGACCGCGCAGTATTCGGCGTAACCGCCGCCCGCGACCAGCGCGCAGATCATGTCGCCCTTTTTCCAGAGCTTTCCGGACTGCACGACTTCACCCGCGACCTCCAGCCCGGGAATATCCGAAGCACCGGGCGGCACGGGGTAATGGCCTTGGCGTTGCAGCATGTCGGGCCGGTTGACGCCGGCCGCGGCGACCTTGATCAGGATCTCGCCGTCCTTCGGGGCCGGCTGCGGCCGGTCGGCGGGCTTCAGGACTTCGGGTCCGCCGGGCTGCGTGATATCGACCGCTCGCATGGGCGTGTGATACTAATCAACCGGAGGAGGTTTGCGTGGCCCAATTTCGCGTGGAGTTCGTGATCGACCAGGCGAGCGGCAAGTATCTCGCCGAGCTGTACAACCCCGAGAATCAGCAGGAGCTGCTGGTGCGCACCGAGGCGCTTTACCCGACGCAAGCAGCCGCCGTGCTCGGGCTGGTGCAGCTCTTCAAGGATGCAATCCTGCAATTCCCCAAGGACGGCGAGAAGCCGCGCACGCAGCCCAAGCAGAAGCGCCGGCGCACCGACCGCATGAAACCCAAAAAGCGCAAGGCCGCGAAGAAGGCCAAAAGGAGGAAAGGCAAATGAGACTTGTAGCGATCGCATTGGCGGCGGCGCTGGCGACACCGGCGTTCGCCGACTTCAACGACAAGAAGCCGATCACCGCGACCGTCACCGGCGCGACGCCGAGCGGCTATCCGCGCACCATGGTCGAGGGCTTGAACGCAGTGGTGCGCGACGCGTATCCCGGCTCGGCGGTGTCGTTCAAGCCGAACTCGCCCGGCGGCGGCGTGCTGGCGATCGCCGACGGACAAGCCGACTTCACCGCCACCGCGACCGGCACGGAAGTGAAGCTCGCCAACGAAGGCCAGGCGCCGTTCCAGAAGCCGCTCAAGGGCAAGTTCAGCTACGTGATGCAGCTCTACGACAACCAGTTCATCCACTTCCTGATGACCAAGGAGTGGGCGGAGGCGAACGGCATCAAGTCGTGGGCCGACATCGCGGCGAAGAAGCCGCGCATGCGCCTCGCCATCAACCGCCCGGACAACCCGCAGACCACCATCGGCGGCCCCTACGAGGTGATGAAGGCGCACGGCTTCACCATCCAGGACATCGAGAAGTGGGGCGGCTCGTACGTGCTCGGCAACAGCGCGATCGGGCTCGATGCGATCACCGACGGCAAGGCCGACGTGTTCATGAACGCGCGCAACCTTGGCGACTCGCTGGTGAAGGACATTCACGGCAAGCGCGCGCTGATGTGGATCGACGGCGATCCGAAAGTGATCCAGAAGGCGGCCGACACCTTCAACAACAAGGTCGGCATGGTGCCGGCGGGTACCTATCCGTTCACCGAGAAGGAATACCCCACGGTGCAGATGTGGGTCGCGCTGCTGGCCGGCAGCCACGTGCCCGACGAGGTGGTCTACAAGTACGTGAAGGCCGTGGCCGAGAACGAGGCGCGCGTGCAGGCGATCGGCGGCTCGCTCAAGACCGCGTTCACCACCGCGAAGATGGCCAGCAATCCGGCCAATCTGGCCTTCCACCCCGGCGCGCTGCGCTACTACAGGGAAAAGGGGCTGGCGAAGTGAAGTAAGCAGCGCCCTTGGGTTGGCTCAACTGGGAGGGTAAGCGCCACCGCCCGCGCGGCGCCTGGGCGGTGCTGATCCGCGCCGGCTCGGTGGTCGCCACCCTCTACGTCCTGTGGATCGGGGCGCTCGCGCAGATGGTCGGCAACGCCGCGTTGTGGCTTTCCCTGCACCTCGGCATGGGCTTCCTGCGCCCGTTCGCCGCGTGGGCGCGCTCCTACACCGCGAACTGGCACCTCGACATCGCGGTGTTCATGGCGGTCACGTTTCCCATCGCCTTCCTCACCACCACCGCGCGCCGCAGCCGCGAGCGGCTCGCCTGGACCGACGTGGCGCTCGCCGCGCTGTCGTTCGGCGCCGCGCTCTACTACATCGTGCTCGACGACAAGTTCCTCAACTGGAGCCGCGGCTTCTCGCAGCCGACGCTCGGCGACATCGCGGTCGGGCTGCTGCTGCTCGGCCTGGTGGTCGAGCTGTGCCGGCGCAGCACGGGCTGGGGCCTGACCACGCTCGTCGTGGTGCTGCTCGTCTTCACGGTGTTCGGCAAATGGATGCCGGGCGCGCTGCACCACGACAACTTCGGCATCGTCTATTTCACCGAGATGATGACGATCACCGAGAACGGCATCTTCGGCGCGCCGCTGCAGGTCGCCGCGACCTACGCGTTCCTGTTCGTGCTGTTCGGCAGCTTCTACGAGAGGTCGGGCGGCGGGCAGCTGTTCTTCGACCTCGCCAACGCGTTCACCGGCCGCATGCGGGGCGGCGCGGCGAAGGCCTGCGTCACCGCGAGCGGCCTGTACGGCTCGGTGTCGGGCAGCCCGACCGCGGACGTCGCGACCACCGGCCCGCTCACCATTCCGATCATGAAGAAGATGGGCATCCCGGCGGCGCGCGCCGGCGCCATCGAGGCCACCGCTTCGAGCGGCGGCGCGATGCTGCCGCCGGTGATGGGCGCGGTGGCGTTCATCATGTCGGACATCACCGGCATCGCCTACCAGAGCATCGCCTGGGCGTCGCTTCTGCCGGCGCTGATCTACTACTACTCCATCTTCCTGCTGGTCCATAACGAGGCGGTGCGCAACAACGAGCCGCGCCTGCCGGAGGACCAGATCGTGCCGCTCTGGCGCGCCCTGGCCGCGGGCTGGCGGCACCTGCTGCCGCTCGCGGCGCTCATCTGGCTCCTCGTCGCGGGCTACACGCCCGTGTACGTGGCCGCCGGCGCGACCGCCGCGGTGATCGTGCTCTCCTGGTTCCATCGGCCGAGCGCGATCGGGCCGCGCCGCTTCGTCGAGTGCTGCACCGACACCATCACGCAGCTCGTGCCGCTGGTCGGCGCGGTGGCGGCAGCGGGCGTGGTGGTGGGCGCGATCGAGATCAGCGCGCTGGCCGGCAAGTTCACGCTCATGATCAGCGCGATCTCGGGCGGCCTGCTGGTGCCGACGCTGCTGCTCTCGGCGCTGTTCCTCATCCTGCTCGGCATGGGCATGCCGACCCCGGCGGTGTACATCATGGGTGCGGCGCTGCTCGCGCCGGTGCTGCGCGGCGTGTTCAATCTGCCGGAGATGCAGGTGCACCTCTTCATGCTCTACTTTGCCTGCCTGTCGGCCATCACGCCGCCGGTCGCGGTGGCCAACTTCGCCGCCGGCGCGATCGCCGACGTGAATCCGATGGCGCTCGGGCCCTACGCGGTGAAGCTCGCGATCGGCGGCTTCATCCTGCCGTTCTACTTCCTGTTCAATCCCGGCCTCAACATGCAGGGCGGCGTGCTCTACATCCTCGAGTGCGTGGTGTTCGCGATCGCGATGTGCACCTTCGCGTCGTTCGCGCTGCAGGGCTACCTGGGGGCGCGGCCGATCGCCTGGCCGCTGCGGCTGCTGCTGTTCGTGTGCGGAGTGGCCACGGTGTCGCCGCGCTTCGACGTCACGCTCGCCGCCACTCTGGTCGGCGCTGCGGTTCTAGGCTTTGTTTATCTGCGCGGCCGCCCAGCGCAGGTCGACGTTTCCGCCTGAAATCACGACACCGACTCGCAGGTTTTTCACTGGAACCTTGCCGGTAAAAAGAGCGGCAAAGGCCAACGCCCCGGTCGGCTCGACGACGATTTTCATGCGCTCCCAGAGGAAGAACATGGCGCGCGTGAGCTCCTGGTCGTCGACGGTGAGCATGTCGTCGACGTAGCGCAGCACGATCGGAAAGGTGAGCTTGCCGAGCGAAGGCGTGCGCGCGCCGTCGGCGATGGTGTCCGGCACCGCGATGGTGATGAGGCGCTTCTTCACGAACGACTGCGAAGCGTCGTTGCCGGCCTGCGGCTCGACGCCATAGACCTTGCACTTCGGCGCGAGGTGCTTGGCCGCGATGGCGCTCCCTGAAAGCAGCCCCCCGCCCCCGCACGGCGTCATCACCACGTCGAGCGGGCCGACGTCCTCGATCAGCTCTTTCGCCGCGGTGCCCTGCCCGGCGATGATGTGCGCGTGGTCGAAGGGCGGGATGAGCGTGAGGCCGCGCTCCGCGGCGAGCTTGCCGGCGAGCGTCTCGCGCTCCTCGTGCTTGCCGTACTGCACCACCTCGGCGCCGTAGCCGCGCGTCGCCTCGAGCTTCACCTGCGGCGCGTCGTCGGGCATCACGATCACCGTCTTGATGCCGAGCAGGCGGCCCGACAGCGCCACGGCCTGCGCATGGTTGCCCGAGGAGAAGGCGACCACGCCCTTCTTCTTCTGCTCCTCGCCGAGCTGCGACAACGCGTTGAACGCGCCGCGGAACTTGAACGCGCCCATGCGCTGGAAGTTCTCGCATTTGAAGAACACGCTGGCGCCGGTCAGCTCGTCCACGGTGCGCGAGGTGAGGACCGGCGTACGCCGGGCTTGCGCCTTGATGCGCTCGTGCGCGCGCGCGATGTCGTCGAAGGTGATCATCAGGCCGAATTGTAGAATGAGCGATGGACTACACCGCGTACAAAGACCTGCAGATTCGCACGCTCGAGCCCGGCGTCCTCGAGATCGTCATGGGCGAGCCGGGCAAGCTCGCGGTCGCCACCGCCCGCGCGCACGCCGAGATGGCGCGCGTCTGGCTCGACGTGGACCGCGACCCGGACACCCGCGTGGCCATCCTGCGCGGCGCCGGCAAGGGCTTCTCGGCCGGCGGCGACATGGCGATGGTCGAGGAAATGACGCGCGACTTCGCGGTGCGCGCGCGCGTGTGGCGCGAGGCGCGCGACCTGGTCTACAACATGCTGAACTGCTCGAAGATCATCATCTCCGCCGTGCACGGACCCGCGGTCGGCGCCGGCCTCGCCGCCGCCCTGATGGCAGATATCAGCATCGCAAGCAAAACAGCAAGGCTTATCGACGGCCACACGCGCCTCGGCGTCGCGGCGGGCGACCACGCCGCGATCATCTGGCCGCTCCTCTGCGGCATGGCGAAGGCGAAGTATTACTTGCTCACGTGCGACACCATCAGCGGGGAGGAGGCGGAGCGCATCGGCTTGGTTTCTCTGACGTGCGAGGAGAATCAACTGCAGGACAAAGCGCTCGAAGTGGCGCGCAAGCTCGCCGCCGGTCCGCAAACCGCGCTGCGCTGGACCAAGTACTCGCTGAACAACTGGCTGCGCATGGCCGGCCCGGCGTTCGACGCTTCGCTCGCGCTCGAGATGATGGGCTTCACCGGCCCCGAGGTGAAGGAAGGCCTCGCCGCGCTGCGCGAGAAGCGCGAGCCGAAGTTTCCTTCGGAACCGAAGGACTTCTAAGGAATACCTCTACGTCGCCCCCGCGAAGGCGGGGGCCCCGTTTGCTTTTCAAAAAATGGGGTTCCCGCCTGCGCGGGAACGACGGATTGCTTAGGTCTTCGGCGGCTCGGCGCTGAAGTCGAGGTTCTCGGCTGCTGCTGGTGCTGCGGAAGCTGCGCCTGCGCCGCCGAGGAGACGCTCGAGGTCTTTCACGACTCCGGCCGCGTCGGGCACCTGGCGGCCGAGGGTGCCGAGCAGCACGCGCACCGGCAGGTCGGTGAGCGTGGGCTGCGGGTGGTCGCGCAAGTGCGCGACGTTCTGCAGGGCGGGGATGATGCGGCCGCTGCGCACGCCGGCCAGTTCGTTCTCCAGTCCCTGGATCATCGCGGCCTGGGCGCGGGCGATCCCGAGAAGCAGCTCGGCGAGTTGCTGCGGCGTCATCGTCGTCTCCCCGTGGAAGAGTCGGACGATGTTAGCATCCCCGGCGATGTTCAATTGGCGCCGCCCGACCAACCTTGGGGTGAAGGACGGCCTTCTCGCGCCGTGCCGGCGAACGCCGAACTGCGTTTCGTCGCAGGCCGATCCTGCCGACCGCGAGCATTACGTCGCGCCGCTCTCGGGCAGCATGGCGGAGGTGTTGAAGGCCGTGCAGTCGCTGCCCAGAACCCGGGTGGTGCAAAGCCACGCAAGCTATCTCTACGCCGAGTTCCGCTCCAAGCTGCTCGGCTATGTCGACGACGTGGAGTTCTACTTCGACGGTGCGCGGGTCCAGGTGCGCTCGGCCTCGCGGCTGGGGCGGCGCGACTTCGGCGTGAACCGCGCGCGCGTCGAGCAGATCCGGCGAATGCTTACGCCGCGGCCCTGATCTGCGTGCGGTGCAGGAGCCGCCGCGCCGCGGGGTCGAAGGCGTCGCGCCGGTGCAGCGTGCAGCGGTTGTCCCACACCATCACGTCGCCGACGCGCCATTGCTGCCGGAACGTGAGCTGCGGCTGCGTGGCGTGCGCCCACAGCTCGTCGAGCAGCTTCTCGCTCTCGTCGAGCTCCAGGCCGACTACGTAGCTGTTGCGCCGCCGGCCGAGGAACAGGCACTTGCGCCCGGTCTCCGGATGCGTGCGCACCAGCGGGTGGCGCGCGCCCGGCGCGCTGCGCGGATCGGTGACTTCCTTGTAGCCTTTGCGCATCGTGCCGGCGCTGTTGTAGGTCGCGTCGTGCACCGCCTCGCGGCCCTCGACGCGGCGCTTGAGGCCGGCGGGCAGCGTCTCGTAGGCGAGATACATGTTGGCCCAGTACGTATCGCCGCCCGCGGGCGGAATCTCGATCGCGTACAGCACCGCCGCCATGGGCGGGCGCTCGATGTAGGTCATGTCGGCGTGCCAGATCGCCTCGCCGTCGCCCAGCCCGCCGATCGGCACGCCGCCCTCCTTGATGTTGGAGATCACGTTCATCTCCGGATGGTCGGCGAGGAACGGGCGGCCGAGCGGGTTCGGCCCGGGCGGGTCGAGCTCGCCGAAATTGCGGCTGAACGCGAGCACCTGCGGATCCGTGAGCTTCTGGCCGCGGATGCGAATCACCAGGTGCTCGAGCCAGGCCTTTCTGATCTCAGAAAAATTCGCGAGCGGTTGCGAAACATCAACACCGCTGATCTCGGCGCCGAGCGCGTCGGCGAGCTTCGTGACCTTAAGCAAGTTCCACCATGACCGGTTGATGATCGGAGGCCTGCGTCTCGCTGTCGATGCGCAGGAACTTGATGCGCGGCACGAGGTCCGGCGTGACGAAAACGTAGTCGCAGCAGTACTGCGCTTCGCCGTCGTAGAGGTGAAAGGTCGGCTGGCGCGGCTTGCCGGCATTCAGCGCCTGCCAGGCATCGACGAAGCCGCCGTCGAGCATCCTGCGGTGGTGCGGGTCGTCCGGCTTGAGGTTGAAGTCTCCGCACACGATGGCGCTCCTGCCGCGCTCGTACGACTCGTAGCTGCCGGGCTCATCCACTTTGCGGTGTGGTGCGCCCGCCTCGCGGTGCAGCTTGAGGAGGTGATCGATCTGCGCGCCGCGGTGCTCGGCGGAGTAGTACTCGAGGTGCGTGGTGGTGACGCGGATCTCGCCGACTACGACCTCCATCGCCGCGCGCGGCATGCTTTGCACGTCCGCCGCCGACGGCCACGGCAGCTGATGGCGCATGACCCGGCCGGCAGGCAGGCGCGTGAGGATCATGTTGCCGAACTGGCGGCGGCCGCGCTTGCCCGGAATGTCGACGCCGGGAGCGAAGAAGGCCTGATAGCCGGGCAAGGATTTTTCCAGCTCGTGGACCTGGTCTTCGCCGGAGCTTCCCGCCATCTCGGGGAAGTTGCGCGCGATCTCCTGCAGGCAGATCACATCCGGGTCGGCGAGCCGCTTCGCCTCGGCTGCGATGCGCCTTGGGTCCACGCGGCCGTCCATCCCGCGGCACCACTGCACGTTCCAGCTCAGGAGCCGCATTTGCCCCGCGCGAATTTATCCAGGATACGAGGCGGGAATTGGCGAAGGGCAGGTCTCGTCGTACGCGCGCGTCTGGCAATACTCGAGGCGCGCGCGTTCCTGGCAGAGGAACCAGGCGAGGCCGACCTCGTCGCGGCAGGCATCTTTCGGCTTCGGCGCGATGGTCGCGATCGCGGCCGCAAGGAGCGGCTTTTCGAAGGGCATCGGCTTTTCGAAGGCGACGGTCGGCGGCAGCGCCGCCGGGATTTCCTTCATGCCCATCGCGGCCGCCAGCGCCGGCGAGGGCGCCTCGATCATCTTGAGCTCGCTTCTCAGCGGCAGCGTTGCGGCCGCCGCCGCGTGGGCCACCTCGGTCCATTGGAAATGCGCGATGTAGACGAGGAGCAGCCCGCAGCACAGGCTGACGCCCGCCGCGGTGACCTTGCCGATATTGGGCTGGCGCAGCGCGACGGCGCCCGCCAATGCCGCCAGCATGAGCAGCCAGCCGATCACCTCGGCGGCGGTGCGGGCGGCGATCAAGGTTCCTTCGCTGTAGCTGGCGGCCGCGAACAGGCTGAAGCCGAGAACGAGCGACCCGCCGAGCATGAACAGGAACATGGGATAAGCGAATATTAGCTTCGCTTTTCATGCCGAGAAAGGCATCATGGACCGGCGGAGGAGGCGGCTCATGAGATGGTCGCTCTTGGTCCTTGTTTTCCTTGCCTCGGCGCTCTGCGCGCAGGACAAGCCCGAGGAAACGCTCAACGCGGTGGTCGCGATCAGCGCGAAGATCCAGCCCAACGCGCGCAGCGCCGAGACCCTCGGCATGCAGCGCAGCGGCACCGGGGCGCTGGTGCGAGACGGCTACGTGCTCACCATCGGGTACCTGGTCATCGAAGCCGAGGCCATCCAGGTCACCGGCGCCGACGGGCGCACCCTGCCGGCCACGCTCGCGGCGTACGACCATGCGAGCGGCCTTGCGCTCCTCAAGGTGGTGGGCGCGCTGGGCGCCAGGCCGCTGCCGCTCGGCGACTCCGCCGCGCTCGCCGAGCGCGAGCCGGCCATGGCGGTCAGCGCGCCGGCGCGCGACAGCCCGACTCTCGTCTACGTGGTGTCGCGCCGCGCGTTCGCCGGCAGCTGGGAATACCTGCTCGACTCGGCGATCTTCACCTACCCGCCGGTGATGGAATGGTCGGGCGCGCCGCTCATCGGCGCGAAGGGCGAGCTGCTCGGCATCGGCTCGCTGATCGTGCCCGACGCCGGCGCGCCGGGCACGCAATCGCCCGGCAACATGTTCGTGCCGGTGGACCTGCTCAAGCCGATCCTCGACGACCTGATCGCGAGCGGGAAGCGCAGCGGCCCGGCGCGGCCGTGGCTCGGGCTCAACACCGACGAGGTGCGCGGGCGCCTGTTCGTAGGGCGCGTGTCGCCCGACGGCCCGGCGGCGCGCGCCGGGCTGAAGAGCGGCGATATCGTGGTCGCGGTGGGCGGCGAGGAAGTGACGACGCTCGCGGACTTCTACCGCCGCATCTGGGGAAGCGGGGCGGCGGGCGCCGCGGTGCGCATCAAGGTGCTGCAGGGCGCGAGCCTGCGGGACGTTACGGTGCGTTCCATCGACCGCATGGACTACTTCAGGCCTTCAAAGACGTACTAGATAGGGATAGGATGACCGCTCCGGGATGACGTTCCAGGCCGTGATCGATATCCCCCCCAGCGAAGAGGAAAAAGCCCAGATCCGCCAGCGCCTGCAGGCGCTGGAGATCGAGCACCACGATCTCGACGACGTGATCGGCCGCCTGGTGGTCGACCGCTCGCTGGACCAGATCCAGCTGCAGCGCCTGAAGAAAAGAAAGCTTCTCCTCAAGGACCAGATCCAGCGTCTGCGCGCGCGCCTGATTCCCGACATCATCGCGTGATCGCGCTCATTCAGCGCGTCACCGGGGCGAACGTGAAGGTCGCCGGCGACCCGGTGGGCGCGATCGGCAAAGGCGTGCTCGCGCTGGTCGGCGTGCAGCGCGGCGACAGCGAGTTCGAGGCGCTGCTGCTCGCCGAGAAAGTGGTGAACTACCGCATCTTTCCCGACGCCGAAGGCAGGATGAACGTCTCGCTGAAAGACGCGCACGGCCAGTTGCTCGCGGTGCCGCAGTTCACGCTCGCGGCCGATACCAGGAGCGGCACGCGCGCGAGCTTCTCGAGCGCGGCATCGCCGCAGAACGCCGAGCGGCTGTTCGAGACCTTCGTCGCCAAGGTGGGGGAATGGCTGCCGCGCGTGCAGTCCGGACGCTTCGGCGCCGAGATGCAGGTCAGCCTCGTGAACGACGGGCCGGTGACCTTCTGGCTGCAGGTTTCTCCAAAGAATAAGTCTTGAACGTGGCCGGGCCGACGATCTCGAGCATCTCCACGTCTTTGGAGTGGCGGATCTCGCGGTGGCGGATGTTGGGCGGCTGGTAGAAGCAGCTGCCGGCCTTCATCCGTACTCGCCCGACGCCCTCGTACTCGAACAGCACCCAGCCCTTCAGCACGTAGACGAACTGCACCTGGCAATCGTGCGCGTGCCACTCGCCGTGCGGCGCCTTGCCCGGCCGCGCGCGGATCACGTGCGCGACCACCTTGCCGCGCGTCGCGTCCCGGATGCCGAGGTCGCGGTATTCGAAGTAACTGCGCAGCCCGCGGCGCTCGAACCGGGCGCCTTTCAGGTGCGAGACCCTGAACCTTTTGGGGTAAGCTTTTGTCGGCATGTTCGAGCAGTTTATCGGGACCAAGCCCGTCGAGGAACGGCACAGGTTCGAGACCGGCGCGCTCGAGAAGCTGCTCGGTACCCGCATCGCCTCGGTGGAGCAGTTCAAGGGCGGGCAGTCCAACCCCACCTACAAGATCAACGGCAGGTACGTGCTGCGGCGCAAGCCGCCGGGCAAGCTGCTGCCCTCGGCCCACGCGGTGGACCGCGAGTACCGCGTCATCAAGGCGCTGCATGGCGCCGGGTTTCCAGTGCCGCGGCCGCACCTGCTTTGCGAGGACGAGTCGGTGATCGGCACGGCCTTCTACGTCATGGATTTCGTGGAGGGCCGCGTGCTGTGGGACCAGTCGCTGCCCGGCATGACCAAGGCGCAGCGCGGCGAGATCTACGATGAGTTGAACCGCGTGATCGCGCTCCTGCACACCATCGACTTCCGGGAAGTGGGGTTGGAGGGCTTCGGGAAACCCGGGAACTACATCGAGCGCCAGATCGCGCGCTGGACCAAGCAGTACCAGGCCTCGGAGACCGAGCGCGTCGAGGCGATGAACAACCTGATCGAGTGGCTGCCGAAGAACATCCCGCCGAGCGCCGCGACCACCGTGGTGCACGGCGATTACCGGCTCGACAACACGATCTTCCACCCGAGCGAGCCGCGCATCCTCGCGGTGCTCGACTGGGAGCTCTCCACGCTCGGCGACCCGCTCGCCGACTTCGCGTATCACTGCATGAGCTGGCACATCCCGCCCGGGCAGTTCAGAGGGATCGGCGGCCTCGATCTTGCTGCCCTGGGCATTCCGGGCGAGCCGGAATACGTGGCTCGCTATTGCCAGCGCACCGGGCAAAGGAAGATCGACCCGTCGCACTGGGACTTCTACATCGCCTACAACCTGTTCCGCATCGCCGCGATCCTGCAGGGGATACTGAAGCGCGTGGTCGACGGCACCGCGGCGAGCGCGCACGCGCGCGACGCGGGCATGCGCGCCAAGCCGATGGCCGAGCTGGGCTGGCAGCAGGTCGAGAAAATACTGAGGAGAGCCGCGTGAATTTCGACTACACGCCCAAGGTCCAGGAGCTGCGCCAGAGACTCATGGCCTTCATGGCCGAGCACGTCTATCCCAACGAAGGGGCGTGGAAGAAGCACGTGACCGGCGAGAACCGCTGGCAGCCCGTCCCGGTGATCGAGGAGCTGAAGAAAGAGGCGCGAAAGGCGGGCCTGTGGAACCTCTGGCGGCCGAAGAGCCACGGCGGCACGCTCACCAACCTCGAGTACGCGCCGCTCTGCGAGATCATGGGGCGCGTGACCTGGGCGCCGGAGGTGTTCAACTGCTCGGCGCCCGATACCGGCAACATGGAGACGCTGCTCAAGTACGGCACGCCCGAGCAGATCCAGCGCTGGTGCGAGCCGCTTCTCGAGGGAAAGATCCGCTCCGCCTTCCTGATGACCGAGCCCGCGGTCGCCTCGTCCGACGCGACCAACATCCAGACCCGGATGATCCGGGACAAGGACCAGTACGTGATCAACGGCACGAAGTGGTGGTCGAGCGGCGCGGGCGATTCGCGCTGCAAGATCTACATCGTGATGGGCAAGACCGACCCGGACAACGCCGCGCGGCACAGCCAGCAGTCGATGGTCCTGGTTCCGGCCGATACCAAGGGCGTGAGCATCAAGCGCCACCTGCCGGTATTCGGCTACGACGACGCGCCGCACGGCCACATGGAGATCGAGCTGAAGGACGTGCGCGTGCCCACTTCGAACGTGCTGCTCGGCGAGGGGCGCGGCTTCGAGATCGCGCAGGGCCGCCTCGGGCCGGGGCGCATCCACCACTGCATGCGCCTGATCGGCCAGGCCGAGCGCGCGCTGGAAAAAATGTGCCGCCGCGCCACGCAAAGAATCGCCTTTGGCAGGAGCGTGGCGGAGCAGGGCGTGACGCGCGAGCGCATCGCGCAGTCGCGCATCATGATCGACGCGGCGCGCTTCATGGTGCTGAACGCGGCGTGGAAGATGGACACGGTCGGCAACAAGGTGGCGAAGAAGGAGATCGCCATGATCAAGGTGTTCGCGCCGAACGTGGCCTGCCAGGTGATCGACTGGGCGATGCAGGTGCACGGCGGCGGCGGCGTGTCGGACGACTTCGGCCTCGCCGAGGCCTACGCGCACGCGCGCACGCTGCGCTTCGCCGACGGCCCGGACGAAGTGCACCGCAACCAGATCGCCAAGCTCGAGCTCGGCGAGCAAACCACCGTTTCCGAAGCCCTGAAAAAAACGCTCTCGCGTTGAAAAGCGATGTGATCGTCCTCGGCGCCGGCATCGTCGGCGTCTCGGTCGCCCTGCACCTGCAGAAGCGCGGCCGCGCCACGGTGCTGGTCGACCGCCGCGGCGCGGCGGAGGAAACCTCGTTCGGCAACGCCGGCCTGGTGCAGCGCGAGGGCGTGTACCCGTACGGCTTTCCGCACGACTTCGGCGCGCTGGTGCGCTACAGCTTCAACCGCACCATCGACGCGCACTATCACCCGTCGGCGATCCCCCGCATCGCGCCGTTCCTGTGGCAGTACTGGACGCACTCGCGTCCGGCGCGGCACCGCGCCATCGCGCATACCTACGCGAAGCTGATCGAGCATTGCATTACCGAGCACGACGCGCTCGCCGGCGAAGCCGGCGCGGGCGAGCTATTCCGTCGCAGCGGCTGGATGAAGGTGTTCCGCACCGAGCGCGAGCGCGACCTGCGCTTCGCCGAAGCGGAGCGCTGGAGGAGCGAGTTCGGCATCCAGTCGGCTTTCTTGTACCAGAAGGAAATACAGGAGAAAGAGCCTCACATCGCACCGGTGCTGGTCGGCGCGCTGCACTGGACCGACCCGATCGCGGCCGTGGACCCGCAGGCGGTATCGCTCGCGTACCTGCGCCTGTTCGAGAAGCTGGGCGGGCGCTTCGTGCAGGGCAACGCCGGCACGCTCGAGCCCGGCTGGCGCGTGCGCACCGCCGAAGGAACGGTCGAGGCGCGCGACGCGGTCGTGGCGCTCGGGCCCTGGGCCGACGTGGTGACGCGCCGGCTCGGCTACGACCTGCCCCTCGCCGTGAAGCGCGGCTACCACATGCATTACCGCGCGGCCGGCGCGGCCGCGCTCAACCACCCGATGCTCGACACCGAGCGCGGCTACTTTCTCGCGCCGATGCGGCGCGGCATCCGCCTCACCACCGGCGCGGAGTTCGCGCTGCGCGACGGCATGAAGACGCCGGTGCAGCTCAACCGCGCCGAGCCGATCGCGCGCGAGCTGTTCCCGCTCGCCGAGCGCCTCGACACCGATCCCTGGATGGGCGCGCGCCCGTGCACGCCCGACATGATGCCGATCATCGGCCGCGCGCCGCGCCACGACAACCTGTGGTTCGCCTTCGGTCACGCGCACCACGGCTTCACGCTCGGGCCGGTGACCGGCCGCCTGGTCGCGGAGCTCGCGTGCGGCGAGGCGCCGTTCGTCGATCCCGCGCCGTACCGCGCCGAGCGCTTCTAGGAGCCGAGCGCGCGGCGGATTTCCTGCGCTGCCCGATCGAGCTCGTCGAAGGTATTCAGGAAGTCCGGGCAGATGCGCAAATACTCGCCGCGCGCGTCGGTCTTCACGCCGGCCTTCGCCAGCTTCTCGGACAGCCTGGCGGCGTTGCGGTGCTTGAGCGTCAGGAATGCGCCGTGCTCGTCGCCGACGCCTTCGGAAAGCGGCAGCAGATCGGCGAGGAATTTTTTCTGCTCGAGCGAGTGCGCGCGGATGCGCTCCACGCCGAGCTCGAGCGTGACGTCGAGGCCGGCGAGCGCCTGCACCGGCGCCAGAACGCTCGGCGTGGATTCCAGCCAGGCGTCGCCGCCGGGGCCGAACTCGGGCGGCTCGGGGCGCAGGTACGAGAACACGTCCTTCTTCGCGAACCAGCCGGTATCGGGCGTGCGCAGCGTCTCGACCAGGCCCGGGCGCACGTAGAGCCAGCACGCGCCCGGCCCGCCGCGCGTGTACTTGTACGAGCCGCCGACCGCGAAGTCGGCCTCGAGCGCCGCAAGGTCGAGCGGCAGCACCCCGGCGTGGTGATACACGTCGAGCAGCACCAGCGCGCCGGCGGCGTGCGCTTCGTGGATCAGCCTTGCCAGGTTCTTCACGATCTCGCCGGTGCGGAACATCACGGTCGAAAGCACGAGCAGGTCCGCGCCTTTCGGCGAAAGCTCGCGCCACGGCACGATCTTCAGCTCGATGCGGCGCTGCTCGCGGTACACGCGCAGGATGAAGTCGATGGAGTCGAATTCGCCGTCGCTCGTCACCACCCGCGGCTTGCCCGGCAGCGCGTTCAGGACCGCGCGCAAGCCCTGGCCGGCGCTCGTCTTCGGCACCACGCAGTCGCCCCGCGGCGCGCCGATCAGCTGGGCGGTGCGGGCGCGGAAGCGCTGCCGCGCCTTGAGCCATCCATCCCAGGCGCCGTCCATGTCGCGGTACCACGCGTCGAGCGCCGCGCGCACGTCCTCGGCGGCGCGGTCGGGCGGCCGGCCGAGAGAATGGTTGGCGAGGTAGATGCCCTCGCGCGCCAGCACGCGGCTGAAGCGCGGAAACACCTCGCGCGCTAGCCAGGCCTCATCCAAGCTCGGTCCTCACGTCGATCAGCTCGGGGAACAGGCTGGTCTCGAGCGTCTTGCGCAGGAACGACACGCCGGCCGTGCCGCCGGTGCCGCGCTTGTAGCCGATGATGCGCTCCACGGTCTTCACGTGGCGGAAGCGCCACAGCAGGAAATTCTCCTCCACATCGACCAGCTTCTCGCACATGTCGTATTCCGCCCAGTACGACTTCGTATTCTCGTAGATGGTCTTGAACACCGCGGTGACGCCGGGGTGCTTCGGGTAGGGCTGCGACCAGTCGCGCTCCACACGCTCGGGCGGGATCGGCATGCCGCGGCGCGCGAGGTAGCGCAGGAACTCGTCGTAGAGGCTCGGCGATTTCAGCAGCTTTTCAAGAAAACCCGCAACCTGGGGGTCGTGGCGATGCACCTCGATCCGGTTCGCGATCTTGTTGCCGAGCATGAACTCGATGGCGCGGAACTGGTGCGACTGGAGTCCCGAGGCTGGGCCGAGCACGCCCCGAAACTGGGCGTATTCCGAGGGCGTGAGGGTCTCGAGCACCGCCCACTGCTCGAAGAGCTGGCGCTGGATCTGCTTCACGCGCGCGAGGATCTTGAAGCACGGCGCCAGGCGGTCGGCCTGCACGTGCGCGATCGCCGCGCCGAGCTCGTGGATCATGAGCTTCATCCACAGCTCGCTCGCCTGGTGCTGGATGATGAACAGCATCTCGTCGTGGTGCGACGAGCGCGGGCGCTGCGCGGCGAGCAGCTGCTCGAGGCCGAGGTAGCCGCCGTACGAGGTGTCGGCGGCGAGGTCGGTGATGAACTCTTCGTTCGGCATGCGCCGACTATAATGCAGCGATGCTGAAACTTTGCGGTTTCCACATCAGCAACTACTACAACAAGATCCGCCTCGCGCTGCTCGAGAAGGGCGTGCCGTTCGAGGAGGACGCGTGCAAGCCGTCCCAGGCCGACGAGTTCCTCGCGCGCTCGCCGATGGGCAAGGTGCCGTTCGTCGAGCTGGACGGCGGGCGGCGCCTCGCCGAATCCGAGGTGATCGGCGAGTACCTCGAGGAGGCGTACCCGCAGAAGCCGCTGCTGCCGAAGGACCCGTTCGAGCGCGCCAAGGTGCGCGAGCTCGTGAAGGTGATCGAGCTGCATGTCGAGCTGGTGGCGCGCCGCCTGTACGGCCAGGTGTTCTTCAAGACCGGCAACCTTTCCGAGGACGCGAAACGCTCCGTTGAAAAGGACTTGAACAAGGGTATCCGCGCGCTGAAGGCGCTGGTCAAGTTCGACCCGTACATCGCCGGCAAGGAGCTCACGATGGCCGACTGCGCCGCGTTCGTGCACCTGCCGCTCGTCTCGCTCGCCACCAAGCTCGCCTACGGGCGCGACTTCCTCGAGGACATCGCGCCGCTCAAGCCGTATCTGCGGATGCTCGGCGAGCGCCCGGCGTTCGCCAAGGTCAACGAGGACCGCAAGGCCGCGCAGGCCGCCCTGGCGAAGCAGTGACGTCCTGGCAGGAATACCTGCGCTTCGTGGTGACGCTCACCGCGGTGCTCGATCCGTTCATCGCGGTGCCGATCTTCGTCAGCCTGACCGCGGGCGAGCGCCCGCGCGACAAGCGCCAGCTTGCGCAGGTGGTCACGCTCACCGTGCTCATCATCCTGGCGGGCGCGGCGTTCTTCGGCGAGCGCCTGCTCGTCTTCATGGGCGCGAGCCTGCCGGCGTTCCAGGTCGGCGGCGGCCTGGTGCTGCTCCTCATGGCGCTCGCGATGCTGAACGCGCAGGCCGGCGAGATCCGCCAGACCAGCGCCGAGGCGGCGGAGCTCCATTCGCGCGCCGGCGTGGTGCCGCTCGCCGTCCCGCTGCTCGCCGGTCCCGGCGCCATCAGCACCACCATCATCGCCGCCCAGGAAGGCGGCGTCGCGCACATCGCGCTGCTCGTGCTGTGCATCGCGCTGGTCTGCGCGCTGCTCTGGATCATGCTCGGCCTCGCGGAGCGCATCGCCGGCCGGCTCGGCACCACGGGCCTCAACATCGCCACGCGCCTGCTCGGCCTGCTGCTCGCCGCGATCGCCATCCAGACCATGGCGGGCGGCCTGCGCGTGCTGTTTCCCGGCCTCGCCTAGATAACGCCAAAGCAGTCGCCCCCGCGAAGGCGGGGGCCTCGTTTAAAAAATCAAAAAAGCAAATGGGGTCCCCGCCTTCGCGGGGACGACAGACTTTCGGCTTTCAGAGATTCACTAGAGCTTCAAGGGATCGCGCGGCGCGCGGTCCTGCAGGATGTCCTCCATGCGCGCCTGGATCGCGCCCTTGATCCGCGGGTGCGTGAGGATGTAGAAGCGCTCGTCCTTGATCGCCGCGACGACCGCCTGGGCCACCTGGTCGGCGGAAATCTTCCCCGAGCTCACCGCTTTCTTGAGCATGGCCTCGCGCGCCAGCGTCTCGGACGATTTCTGCCCCCGCGGGAGACCTTGGGGACGACTTCTTTCCGATTCGGTGATGCGGGTCGGCACATAGGCTGGACAGAGCACCGATACGCCCACCGAGGAGTTGCGCTCGCGCAGGTCGTGGTACAGGGATTCGGACAGCGCGACCACGGCATGCTTGGTCACGTTGTACGCGCCCGAGCCCGGCGGCGAGATCAGTCCCGCCACCGAAGCGGTGTTGACGATGTGTCCCTCGTTCTGCGCGATGAGGTGGGGCGTGAAGACGCGCACGCCGTGGATCGCGCCCCAGAGGTTCACGCCCAGGATCCATTGCCAGTCGGCGGGCGTGTTCTCCCACACCGCGCCGAGCGGCGAGACGCCGGCGTTGTTGCACACCACGTGGATCGCGCCGAGGCGCGCGAGCGTCTGGTCGCGGAACGCCTCGACTTGCTCGCCCTGCGACACGTCGACTTTGAACGTCACCGCGCGCGCGCCGAGGTCCTGCACTTCTTTTTCCACCGAGGACAGGTTCATCTCGTCCACGTCGGCCAGCGCCACGTCCATGCCCTCGGCCGCGAACGCGAGCGCCATCGAGCGGCCGAGGCCGCTCGCCGCGCCGGTCACCGCCGCCACCTTGCCCCTGAGCGCCTTCATCGGCTCATTTTCCCTCTATCTCCACGAATGCCACAGCATGGACGTGCCGCCGATCAGGATCAGCACCTCCATGAACACCACGTGCAGCCGCGCGCCCATGCGCGTCACCAGCCACGCCGCGGCCGCGCTGCCCGGGATGCTGGCGAAGCCGATCACCAGGCCGGTGAAAAACGCCTCGGCGTCGAGCAGGTCGAAGCGCTGGAACAGCGCCGCCTTCACGAGATCCAGCACGATCGACACCATCGCATCGGTGGCGAGCACCGCCGGCCCGGCCATGCCGGTGCCGAGCAGGAGCGACACCAGGATCACGCCGGTGCCGGTGGCCACGCCGGTGGCGAGGCCGAATATGCCGGAGCCGACGCCAAGACCCGCGCGTCCGATGATTATTTTCTTTTTTTGTAAAACCCTTCTCAGAGGCACGAACGCGATCACTACGCAGCCGAGCACCGTGCCGAGAGCGCGCGCGTCGAGGATGCTGTAGATCCAGGTGCCGAGCATGAGGAACGGCAGCGAGGTGGCGAGCACCAGCGTGAGGGTGCGCCGGTCGAGGTGCGTGCGGTAGAACCAGAAGCGCCCGGCGTTGATCACGATGCCGGCCACCGCCATCACCGGGATCACGCTCTTCACGCCGATCACCGGCACCAGCGCCGCGGTCAGGATCACGCCGGTGCCGAAGCCGCTCATGCCGCTGATCGTCGCCGCCAGCACGGCGAGCAGCGCGACTCCGGCGAGGGTCGGCGCGTCGAGGAGCAACCTAGGGGCGCGGCACCGGGCGCGGGCGCCCGTCGCGGTCGATCGCCACGTAGGTGAGCGTGGCCTCCGTGACCTTCACCACTTTCGGCTCGTCGGGCCGGCGCTCGGCGAACACTTCCACGTTGACCGTGATCGAGGTCTTGCCGATGCGCACCAGGTCGACGTAGAAGGACAGCAGGTCGCCGATCTGCACCGGCTGCTTGAACACGAACTCCTTCACCGCCACGGTGGCGACGCGGCCGCGCGCGATGCGGCCGGCCGCGCTGCCGCCCGCGATGTCGACCTGCGCCATGATCCAGCCGCCGAAGATGTCGCCGTTCTGGTTGGCGTCCGCCGGCATCGGCATGACGCGCAGCGCCGGGACCTTTCCCTCAGGAAGTCTTTCCACCCAAGTAGTGTAGCGGCCCGCCGCGGAACGGCGCGAAGCCGGTTCCGAAGATCAGGCCGGCGTCGACCAGGTCGGCATCCGCGACCACGCCGTCGGCGAGCGCGGCTTGCGCCTCGTGCAGGTACGGCTCGATCAGCGCATCGACCAGCGCCTGGTCGTAGGGATCGGGCTCGCCCTTCTGCGGCTTGCCGTCCACGTACTTGTAGATGCCCTGGCCAGTCTTCTTGCCGAGGTGGCCGAGCGCGACCTTGCTGGCGAGGATCTCCGGAACCTCGGTCGCGCCCCTGGCAAGCGCCTTGCCGGCGTGCAGGCAGATGTCGAGGCCGACGGTGTCGGCGAGCTCGGCCGGCCCCATCGGCATGCCGAAATCCTCCATCGCGCGGTCGAGCGTCTCGGGCTTGCGGCCCTCGTCCAGCATGCGAAACGCGTTCAGCATGTACGGGCCGAGCACGCGGTTCACCAGGAAGCCCGGCGCGTCCTTCACCGGCAGCGGCAGCTTGTCGATCTGGCGCACGAACGCCGCGGCTTTTTTCGCGAATTCAGGGTTTGTCTTTTCCGAAGAAACAACTTCGACGAGCTGCAGCAGCGGCACCGGGTTGAAGAAATGGATGCCGACCAGGCGCGACGGATCCTTGAGCGCGGTGGCGATGTCGGCGAGCTTGAGGCTGGACGTATTGGTGGCCAGGATCGCCTGCGGTTTTGCAAGTCCCTCCAGTTTTGAAAAGAGGGAGCGCTTTGCGTCCAGGTTCTCGAAGATCGCCTCGATGATCACGTCGGCCTGGCGCGCGCCGTCGCCGGTCACGTCGGGAATCAGGCGATCGAGCGCGTCGCGCTCGCGCGCCTTGTCACGAATTCTTCGCTTGAACAGCTCGGCGGCGCGCTTCACCGCCGGCGCGATGCGCTCCGGCGCGGTGTCCTGCAGCGTGACGCGCAGGCCGCGCATCGCGCAGATCGCCGCGATGTCGCCGCCCATCACGCCCGCGCCGACCACGTGCACGTGGCGCGCCCTGAAGTCGGACCCTTTGCCCAGGCCCTTCAGCCGGTCCTGCAGGAAGAAGATGCGCACCAGGTTGCGGCCGGTCGGATGCTGGATCAGGTTCTGGATCGAGGACGGGTGCTCGGCCGGCACCGCGAGCGCGTTGCCGCCGAAGTTCTTCCAGATGTCGATGATCGCGTAGGGCACCGGATAGTGCTCGGGCTTCGCCTTGCGCGCCACCTGTTTTCTCGCTTGGGAAGCCACTATGCCTTTCATTTTCAGGAGAACTCGCTGAACGAAAGGCAAGGACCTGCGCTTCGGCGCCTCGAGCGTCACCATGCGCGCGGTGTTTTCGAAGATGCGCAGCGGCACGGCCTGGTCGGCGAGGCCCATGCGCTTGGCGCGCCTGGCATCGATGGTCTTGCCGGTGAGGAGGAGATCCAGCGCCGCCGCCGGGCCGACGCGCTCGGGCAGCCACTCCATCGCGTGCCAGGCCGGGATCACGCCGACCATCACCTCGGGCTGCGCGAAGCGCGTCTTGGGATCGTCCAGCGCGACGATGTACCGGCACGCGAGCGCCATCTCCATGCCGCCGCCCATGCAGAAGCCGTTCACCATCGCGGTGGTGGGGAAGGGCAGGTCGTGCAGCTTCTGGAAGGTGTCCCAGCCGAGCCGGGTGAACGCGATCGCGTCTTCCGGGCCCTTGAAGTTGGCGAACTCCTGGATGTCGGCGCCGCCGATGAAGCTGTCCTTGGCCGAGCGGATCACGAGGCCCTTCGGCTTTTCCGCGCCGATCTGGTCGAGCATTAGCCAGAGCTCTTCCAGCGCCTCGCGCGAGAAAGTGTTGGTCGACTCGCCCTGCTTGTCGAAGGTCAGCCAGGCCAGCCCTTCGCGGTCCATCTCCCAGCGCCAGTGCCTGGCGAGGACCCTGCTCCCGGCGCGTTCCATCAGGCCGCCTCCAGGAGCATCGCGCCGCCCAGCCCGCCGCCGATGCAGATCGACGCGATGCCGCGCCTGGCTTTGTTTCTTTTCAGGACTTTCAACAGGTGCAGGACGATGCGCGCGCCGGAAGCGCCGACCGGATGGCCAAGGGCAATCGCACCGCCGTCCACGTTAAGACGATTTTCATCAAGAGAACCTAAGGCCTTATCCAGGCCCAATTCCTCGCGGCAGTACTTCTCGTCCTTCCACGCCGCGAGGCAGCCGAGCACCTGCGCGGCGAACGCCTCGTTGATCTCCCAGTAGTCCACGTCGTTCAGCGCGAGCCGGTTGCGCTTCAGGATCGGCGTAGCGGCGTGCACCGGTCCGAGGCCCATGTGCGCCGGGTCGAGCCCCGCCCACTCCGAGTCGACGATGCGGCCGAGCGGCTGGAGGTTGTTCTTGCGCACCACTTCCTCGGTGGTGAGGATCAGCCACGCGGCGCCGTCGGTGATCTGCGAGCTGTTGCCGGGCGTCACGTTGCCGTACTTGCGGTCGAAGAAGGGCTTGAGCTTGGCGAGGTTCTGCATCGACGCGTCGCGCCGCACCCCGTCGTCGAGCGTGTACACGTTGCCCTTCGCGTCGTAGAGCGCCTCGAGCTCGCCGCCGCCCGCGGCGAGCGTGCCCTGGTCCTGCGCGCGGATCACCCGCTCGTGGCTGCGCACCGAGAACTCGTCCATCTGCGCGCGCGTGATGCCGAAGCGATGCGCCACGTTCTCGGCGGTCTGGCCCATCAGCAGGCCCACCATCGGGTCGGTCAGGCCCTTCATGATGCCGATCACCGGGTTCAGCAGCGAGGCGACCGGCAGCCTGGAAAAAAGCGCGAGCCGCTGCCCGGCCGAGCGCGCGGCCGCCATGTTGGAGAACCACAGCACCATCTTGTCGCCGTAAAGGAGCGGCGCGCGCGACAGCGCGTCCACGCCGCCGGCGAGCACCAGGCTCGCGCGCCCGGCGAGGATGTTGTTGATGCCCGAGTCGATGGCCTGCATGCCGGAGGCGCAGTTGCGCATCACGGTCCAGGCCGGCACTTTCTGGCCGCAGCCCATGCGCAGCGCCGCCACGCGGCCGATGTTCACTTCATCCACCGACGGCGCGGCGCAGCCCAATATGACTTCATCCAATTCATCTGGAGAAAAGCGTTGCCGGGCAAGCAATGCCCGCCCCGCCTGCGTGGCGAGGTCGGAGGCGGCGAACGGGCCGGGACGGTTCTTCGACTTCAGGAACGGCGTGCGCGCGCCGTCGATGACGTAGATCGGTCTCGCCAGCATGTCAGGCCGCCTTCATCTTCACCGTGTTTTCGGACAGCGACTCGACGATCTCGGCGCGACCGAAGTCCTGCGGGAAGTCGTCCACCTTGATGACCGCCTTGCGCAGCGCTTCCTTGCGGCTCCACTGGGAATATTCATCTTGTGAAATCAAGCCCGCTTCGCGGGCGATCAGCCCGAGCTCCACACCTGGCCGCGGCGCCATCTTTCCTTTCTTGACCGCCTTGCGGATCTTCTCGTCCACCGGCTCGCAGGCGATGGTGGCGACGAACGCGGCCTCCAGCTTGCCGGTGACGTCCGATTCGTCCTTCGGCACGTACATGCCGGCGGTGAGGCGGTCGCGCGCCACGCCCGGCTCGAGCGCGATCTTCGCGCAGTCGCGGTTACGCGAGTCGAGCGACGGGCGGAACGTCGCGCCGAGCGGGAAGATGGTCCAGCGCAGCAGCGTGGCGAGCGCCTTCACCGGGAAGTTGGACAGGATGCCGTCGATCGCCTGCTGCGCGCGGTAGAGCGCGTCGCGCACCGCCCAGCCCACCAGCGGCAGGTCCTCGCGGATGCGGCCCTGGTCCTCGTAGCGCTTGAGCGTGGCCGAGACGAGATAGAGCATGGACAGCACGTCGCCCAGGCGCCCGGAGATCTTCTCCTTGCGCTTGAGCGCTCCGCCCATGGCGAGCATCGACACGTCGGCGAGGAACGCGAAGGCGGCGGAGAGGCGCGACACGTGGCGGTAGTAGTGCTTCGTTTCCGGGGCGCAGTTGCCGGGTACCGGCGCGAACGACGCGCGCGTCAGGCCGTAGACCAGCGTGCGCACGCCGTTGCGCAGCACGTGGCCGATGTGCGAGGTGAACGCGTCGTCGAACTCGCGCGCCGCCTCGCCACCCTGCATCTCCTTCGCCGCGCGCATCTCGCGCAGCACGTAGGGATGGCAGCGGATCGCGCCCTGGCCGAAGATGATCAGCGTGCGCGTCAGGATGTTCGCGCCTTCGACCGTGATCGCGACCGGCGCGATCTGGTAGCCGCGCCCGATCCAGTTGTTCGGCCCGAGGCAGATGCCCTTACCGCCGAGGATGTCCATGCCGTCGTTCACGCAGCTGCGCGCCCGCTCGGTCATGTGGTACTTGGCGATCGCCGAGAGCACCGCCGGCTTCTCGCCGAGGTCGACCGCGCCCGCGGTCATCACGCGCGTCGCGTCCATCATGTAGCAGTGCGCGGCGATGCGGCCGAGCGCTTCTTCCACGCCCTCGAGCTTGCCGATCGGGGTCTTGAACTGGCTGCGCACGCGCGCGTAGGCACCGGTGTAGCGCGTGAGCGCCTTGACGCCACCGACGGAAGACGTGGGCAGCGAGATCGCGCGGCCGGCGGCGAGGCAGCCCATCAGCATCATCCAGCCTTTGCCCGCGTACTCGGGGCCGCCGATGATCCAGTCGAGCGGCATGAACACGTCCTTGCCCCAGTTCGGGCCGTTCTGGAACGCGGCGTTGAGCGGCAGGTGGCGCCGGCCGATGTTCACGCCCGGGGTGCTCGTGGGCACGAGCGCGCACGTAATGCCGAGGTCTGTTTTTTCCCCGAGAAGTTTTTCAGGATCGTACAAACGAAAAGCGAGACCCAGCAGCGTGGAAATCGGCCCGAGCGTGATGTAGCGCTTGTCCCAGGTGACGCGCATGCCGAGCACTTCCTTGCCCTGCCAAATGCCCTTGCACACCACGCCGAAGTCCGGGATGGACGCGGCGTCCGAGCCGGCCTCCGGGCTGGTGAGCGCGAAGCAGGGCACTTCCAGGCCTTTCGCGAGGCGCGGCAGGTAATGGTTCTTCTGCTGCTCGGTGCCGTAGTGCAGCAAGAGCTCGCCCGGCCCGAGCGAGTTCGGCACCATCACCGAGATCGCCGCGGTGCTCGAGCGCGTGGCGAGCTTCATCACCACCGCGGAGTGCGCGAGCGCGCTGAAGCCCAGGCCGCCGTACTGCTTCGGGATGATCATGCCGAGGAAGCCCTTGTCCTTGATGAACTGCCACACGTGGGGCGGCAGGTCGAGGCGCTCGTGCGTGATTTCCCAGTCGTTGCACATCCGGCACAGCTCCTCGACCGGGCCGTCGAGGAACGCCTGCTCCTCCGCGGAGAGGCGCGGCTCGGGCGTGCGCAGCAGCTTGTCCCAGTCGGGCTTGCCGGAAAAAAGATCCGCGTCCCACCACACCGTGCCGGCGTCGATCGCTTCCTTCTCGGTCTGCGACATGTCGGGCAGGATGCGGCGATACGCCGCGAGGATGTAGTTCGAGATGAAGGTTCTTCTCAAGAATCCGATGTTCAGGACCGCGGCGACCACGACGAAGATCGCGCCGAGCACCACGTTGGTCGTCTCGGAGAAATCCGCGAGCACGCTCAGGCAGGCGCCGAGCAGCGCGGCGGCGAGCGTCCACCAGTAGATGCGCGCGCCGAGATAGCCGAGCACGAGGACCACTGCGAGGACGGCGGGGATGAACCAGGCCATGGGGACCTCCTAGGCGGCTTTCTTGATCGTGGAGTTGAGCGGCGCGAGCAGCCCCGCGGCGAGGAAGGCGGTGAGGCGCTCTTCCAGCAACTCGGCGTCGTAGCGGTCCTCCGGCTTGCAGCCGGCAATGAGCTGCACGGTGTCGGTGGCCGCGAGCGTGTAGGCGAGGGTGCCGAACATGAAATGCATGCGCCAGACCAGCTCGTCCTCGGGCATCTGCGGCAGCGCGCGCTTGAGCGCGCTCTTGTAGCGCTCCATCGCCGGGGCGTACATCTGGCCGATCAGCGCGCGGATCTCCTTCGCCGGCTCGCTGTAGGTGCGGCCGAGCAGCCGGATGAAGTTGCGCCCGCCCTTCGCGTCCGCGACCAGGCTCAGGCTCGGCGCGACGAAGGCGCGGATGATGTTTTCCGGCGTGGCCTCTTCGAGCCGCTCGAGCGCCGCGATGCGCTCGGCATTCATCGGGTCGAGGCGGCGGCGGAACACCGCCTCGATGAGCGCGTGCTTGGAGCCGAAGTGGTAATTGACCGCGGCCAGGTTGACGCCGGCGCGCGAGGTGAGGTGGCGCATCGACGTGCCTTCGAAGCCGTGCTGCATGAACAGCTCCTCGGCAGCGTCGAGGATGCGCGTGCGGGTTTCGTGCTGGGGTTTTAGCGGGCGGATGGACATGGAAAGCTCGTGAAGAACAATTCAAACGAACGTTTGAACTGTATCACGGCTTTCCGGAGATGGATACCGCCTGGCGTACGAAAGCCTTCCTCTCGTCTTTGTCTTCGATCTCGTCGGCGAGCAGGAGGTAGAGCTCGCGCTCGTCGCGCGCCTTCAGGGCGGCGCGCTTGACCACGACCCGGGCCACGGCGCCGAGGTACTGCGCCAGGCGCTCCTCCGCCTTGGCCAGCACCTCCAGGGGGAAGCGCGCCGCCGCGAGCGAGGTCGATGGATCGCTGCGCGGCTGGCTGGCGGGCTGCTTGCCCGGGCGCGAGACCTCCAAAAACTGCTTCTCGAACGCGGCCTTGCCCGAGGGCTCGGGGATCTCGCCGGCGAGCGCCTGGACGAGCTCGGCCTGGCTGGCGGCCTTCTTCGCGGCGCTCTTCACCACCACCGCCGCGATCGGGCCGAGGTGCTGGGCGAGCGCGGCTTCGAGGTTCTTCAGGAGCGCCGGGTCGAAGGCCGGCGCCGCGGCGATCGCGCTCGGCGGCGGGGCTCTGTCGAGCGGCCGGACGGTGTGCGCGAGGCCCGTGCCCGCCAGGGCTTCGCGCCATTCGCCCACCGACTGCGGGCGCTGCTCCTCGTGCGGGGCAAGCGCCCAGTCGATGGCGGCAAGGAATTCCGGCCGGAAAAGCCCGCGGTCCGCGATTTGCAGCGCGCTCGGCATGGTGTCGGTGCGCACGCGCGCCGCGGCATCGTGCGGCTTGCGGCCGGTGATCATCCAGTAGAGCACGCCGCCGAGCGCATAGATGTCGCTCCACGGCCCCTGGTTGCCCTTCTCGTGATACTGCTCGAAGGGCGCGAAGCCCGGCGAGACGATGGTGGTGAGGTCGCCGGTGCGCTGGCGCGCCGAGCCGAAGTCGAGCAGCACCGGGCTGCCGTCGTCGCGCACATAGATGTTGCCCGGCTTGATGTCGCGGTGCAGGAAGCCGGCCTTGTGCACGACCGCCAGCCCGTCGAGCAGCGGCTCGATCAGCGCCGCGACCTGCGCCTGCGCGAGCGGGCGGTGCGCCTTCATCCAGTCGGGAAGCGCCGCGCCCTCGACGAATTCCATCACCATGTAGGCGGTGCCGTTCGCCTCGAAGAAGCGCATCACGCGCACGATGTTCGGATGGCGGAACGACGCCACGGTGCGCGACTCGTCGAGAAAGCGCCGCTTGCCCCAGTCGAACGTGTCGGCGGTGGCCGGCGAGCGCGGCGTGATCGAATTGTCGGCGCCGCGCGCGGCGATGTCGTCGGGCAGGTATTCCTTGATCGCGACCTTGAGGTTGAGGTTCGCGTCGGTCGCGAGGTAGGTCAGCCCGAAGCCGCCCACGCCGAGCACGCGCTCGATGCGGTATTCCTGCAGCGCGTGGCCCGCGGCAAGGGCATTCGGGGCGCTCGCGGCCACGTCACCCCTTGTCGATCAGCGCGATGGCCTTCTCCAGGCTGCGGCGCATCCGGTTGAAGGCCTGGCCGAGCTGCGACACCTCGTCCTTGCCCTTGGTCGGCAGCTCGGCGATGTCGAGCTTGCCGCGCGAGATCTGGTCCGCGGCCTCGGAAAGCTGGGTGATCGGCTGCACGATGAGCAGCGTGAGCATCACGTTGAGCGCGACGAACAGGACCGCGAACACGAGCGCGAGCGAGCTCATGAAGGTGACGAAGGCGCGGTTGGCGTTGCGGATCGGCAGGTTCATCGGCACCGACACGATCTGCGCGGCGACCACCTCGTTCAGCTTCCAGCCGAAGCCGTTGGCCCCGCCGTAGATCTTGACCATCGAGGCCGGCGCCATCTCCGCGGTGGTGTGGCAGGACAGGCAGGCGGGATCCTTGACCTGCATCGGACGAGCGAGATAGAGCGAGCGCCCCGTCGGCGTGTCGCGCACGCCGGAGATCTCGGTTTGCGAGGGGTCGCTGCGGAAAATGTTGAGGATGTCGTTCTCCCATTCGACCGCGCGGTTGCGCGGATTGGTGGGGTTGAGCGCGGCTTCCTTGTAGGCGTAGTCGGGGTACTTGTTGCGCAGCAGCGTCATGATCTCGGTCGCGCCGAACGCCGGCACGCTCTCCGGCAGGAACTTGTCCGGGTCGACCGCGAGCTTCGGCCGCACGTGGCTGACGGTATAGGTGCGCATGGATAGCGCCGCCTCCATCATCACGCCGGCGTTGCGCAGCACCTCCTCGCGCGCATTGCGGTGGAGCAGCTCGTAGGAAAGGTAGCCGGTGACGCCCAGGCCGGTGACGAATACGACGAGCAGCACCAGGTTGAACTTGAGGCGTAGGCCCATTTGTTTTCTCCCTTCGGCCGGACTATACGGAAGTCCCGGCCGCCTGGATGGGCATCCATTGCGATAATCCGGGCCTATGGCACATAGCTCGGCCCCCACGCAGCGCCTGCGGGGCAACGAGTGGAAGGCGGTGGCGACCCTCCTTCCCTACCTCTGGGAATACAAGTGGCGCGTCGTTATCGCCTTGATTTTCCTGATAACGGCCAAGCTCGCGAACGTCGGCGTGCCGCTCATCATGAAGCAGGTGGTCGACAACCTCGACCCCAGCGTGCAGGTGGTCGCGGTGCCGTTCGCGCTGCTCGCCATCTACGGCCTGCTGCGCTTCTCCACCACGCTGTTCCAGGAGCTGCGCGACGTGGTGTTCATCCGCGTCACGCAGCGCGCGATCCGGCGCGTCGCGCTCGGGGTGTTCCGCCACCTGCACAGCCTGAGCCTGCGCTTCCACCTCGAGCGCCAGACCGGCGGCATGACGCGCGACATCGAGCGCGGCACCCGGGGCATTTCCACTCTTCTCTCGTATCTAATTTTTTCCATATTGCCGGTCATCCTCGAGTTCGCATTGGTCGCGGGGGTGCTGATCGCGAAGTTCGACTGGCGCTTCGCCGCCATCACCTTCGGCGCCGTGGCGGTCTACATCACGTTCACCGTGATCGTCACCGAGTGGCGCATGGAGATCCGCCGCCGCGCCAACGAGCTCGACTCGCGCGCCAACACGCGCGCCATCGACAGCCTGCTCAACTACGAGACGGTCAAGTATTTCGGCAACGAGGACTTCGAGGCGCGCCGCTACGACGAGCAGCTGCACAAGTACGAGGACGCGGCGACCAAGAACGAGGCCTCGCTCGGCGTGCTGAACATCGGGCAAAGCGGCGTGATCGCGGTCGCGGTCACCGCGCTCATGGTGCTGGTGGCCGACGGCGTGGCGAGGAAGAGCTTCACGATCGGCGACCTGGTGCTGGTGAACGGGCTGCTCATCCAGCTCTACATTCCGCTCAACTTCCTCGGCATGGTGTACCGCGAGATCAAGCAGTCGCTGCTCGACATGGACCGCATGTTCGGCCTGCTCGCCGCGCACCGCGAGGTGGAGGACAAGCCCGGTGCCGTGCCGTTGCCCGACGGGCCCCTCGAGGTCGCTTTCCGGGAGGTGGATTTCAGCTACGAGAAGGCGCGCCAGATCCTGTTCGACGTGACGTTCAGCATTCCCGCCGGCCACCGCGTCGCGGTAGTCGGGCATTCGGGATCGGGGAAGTCGACGCTCGCGCGGCTGCTTTATCGTTTCTACGACGTTTCGGGCGGCGCGATCCGCATCAACGGCCTCGACATTCGCGACGCGAAGCAGGCGAGCGTGCGCGCGGCGATCGGCATCGTGCCGCAGGACACGGTGCTCTTCAACGACACCATCCTCTACAACATCCGCTACGGCCGCCCCGACGCGAGCGATGCAGAGGTGCACGAAGCGGCGCGCGCGGCGCACGTCCACGATTTCATCACCTCGTTACCGAAGGGCTACGAAAGCCAGGTCGGCGAGCGAGGGCTGAAGCTTTCCGGCGGAGAGAAGCAGCGCGTCGCGATCGCGCGCGCGCTGCTCAAGAACCCGCGCATCCTGATCTTCGACGAGGCGACCTCCGCGCTCGACTCGCGCGCCGAGAAAGCGATCCAGGCCGAGCTCGAGCGCATCTCGCAGGGCCGCACCACGTTGGTGATCGCTCACCGCCTCTCCACCGTCATGGACGCGGACCAGATCCTGGTGCTCGCGCGCGGGCGCGTCGTGGAACGCGGTAGCCACGTGCAATTGCTTGAGCTGAAAGGCGAATACGCGCGCATGTGGGCGCTGCAGCAACAGCAGGCCGAGGCGCAGCAGGTCCTCGAGAGCGCGACCGCGAAGTAGGCTCGCTCGGCGCTCCGCCGACGCCTGCGCCCGACAGTGAACCAATTCACGCAGTTTCTTGGAATACCGCCTTAGCCAATGTTTTACTTGCGCTTTTTTTCTGGCGTAGGCTAAACTGCGACGCGTTCATGGGCCGATCAGTTCATGGACAACCAAGAAAAGTATTCGCTGGTCGAGGGAGAAGATTCACCGCCATGCAAAGAAGACTGCATCCGCTCGAGGGGATTGTCGCCATGTGCGCGCTCGTCCTCGTGCTTTTCCTGAGCGTCGGCTTCGCGCAGGCGCAAAACCCCGAGGTGCGCAAGATCGCGCTGCGCTCGGCCTCCGCGCTGGTGCAGGACGCCGAGACCGGCGAGATCGTGTTCGGCAAGAACGCCGATACCGTGACCCCGATCGCCTCGATCACCAAGCTGATGACCGCGATGGTGATCCTCGACAGCGGGCTCGACCTCGAGGAGCAGATCGTCCTCAACCGCGAGGACGCGATCGCGATGAAGGGCGCGCGCTCGCGCCTGCGCAGCGGGCTTTCCATCGCGCGCGGCGACCTGCTGCTGCTCGCGCTGATGGCCTCCGAGAACCGCGCCGCCGCCGCGCTCGGCCGCACCTACCCGGGCGGCCTCGAGGCGTTCGTCGACGCGATGAACACCAAGGCCGCGGCGATCGAGATGACCGAGACGCGCTTCGTCGAGCCGACCGGGCTTTCGCCGGCCAACGTCTCGACCGCGAGCGACCTCGCCAGGCTGGTGCGCGCCGCGCATGAGTACCCGGTGATCCGCGAGTTCTCGACGCGCGACCGCGCCACCATCAAGGCCGGCTGGGGCAAGCGCTTCCAGTCGCTCGCCTACGGCAACACCAACGGCCTGGTGCGCTCCAAGTACTGGGACATCGAGCTGTCCAAGACCGGCTACATCAGCGAGGCCGGGCGCTGCCTGGTGATGCACGTGCGCCTCGCCGAGAAGGACCTGATCGTGGTGCTGCTCGACTCGTGGGGCAAGCACTCGCGGATCGGCGACGCGAACCGCATCAAAAAGTGGCTCGAGAGCGGCGCGGCGCCAGGCCGCTCGAGCTAGCGAGGTTTCGCGACGACGTCGTCGCGGGACTTTCGGCGCCGCAGAAGGCCCTCCCGCCCAAGTACTTCTACGATGCCGCGGGCAGCCGCCTGTTCGCGCGCATCTGCCGCCTTCCCGAGTACTACCTGACGCGCGCCGAGCTCGCGCTCACGCGCCGCCACCTCGCCGCGATCGCGCGCTTCGCGGGGCGCGGCTGCCAGTTGATCGAGTACGGCAGCGGCGAGGGCATCAAGAGCCGCCTGCTGATCCGCGCGGTGCGGCCCGCCGCGTACGTGCCGATCGACATCTCGCAGGACGCGCTCGACGCCTCGGCGCAGCGCCTGGCGCGCGAGTTCCCGCGCCTGAAGATCCGCCCGGTGCTCGGCGACTTCTCGCGGCCGCTGCACCTGCCGGTGCGGCGCGCCAGCGGCAGCGTGGTCTATTTCCCCGGCTCGACGATCGGCAACCTCACGGTGGAGGAGGCGCACGGCTTCCTCGCCATGTCGCGCGGCATCGCGGCGCGCATGCTGGTGGGCGTCGACCTGAAGAAGGACCCGGCCGTGCTGCACGCCGCGTACAACGACGCGCGCGGCGTGACCGCGGCGTTCAACCTGAACGTGCTGGCGCGCATCAATCGCGAGCTCGGCGCCGACTTCGACCTGCGCCAATGGCGCCACTACGCGTTCTACAACCCGGCCGCGGGCCGCATCGAGATGCACCTCGTCGCGCTGCAGGCCCAGCGCGTGCGCGTGGGCAACCATCGCTGGCAGTTCCGTGCCGGCGAGACGATCCATACCGAGAATTCCTACAAGTATTCGCTGGACGGATTCGCGGAGCTGGCCGCGCGCGCCGGCTTCGCCGCACCGCGCGTCTGGACCGACCGGCGGGGACTTTTCGCCCTCTACGGGCTCAGCGCCTGACCGGCAGCTGCTCGACGAACGTGACGTGCTGCGCGCTTTGCGCGTATTGCAGGAGAAGCGCCACTTCGCCGGCCTCGAGCAGGATCAACGGCTCCGCAGCGCTGCCGACCAGCCTGGCGTAGCGCGCCGCGTCGGCGGGCGCCAGCACGTCGACCTTGAGCGTGCGGCCCGACACGCGCGCGAACAGCGCCTCGTAGACCTTGCGGCCGTCGGCGCCGCCCAGCTCGCGGCGCAGCACCGGCCCGAGCCGCACGTCGTCGGCCAGCACCTTCGGATCGGCGCCGGAAGTGAACGCGCTGGCGATGTGCGACTCGCCCTCGGTGACTTTGGCGAATTGCGCCAGCGCCGGTGTTGCAAGGAGGATTGCTGCAATGAATGCGAGCCTTGCTCGCATCAATGCGCCCCTATGCGCGCGGCCGGCGGGCGGTGGCCGATGGTGCGCGAGATGCGCTCGGCGGTTTCCTTCACCAGCGGTCCCCACTGCACCTTCATGCGGTCGGACGGCGTGGAGAGCGACAGCGCCGCGACCAGCGTGCCGTTGTCGTCGCGGATCCCGGCGGCGACGCAGCGCACGCCGAGCTCGGCTTCCTCGTTGTCGGTGGCCCAGCCCTGGCGCTGGATGCGCTCGAGCTCCTTCTCGAGCAGCGGCACGCTCGAGAGCGTGTTCCGGGTGTGCGCGGCGAGCCCGGTGCGCTTGGCGTAGTCGCGCAGCCGCGCGAAGCCTTCCTCGAGCAGGAACAGCTTGCCCGCCGCGGTGACGTGCAGCGGCGCGCGCGCGCCGATCACGTGCACCACGCGCATCGCCGAGCGGCCCGACGAGGTGCGCTCCACGTACACGATCTCGTCGCCGTGGCGCACCGAGAGGTTGGCGGTCTCGCCGGTCTGCGCGTGCAGCTCGCGCATCATCGGCAGCGCGAGCTCGCGCACGCTGATGCGCGACTTCACCAGGTTGCCGAGCTCGAGCAGGCGCATGCCGAGGCGGTAGCTGCCGGGCTCCACGCGGTCGACGATGCGGTCGGCCGACATCGAGGAGAGGATGCGGTGCGCGGTCGAGGGATGCAGCCCGGTGTACTGCGAGATCTGCTTCAGGCCGAGCGGCTCGGGGTGCTGCGCGAGCACGTCGAGCAGCCGCATCATGCGGTCGATGACCTGGATCGGGCTCTTCTGCTCGTCGTTGGCCGGCATCGTCGCGCCATTTTAGCGCCGTGTAGAATCGTCCGCATGCCTGTGGTGACGTGCGTCGACGACCTGCGCGAGATCTCGAAAAAGCGCTGCGCGCGCGCGATTTTCGACTATGTCGACCGCGGCTCGTACAGCGAAGCCACGCTGCGCGCCAACCGCGCCGACCTGGAGTCGCTCGCGCTGCGCCAGCGCGTCGGCATCGACGTCGACCGGCGCTCGACGCGCTCGACCATGATCGGCGAGCCGGTGGCGATGCCGGTGGCGCTCGCGCCGGTCGGCCTGACCGGGCTCAACTGGGCGGACGGCGAGATCCTCGCTGCCCGAGCCGCGCACAAGTTCGGCGTGCCGTTCACGCTCTCCACCATGTCGATCTGCTCGATCGAGGACGTGGCCGACGCGGTGCGCAAGCCGTTCTGGTTCCAGCTCTACGTGATGCGCGACCGCGGCTTCGCCGCCTCGCTCATCGAGCGCGCCAGGGCGGCGAACTGCTCGGCGCTGGTGATGACGCTCGACCTGCAGATCCAGGGCCAGCGCCACCGCGACCTGATCAACGGCCTGACCGTGCCGCCGCGGCTCACGGCCGCGACGCTGTGGGACGTGGCGCGCAAGCCCGGCTGGGTGTTCAACGTGCTCACCGGCAAGCGCAAGTCGTTCGGCAACCTGGAGGGCCGCATTCCGGACGCGAAGAGCCTCACCACGCTCGGCCAGTGGATCGCCGGGCAGTTCGATCCGACGCTGTCGTGGCAGGACGTGGAGTGGGTGAAGAAGCTCTGGGGCGGCAAGCTGGTCCTCAAGGGCATCCTCGACCCCGAAGACGCCAGGATCGCCGCGCAGTCGGGCGTCGACGCGATCGTGGTGTCCAATCACGGCGGCCGGCAGCTCGACGGCGCGATCTCCTCGATCCGCGCGCTGCCGGAAATCGTCGAGGCGGTGCAGAAGAAGATCGAAGTGTGGTTCGACGGCGGCATCCGCGGCGGCCAGGACGTGCTCAAGGCCCTCGCGCTCGGCGCCGACGCCACCATGATCGGCCGCGCCTACGCCTACGGCCTGGGCGCGATGGGCGAGGCGGGCGTGACGCGTGCGCTCGAGCTGATCCGCGCCGAGCTCGACGTGAGCATGGCGCTTTGCGGCATCCGCGACGTCAAGGAAGCGAGCGCCGCGATCGTGCGCGCCTAGCAAAGCGCAGCGGATCCATCGCGTCGGCGAGCTTGCCTTCGAGCGGCAGCGGCTCGCCTTCCAGCCGCGCGGCGAGCAATTCCGCCGCGAGCGCCGCCCAGATCAGGCCGCGCGAGCCGTACGCGAACGCGCCGTAGACGCCGGGCGCGATTTCGCCCGCGACCGGCAGCCGGTCCGGCGTGACCGAGCGGAAGGCGACGCGGTTTTCGAATTTTCGAGGAATCGAACTTCCTGGAAGAATATTCTGCAGGCGCTCCATGTTCCCCGCGTCGCTCTCGGCGCGCGGGGCGGCGTCCTCGTCGTCGATGTCGTAGCTCGCGCCCACTACGCATACGCCGTCGACCGGCGGCAGCACCATGCCGCCGCGCAGCACCACGACGTGCGGCGCATCGATTTCCTCCGCGCGCACGTACGTCGCCTGGCCGCGCACCCTGCGCAGGCGCAGGTGCGGCACCGCTTGCAGCTTCGGCGCCTCGGCCGAGTTGGCGAGGATGACCGTCGCATCGGGCAACGCAGAAAGCTCTTTCCCATAGTGAGCTTTCAATCTGTTCCCGCAAGCGTCGAGAAGTGCGTGCACCAGCGAGCGCGGCTGGATCCAGCCCGCCTGCGGGAACCAGAGCCCGGGCGCCGACACCGGCACCCCGGCATGCGCGCTCGCCTCCTCGCGGCTCACGTACTGCGCGTACTCGGGCGGCAGGCCGAGCGCCGACAGGGCGGCGCGCTGCGAGGCTTCTTCCTTCGCATCGCGCGCAAGCTGCAGCACGCCGCATGGATCCCAACGTAGGTTTTCAAGACCAGACCATCTCCTCAGTGAGTGGAGAAAAGCAACCCTTGTCAGCCGGGCGAAAACGCTGTCGTCGGGCGTGACGATGGGATGAAAGGTGCCCGCGTGGTTCCCGGACGCTTCCTGTGCCGGCTCGGCGTGGCGCTCGCATAGCTCGACCTCCCAGCCGCGCGCGCACAAACGCTCGCAAACCGCTGCGCCCGCGAGTCCTGCGCCGACCACGACTGCTCTTCTTTCGAGGAAAACGGATGGGGCACCCTCGCGTACCAAGCGAGCGAAAAGCATCTCCTTCTTATGGCCGAAGCCGGGGCGCTTCTCGACGGCAAATCCGGTTGCCTCGAGCGCGGAGCGAACGGAGCTCGCCACGCTCCATGTCGCGGCGGTGGCGCCGGGCGCGGCGAGGCGCGAGAGCGAGCGCAGGAGCTGCGGCGTCCACATCTCGGGGTTCTTCGCCGGCGCGAAGCCGTCGAGGTAGAAGGCGTCCGCTCGCAGTCGCAGGTCACGCGCGACAGCCACGTCGGAGAAAAAGAGGGTGAGCACCACGTTGCCGCCATCGAGCTCCAGGCGGTGCGCGCCGGGTACGAGGATTGGCCAGCGCGAATGGAGCTCGGCCGCTTCCGCGAAGCCGAATCTTTCGTGCAGGACCTGCAGGTCTTCGAGCGCGAACGGGTGCTTGTCGATCGCCACGTAATGGAGCCGCGCGCAGCGCGCCGGGTCGCGTTTCCAGGCGCGCCAGGTGGCGAGGAAGTTGAGCCCGAAGCCGAAGCCGGTCTCGAGGATCACGAAGCGCTCGCGCCCGGCCCATCGGCCCGGAAGGCCATTGCCTTTTAAAAAGACATGCTCGGCCTGCGCCACCCCGCCCGCCGCGCTGTGATAGACGTCGCCGTAGGCCTCGGAGTACGGGGTGCCTTCCTGGAACGCCAGTCTCGCCCGGACGAGCGCTTCGGCCATGGCGCCGAGTATAGAATCGCCCGCATGAAGCTCGGCATATTCATGATGCCGGTGCACCCGCTGCACCGGAACCACACCGAAACGCTGAAGGAAGACCGCGAGACGGTGATCCTCGCCGACCAGCTCGGCTTCCACGACGCGTTCATCGGCGAGCACCTCACCGACCAGGCCGAGAACATCACCAACTCGCTGCTCTTCCTCGCCACGCTCATCCACTCGACGAAGCGCATCAAGCTCGCGAGCGGCACCTGCAACCTGTCGCAGATCCACCCGGCCGTGATCGCGGCCAACGCCGCGATGTTCGACCACCTCGCGGAGGGCCGCTTCATCCTCGGCGTGAGCCCGGGCGCGCTGGTGTCGGACGCCGAGGCGCTCGGCATCCTCGACGAGGACCGCAACAAGATGTTCGCCGAGTCGATCGACGTGATCCTGAGGATCTGGGAAGGCACGCCGCCCTATGACATCGACCTGCCGGGCAACCGCTGGAAGGTCACCACGCGCAAGACCATGGACCTCGCCTACGGCGTGGGCGTGATGCCCAAGCCCTACCAGAAGCCGCGCCCCGAGATCGTCGGCACCGTGGTGGCGCCGTTCTCGAAGGGCGTGGTGGCGATGGGCGAGCGCGACTTCCATCCGCTGTCGGCGAACTTCCTGCTGCCGCACTGGCTGAAGACGCACTGGACGAACTACGCCGAGGGCAAGACCAAGGCGGGCGTGAAGCCCGACCCCGCCGAGTGGCGCGTGGCGCGCACCATTTTCGTCGCCGACGACGACAAGGTCGCGGCGTCCTACGGCCGCCATGACGCGAACAGCCCGTACCGCTTCTATTACAAGCAGCTCCAGACCAAGCTCACCAAGGCCGGCCGCCACGCGGTGTTCAAGGAGCGCATGGACCAGCCCGACAGCGAGATCACCTACGAATTCGTGCTCGATCGCCTGTGCATCTACGGCACGGTGAACAAGGTGGTCGACCAGCTCCTCGCCTTGCGCGAGCAGGTCGGCGATTTCGGCGAGCTGGTCTACGCCGGCATGGACTGGGTCGATCCCGGGCTCAGCAAGCGCTCCATGCAGCTCATGGCCGAGCAGGTCATGCCGCGGGTGAACGCAGCGATCGCCAAGGAAGGTCCCAAGCGCGCCACTGCCTAAATAAATGGGGACAGACCCCATTTTTCTCATTTGAGAAGGCAGTGCAGACGCGAAAAATGGGGTCTGTCCCCATTTATTTACTGTGAGGCGGTAATCCCCCCGTCGACGTACAGGATCTGGCCCGTGATGTAATCGGAGGCGGGCGAGCAGAAGAAGAGCACCGCCTGCGCCACTTCGCCAGGCTCGGCAACACGGCCGAGCGGAATCCGTTGCTTCAGCCACGCGCGCGTCTTCGGGTTCTTCAGCCAGTGCGCGCCCATCTCGGTGCGCACCACCGTCGGCGCCACGCCGTTCACGCAGATGCCCCGCGGGCCGAGCTCCGCGGCGTGCTGGCGCACCAGCATGACGAGCCCGCCTTTGGACGTGCAGTACGTGGAATAGCCGCGCCCGCGCAGGCCGAGCTGCGCGCGCACCGAAAGCAGGTGCACCTGCTTGCCGCCGCGCTTCTGCCGCCGCGCCACCGCCTGCGCGAGGAACATCGCTGCCTTCAGGTTGGTGCCGAGCACCTCGTCCCATGCTTCTTCGGTGACTTTGTCGAGCGCTTCTTCGCGGCTCACGCCGGCGCAGTTGACGAACAGATCGATGCGCGGGAAGGGCCTGAGCGCTGTGTCGATCGACGGCGTGTCGCGCACGTCGAGTTGCAGGGGCTTGCCGCCGATTTTGCGGGCCAGGGAACTGGCCTTCTTGAGATCGCGACCCGCGACGATCACCTTGGCGCCGGCTTTGGCGAGCGCGCTGCACACCGCTTCGCCGATGCCGCCGTAGCCGCCCGGGACGAAAGCGATCTGGTTGCGCAGCGTCTTCAATCCATCACCAGGCCGCCGTTCAGGTCCACGATCTCGCCGGTGATGAAGCCGGCGAGCGGCGAGACCAGGAAGCGCACCACGTGCGCGAACTCCTCCGGCTCGCAGAAGCGGCCGACCGGGATCTGGGCGATCAGCTCGCGGCGCTGCGCCTCGGTGAGCTGCTCGGTGACCATGGGCGTGTTCACGTAGGCGGGCGAGATGCCGTTCACGGTAACACCGAACGGCGCCAGCTCGCGCGCGAGCGAGAAGGTGAGGGAGGTGAGCGCGCCCTTGGAAGCCGCGTACGCGGTGCCGGCGCTCAGGCCGCCGGTCTTCGCCGCGAGCGAGCAGGTGTTCACGATGCGGCCCCACCGGCGCGCTTTCATGCCCGGCATGACCTCTTGCGAAAAATAGAACGCCGAGTCGACGTTGCTCGCGAGCACGTCGTGCCATTCGTCGGGCGTGGTGGCCTGCGCCTTGCGGTTCGAAAGAATGCCCGCGTTGTTGACCAGCACGTCGACCGGCCCGATCTTCTCCAGGGCCGCATGGACCGCGCGCGGATCGCGCACGTCGCAATGCAGGCAGTCGCCCCGGATGTCGAGGCCGACCACGTTCAGGCCGTCTTCCTGGAGGAAGGCGACCACCGCGCGTCCCATCGCGCCGGCCGCGCCCGTGACCACGGCGGTCTTGCCGCGCAGCTCAGTTTTCAAGCACGGTCTTCTTGCCGAACAGGCCGCGCGCGCGCCAGGTGACGAGCGCGATGAGCAGGAGGTACATGGAAAGGAGCGACCATTCCGACGCGTAGGCCCCGGTTACCGCGACCACGATGCCGACCAGGATGCCGGCCAGCACGGCGCCCCAGAAACTGCCGATCCCGCCGAGCACGATGATCAGGAACGCCGGCACCACCGCGTCCACGCCGACGTGCGGGCGCACGCCCCAGATCGGCGCGAGCACGATACCGGCGAGCGCGGCGAGCGCGGCGCCGAGCGCGAAGACGAACAGGCGCAGCCGCGTGAGGTTGATGCCGAGCGCGCGCACCATCTCCGAGTCGTGCGCGCCGGCCTTGATCATCGCCCCGTAGGGGGTTTTTTCCAGGAACAGCCAGAGAAGAAGGATGAGAGAAACCGCTGCGCCGCTCGCATAGAGCCGGTACTTCGAGTAGATGAAGCCGCCGAGCAGCATCGCGCCGGAAAGCTCAGGCGGCACGGCGAGCTGCTTCTCCCCGGAGCCCCACGCCAGGCGGATCATTTCCTCGAGCACGAGCGCCGCGCCGAAGGTGAGGAGCAGGCCGTAGAGCGGGTCCTTGCCATAGGTACGGCGCATCGTGACTTCGAGCAGCATGCCGACCAGCGCCACGCCGAGCGGCGCGAGCACGAAGGCGAGCGCGTAGCGCGCCTCGATCCCCACCCCGAGGTTGAGCCCCATGATGAAGACCGCGAAATAGGCGCCCAGGGCGAACAGCGACCCGTGGGCGAGGTTGATCACTTCCATCACGCCGACGATCAGCATGAAGCCGAGCGCGATCAGCGCGAACATCAGGCCGAGGCTCACGCCGTTCAGGAGGTGCGGCGTGAGGTTGGCGGCGAGCTCGGTCATCTATTGCTCGTAGCTGGGCGTCTCCTGGTAGCTCGCCATCTTGCAGGCCTTGGGCGCGTCCGGGTCGACGATCTCGGCGGGCGGGACCTGTGACAGGATCTTGAAGATGTCGTCGGGCTCGGCCGGCTTGTCGTTGTAGGTCGCCATGTAGATGGTCTGCTGGACCTGGTGCGTCGCCGGGTCGATCCACGCGTCGTGGTGCTGCATGCGGTCGCGCGCGCTCATCTTGCGGCCTTCCAGCTTCTTGATGATCGCGATGTTGTTGGTGCTGCCGGCCTCCTCCACGCAGCGCAGCAGCTCTCGCGTCGCCATGTAGCCGTTGTAGTAGGTGTTGCCCGGGTTCTTCACCTGCATGCCGGGATAGGTCTTCTTGTACTTCTCGACGAATTCCTTCACGCCCGGCAGGTCGAAGCGGTAGTACCAGGTGGTGCCGAACACGCCGAACGCGGCTTCCGCTCCCAGGCCGTAGACGTCTTCCCAGTCCTGCTGGTTGTTCACCCAGGCGAACTGGCGGTCGAGCTTGGTCTGCAGCACCTGCTGGCGCATCGCGCGGAAATCGTCGCCCCCCACCGCCGCCGCCACCACCTGCGGCTTCATCTGCTGCAGCTTGAGCAGGAAGGTCGAGAAGTCGCGCGTGCCCTGCGGCACCATCAGCTCGTCGACGACTCGCCCGCCGTTCTTCACCACCAGCTCGCGCGTGGCCTTCGAGGTGTTGTGGCCCCAGATGTAGTCGTTGGTGAGCAACGCCCAGTTGCCGCCGTTCACCTTGATCGCGTTCTTGACGATCGCCTGCGCGAAATTGGTGCCGTTGCCGTCCCACACGAACTTGACGCGCTTGCAATCGCGGCCCGACTCGGTGGGGCTCGACGAGTTCGAGTTGAAATACACGATGCCGTACTTCTGCGCGACCTGGCCGATCGCGTTCGCCACGCCCGAGTTCAGGCCGCCGATCAGGAACGCCACCTCGTTGCGCGTGACCATGCGCTCGGCGACGCGCGAGCCGGTGGCCGGCGTGGTCTCGGTGTCGATGTGCAGCGCCTCGATCGGGCGCCCGAGCACGCCGCCCTTCTCGTTGAACTCCCGGATCGCCTGCAGCGCGCCCATGCGCTCCGAAGTCCCGCTCGCGCCGAACTGTCCGCTTGCGTCCATGGTGAGGCCGATGACGAGCGGCTTCTTCTGGCCGGCCTGCGCCCACGCGTGGTGCACCTTCCACGGGCCGTAGAACGCGCTGCCCGCGGCCAGCATCTGCAACAGCTTCCTTCTCTTCATGACCTCCTCCTTCAGCGTTTGACGATCTGTAGTGCGTTGACCCTCTCGTAGGCCTCGATGAGAGACGGGACGAACTTCTCGCCGAGGCCGAGCGCGTTCGCCTGCACCAGCACCTGGTGCAGCGCCGCCCCCATGGGGCCGCTCACCATGTGCTGGTAGTAATCGATGTCTTTCTTGGCATTGCCGAGCGTGAACATGAGGCCGTCCAGCTCGCCCTTCAGGGCCTTCGGCACCAGCATCTGGAACATGTTCGAGTTCGCGCCGCCCGCCGACACCAGCCGGAAGAAGTTCTCCAGCGAAAGACCGACCTTTGCGCAGGCCGCGAGCGACTCGCAGACGATCGCGGCGTGCGCCATCGCGACGAAGTTGTAGACCAGCTTGATCTTGTGCCCGCTGCCCGGGCCGCCGACGTGGAAGATGTTCTCGCAGAACTTCTCGAGCACCGGCTTCAGCTCGGCGAAGGTCCCGTCGTCGGCGCCGACCATGCAGTTGAGCTTGCCGTCCTCGGCGTGCTGCGGCGTGCGCGCGAGCGGCGCGTCGACGAAGCGCACGCCTTTCTTCTCGAAGTCGGCGCGGATGCGGTCGGTCGATTCCGGCATCGCGGTCGAGCAGTCGACCACGATCTGTCCCTGGCGCGCGCCTTCGAGCAGGCCGCCGTAGACGTTCGCCTCGACCTGCGGTGTCCCGGTCACGCACAGGATGACCACCTCCGATTGCTCGATGAGCGCCTTGGCAGAGGAAACTTCTTTGCCGCCCAGGTCGAGCAGGTCGGCCAGGTTCGAGCGGTTGCGGTGCGCGAAAAACGAGAGCGCGTGACCTTTCTTGAGCAGGTTCTTCGCCATGCCGTGGCCCATCAGACCCAGGCCGATGAAACCGATTCTTTTCATTTGTCGCTCATTTTTCTATCTGCTCCCCGACGGCGACCACCAGCGCCTGCGCGAAGCACACCGGCGCGGCGAGCTGGCCGAAGAACTTGGACGGCTTTTCCTCGATCTGGAAGCACACGCGCGCGTGCCGCGCGAGCGGCGAGATGGCGTTGTCGGTGATCGCGATCACCGGCACCTTGCGCGCGTGGCAGGCATGCGCGACCTCGACCACTTCCTGCGTGTAGTGCTTGAAGGACATCACGACGAGCGCGTCCTTCGGGCCGATCAGCTCGGCCTTGTCGCGCAGCATGCCGGCCATCGAGTCGAGGAGCTGGGCGTTCAGGTCGAGCTGCGTCAGTGCGTAGGCGAGGTAGTAGGCCACCGTGAACGAGCGCCGGTGGCCCAGCGTGTAGATGGTCCGGGCACCCGCCAGGATGCGCACCGCGGCGGCGAGGTCGGCGACGGGCACCTGCCCGGGCAGCCGCTCCAGGGCGGCGATGCCGTCGGCGACGAACTGCGCGAGCACGCCCTGCGGTCCGGAGCGCGCCTGGTCGGCGCGGAAGGCGGCGACGCGCTCGCGGTAGTTGTGCAGGCCGGGCGCGTGGTTCGAGCGCTCGACCAGCCGGCCGCGGAACACGCGCTGCAGGTCGGAGAATCCCTCGTAGCCGAGCGCCTGCGCGAAGCGCACCAGCGCGGAGGGCTGCACGCCGGCGTCGCGCGCCAGCGTCGCGACGGTGTCGAGCGCCATGTCCTGCGGGTGCTCGAGCGCGTAGCTCGCGATGCGCTGCAGCTGCGGCGAAAGCGCCGGGTAGCTGCGCGACAGCTCGCCCTTCAGCTGCTCGAAGCTCTTCGCGCTCACCTAGACAGCCGCCCTTGGAACATTTATTCTTGAAAAGCTACATGATGAGAACAGCCATTGCAAGGCTTCCATGGCCCATGCTCGGGCTGTTCGCCGTGTTCGGCACGCTGCCGGCGTGGATCGGCGCGATCGGCCTTTACCCCTACCTCGGGGTCGAGGTCATGGTCTGGATCATCTTCGGCCTGGGCTTCAACCTGCTGCTCGGCTACGGCGGGCTGCCGTCCTTCGGCCACGGCGCGTTTTTCGGCGTGGGCGCTTACGCGTTCGGCCTCGCGCAGTTCCACGTCCATCCCAGCCTGTGGCTCTGCCTCGGCGCGGCCACGCTCGCCGGCGGCCTGGCGGGCGCGCTGGTGGCGCTCTTCATCTCGCACCGGCGCGGCATCTACTACGCGCTCCTCACCATCGCCTTCGGCCAGATCTTCTGGTTCGTGGCGGTGAAATGGCACAGCGTGACGCGCGGCGAGGACGGGCTGCTCAACATCCGGCGCCCGCCGTGGCTGGACGACCTGAGCTCGCTGTACGTGTTCTGCTTCGCGGTGTTCGCCCTCGCCGTAGTGCTGCTCTGGCGCCTGGTGCATTCGCCGTTCGGCCGCGTGCTGAGCGCGATCAAGCAGAACGAGACGCGCGCGCGCTTCGTCGGCTACAACGTGTGGCTCTACAAGTGGCTCGCGTTCACCATCTCGGCGCTGGTGGCCGGGCTCGCCGGCGGCCTGTTCGCGCTCGCGCAGCAGTCGGCCTACCCGAACGTGATGAGCCTGCAGCAGTCGGGCTTCGTGGTGATGATGACGCTGGTGGGCGGCGGGATGGTGTCGTTCTGGGGACCGGTGCTCGGCGCGGTGCTGTTCTTCGTCGCGCGCGACCTGCTCGGCGCCTACACCGAGGCCTGGCTCCTCTGGTACGGGCTGCTCTTCATGCTGGTCGTGCTGTTCAAGCCGGAAGGGCTGGCGGGAATGCTGAGGAAGAATGTTCGAAGCCACGCACCTGCATAAGCGCTTCGGGCGCCACGTGGTGCTCGAGGACGTGAACATGGGGTTCGAGGCCGGGAAGCTGTCCGGCATCATGGGACCGAACGGCGCCGGCAAGACCACCTGCTTCAACCTCCTCACCGGCCGCTACCGTCCCGACCGCGGCCGCGTGATCTTCGACGGGCGCGACATCACCGGGCTGCCGCCGCGCGCGATCGCGCGCCTCGGCATCGCGCGCTCGTTCCAGGTCATGAACCTGTTCGACGACTACAGCGCGCTCGATAACGTGCTCATCGCCACGCCGGAGATCCGCGCGCGCGGGTTCAGCGTTTGGGGCCGCTTTGCCGGCACCACCGACGTCCTGCACAGGGTCGGCCTGGCCGGCAAGGAGCATGTGCGCGCCAGGGACCTGTCCTACGGCGACCGGCGCGCGCTCGAGATCGGCGTGGCGCTCGCCGCGCGGCCGCGCCTCCTGTTCCTCGACGAGCCGACCGCGGGCCTCGGCACCGAGGCGACGGCGCGCGTCGCGCGCCTGATCGCCGAGCTCAAGCGCTCGATCACCATCGTGCTCATCGAGCACGACATGAAGTTCCTGTTCGGGCTCGCCGACCATATCTACGTCATGCACTGGGGCCAGGTCATCGCGCAGGGCAGCCCCGCGGAGCTGCGCGCCAATCCCTGGGTGCAGCGCTCCAACCTCGGCCATGCTGTCCATTAGCGACATCCACACGTTCTACGGCGAGACGCAGGTCCTCTTCGGCGTCTCGCTCGACGTGGGCGAGGGGGAGGTGGTGGCGCTGCTCGGTCCGAACGGGGCCGGCAAAACCACGACCTTGCGCTCGATCTTGAACCTGTCTTCAGTCCGCTCCGGGCGGATAGCCTTCGATGGAAGGAGCATTACGCAGCAGCCCACCCACGAGATCGCGCGCGCCGGGATCGGCTGGGTGCCCGACGACCGGCGCGTCTTTCCCACGCTCACGGTGGATCGCAACCTGGCGATCGCGAAGAAGCGCACGCGCTTTCGCGCCTGGAGCGAGCGCGAGTGCTTCGAAATCTTCACCGCGCTCGAGTACCTGCGCTGGCGCGAATGCGAGAACCTGTCGGGCGGCGAAATGCAGATGGTCGCGATCTCGCGCGCGCTGGTCGGCTCGCCGGGGCTGGTGCTGTTCGACGAGCCGAGCCAGGGTCTCGCGCCGAAAGTAGTGCACGACGTGCTGCGCGTGATCCGCCGCCTGAAGGACGAGCGCGTCGCCGTGCTGCTGGTGGAGCAGAACCCGCTCGCCGCGCTCGGCGTCTCGGACCGCGTCTACGTGATGGACAAGGGCCGCATCGTGCACCAGGGCGAAGCGGCGGCGCTGCTGCGCGACGGCGCGCTGCGGCAGAAGCTGCTCGGCGTCTGATGCTGCTCGCGGTCGAGAACCTGGTGAAGGAGTACAGGCGAAACTGGCGCACCACCTTCCGGCTCGAGGCGAACTTCAGCGTCGAGAGGCCCGAGATCATCGGCGTGATGGGCCCGAACGGCTCGGGCAAGACCACGCTCTTCGAGCTCATCACCGGCTCGAATACGCCGAGCGCCGGGCGCGTGGTGTGCGCGGGACAGGACATCCACCGCGTGAAGACGCGCGAGCGCGACCGCCTGGCGATCCACTATCACCAGTCCTACCAGGTGCGGCATTTCCGCAACGTGATGCCGGATATTTTTCTGGAAAAGCCGAACAGCGCCTATCCGATGGTGCACCTCTTCGACGAGCCGCAGTTCAACGCCCAGGACGGCTACATCGGCTTCATGCTCGACTTCTTCCGCCGCCTGCGCGGCGAGGGCCGCGTGGTGTTCGTGTGCCTGCACCCGACCGAGAGCTACCATCTCGACATCCTGCGCGAGGTGTGCGAAAGGTTCATTTTCGTCGAGCGCGGGCGCATCTCGCTGCATCCGGGCTGGGATGCGCTCACCGCCGACGCGCGCGTAGCCGGCTACCTGAGGACGACATGAAACAGAAATTCGCTTTCACCCGCGGCGCCGAGGCGGCCTTCAAGCCGGGCTTCCGCAGCTACTTCCAGGACCGCGATCTCGGCGTGAAGCAGGCGACCGGCGGCCGCTTCACCGCGGAAGTGCATCGCGCCTGCGCGCCGTGCCCGAAGGAAGGCTCCGGGGTGCACTGGCACTCGGTGGACTTCCAGTTCAACTACGTCCTGAGAGGCTGGATCCGCGTCTGGATCGACGGCGAGGGCGAATTCACTTTCCGCGCGGGCGACACCTGGATCCAGCCGCCCGCGATCCGGCACGACGTGCGCGGGTTCTCGGCCGACTTCGAGGTACTGGAAATCGTCTCGCCCGGGGTGTTCGACACGCACGAGGTTGATGCAGGTCAAGCCGGGGCGGCGCGCGGCACATAAGCTGGCGGCATGTTCCGCTGGCTATCGCGTGCCTGGTGGCGCGCTTCGCGCGACGTCGAGCAGCTCGAGCTGTGGGAAATCCTGCGCCGGCGCGGCACGCGCGAGCTCGCCGCGCGCAATCCGCAGGCGCTGGTCGCCGCGGCCGAGCGCTGCCGCGACTGCCGCAAGGCCGACGAGTGCGCCCGCTTGATCGTCGCCGGCCGCGACGCCGAGATCGAGGCCTTCTGCCCGAACGTGATGTACCACCGTCACCTCGACGCGATGCAGCGTCACGCGGAGAAACCGAGCCTCACCGGTACATAGCGGCTGAAGCTGGCGTAAAGTTATGGCCTTCGCGAGGAAGGTCATGAACAAGCCAGCAGAATTGAAGCTCGACACGGTTCCCGCCTGGATCGGCGGCAAGCCGGTGTCGTCCGCCACCCGCTTCGGCGACGTCTTCAACCCGGCCAGCGGCCAGGTCACCAAGCGCGTGGTATTTGCCGACGCCAAGCTCATCGACGCGGCCGTGAACGCCGCCGCCGCGGCATTCCCCGCCTGGCGCGACACGCCGCCGGTGCGGCGCGCGCGCGTAATGCAGGATTTCCTGTCTTTGCTGAAGCGAGATCAGAAGCAGCTTGCCGAGATCGTCTCCGACGAGCACGGCAAGGTGCTCGCCGACGCGCTGGGCTCGGTGCAGCGCGGCATCGAGGTGGTCGAGTTCGCGTGCGGCATCCCGCACCTCCTCAAGGGCGAGTACTCGGAGAACGTCGGCACGCAGGTCGACACGCACACGCTGCGCCAGCCGGTCGGCGTGTGCGCCGGCATCACGCCGTTCAACTTCCCGGTGATGGTGCCGCTGTGGATGTTCCCGATGGCCATCGCCTGCGGCAACACGTTCATCCTCAAGCCCTCCGAGAAGGTGCCCTCGGCGTCGCTGCGCATGGCGGAGCTCTTCAAGGAAGCGGGCCTGCCGGACGGCGTGCTGAACGTGGTGCACGGCGACAAGGTCGCCGTCGATGCGATCCTGAATCATCCGGGCATTCACGCGGTCTCGTTCGTCGGCTCCACGCCGATCGCGAAGTACATCTACGAGACCGCGGCGCGCAACGGCAAGCGCGTGCAGGCGCTCGGCGGGGCGAAGAACCACGCGGTGGTGCTGCCGGACGCGGACCTCGAGTTCGCCGCCGACGCGCTGATCGGCGCCGCGTACGGCTCGGCGGGCGAGCGCTGCATGGCGATCTCCGCGGTGGTGGCCGTGGGCGCCGCGGCGGATCCGCTGGTGAAGCTGCTGGAGAAAAAAGCAAATGCCATCAAGCTGGGCGTCGACATGGGCCCGCTCGTCACCGGGCAGCATCGCGACAAGGTCGCTTCCTATATCGAGCAGGGCGTCAAGGAAGGCGCGAAGCTCGTGGTCGATGCGCGCAAGCAGACCGTGCCGAAGGAAGGCTTCTACCTCGGCACCTCGCTCTTCGACAACGTGACGCCTCAGATGGAGATCTACAAGAACGAGATTTTCGGACCGGTTCTTGTGGTGTTAAGAAAAAATTCTTTGGACGAGGCGATCGAGCTCATCAACAACAACCCCTACGCGAACGGCACGGCGATCTTCACCGAGTCGGGCGGCGCGGCGCGGCGCTTCGCGGCCGAGATCCAGGTCGGCATGGTCGGCATCAACGTGCCGATCCCGGTGCCGGTGGCGTTCTACTCGTTCGGCGGCTGGAAGAGCTCCCTCTTCGGCGACCTGCACGTGCACGGCACCGAAGCCATCAAGTTCTACACGCGCACCAAGGCCATCACCACGCGCTGGCCGCACCAGGACACGCCGGCGCCGGGCTTCAACATGCCCACCTTAGGCTGACAGCACAATTCGGGGCCAGGGCCACGAATCGTTTTCACGTACGCGAAGCCGATTTGCGGCCCTGACCCCGAATTAGGGTTACGACGCTGAGGATCGAAGAGCTTTTTGGCGCCGGGCTGCGCTACCAGGACAGCTTCGGCGAGGCGAGCGGCGCGGGCGCGCCGATCGTGTTCCTGCACGCCGGCTCGGGCTCGAGCGCGATGTGGGAGAACCAGATCCCCGCCTTCACCAGCCTGGGCTACCGCTTCATCGCCTATGACCGGCGCGCGGAAGGCAGTCCGGTCGAGGACCTCGAGGCGCTCGCCGCGCACCTGCTGCTCGATCGCTTCCACCTGGTCGGCACCGCGGCCGGCGGGATCGTCGCGGTCGACTACGCCCTCGGCCATCCCGAAAAATTGATCAGCCTGGTGGTCGCGAACAGCATCGTCGGCGTGCAGGACGACGACTACGTCGAGCTGTCGCGCCGCCTGCGGCCCGCGCCCGCGTTTCCGGCGCTGCCGCCGGAGGTGCGCGAGCTCGGGCCTTCCTATCGCGCGGCCAATCCGGAGGGCACGAAGCGCTGGATGGAGCTCGCGCGCCACGTCACTTCCCTGCCGCCGAAGAACCGCATCACCTGGGCCGCGCTCGAAACCATCAAGACACCCACGCTGCTTATCACCGGCGACGCCGACCTCTACATGCCGCCTTCGGTGCTGCGCTTGTTCGCCGCGCGCTTCCCGAACTGCGAGTCGGTGGTCATTCCGGAGTGCGGCCACTCGGCGTTCTGGGAGCAGCCCGAAGCGTTCAACCGGGCAGTCATCGACTTCATCTCGAAGTACTAATTCGGGGCCAGGGCCGCGACTCGGTCAACCTGTAGCGCCCGTGTCTCGTTTAGGTTGCATGGCGAGACGAACGCGCATGGTCTTTCCCGGTGTGGCGCTTCACGTGATTCAGCGCGGTGTAAACCGTAGCGCGTGCTTTCGTGTCGAAGCCGATTACCTTGTGTATCTGTCCAATCTGCGACAGCTCGCGAGCAAGCACGGCTGCGCGCTGCATGCGTATTGCCTGATGACGAATCACGTTCATCTGCTGCTGACCCCGAGCCACACGCGCTCGTGTACCGCCCTGATGCGCGACCTCGGGCAACGCTACGTTCCTTACTTCAACTCGCGCCATGGCCGCACCGGCACATTGTGGGAGGGCCGGTTTCGCTCGTGCATCGCCGAATCGGCGCGCTATGTGCTCGCTTGCTATAGATACATCGAGCTCAATCCTGTACGCGCCGGGATGGTTGGCGAGCCGGGCGGCTATCCATGGTCGAGCTACGCCGTGAACAGCGGCAGCGGCTCGGATCCGTGCATTGCCGCGCATCCCGAATTCGCGGCTCTGGCAGTAGACGAGGAAGAGCGACGGCGCGCCTATCGAGCGCTCTTCATCGAGCAGCTCGACGAGCCGCTGCTCAACGCCATCCGCGAGGCGACGAATACGGGGTATCCCCTGGCGAGCGACCCTTTCAAGACTGGCGTGCTCGAACCGCTCGGTTGGCAGACCGCGCCGGATAAACCCGGGCCGCGACCGAGTTCTGGCCCTGGTCCGGAATTGCGACAACGGAGTCTTGGCCCTGACCCCGAATTGGGGGTCGGTATTAGTGCAGGTGCGGCTTCTTGAGGAAGTCGCCGCGGTCGGCGGAGGTGATGCGCACTTCGGTGGACTTGCCGCTGCGGCCGAGCTTGAGCGGCACGATCGAGCCTGAGGGGCCGAGGTCCCAGATCTTGCGCCAGAGGTCGGCGAGGCTCTTGGGACGCGCGCCGGCCACTTCCAGCACCGCATCGCCGACGCGCGCGCCGGCGCGCTCGGCCGGTCCGCCGGGCGCGAGGCCGGCGATGACCAGGCGCTCGCCCGCCTCGGTGGTGTACATGCCGAGCCACGGGCGCGGCGCGCGGTTGGCGCGCCCGGTCCTCGCCATGTCGTCGAGGATCGGCTCGAGGAGGTCGATCGGCACCATCATGTTGCCCTGGATGGTCCCGGCGTCGATCTTTTCCTGCACGAGCAGCGAGCCGAGCGCGGCGAGCTTGCCGTCGGCGCCGATCAACGCCGCGCCGCCCCACTGCGGGTGCGCGGGCGCGGTGAAGAGCGCTTCATCGAGCACGTACTCCCAGTAGCCGGCGAACTCGCGCTTCGCGAACACCGTGGCTTTGAGCGCGTGCGCGCGGCCGCCGTGGCCGGCGACCACCACGTTCTCGCCCACGCGGATCGAGGAGGCGCTGCCGCGCTCGATCGCCTTCACGCCGAGCTTGCCGAGCGGCTGCACCAGGCCGAAGCCGGTGGCCTGGTCGTAGGCGAGCACCGTGCCGCCCGCCACGGTGCCCTTGTTGGTGGTGAGCCAGATCACGCTCGCCTCGGTGATCAGGTAGCCGATGGTGAGCACCAGCCCGCTGTCGTTGATCACCACGCCGTTGCCGGCGCGCTCGGTGCCGAGGATCGGCGCGGTGAACGCGTCGTCCGGGATCTCGGCGCGCAGCAGCACCACCGCGTCCAGCGCCTTGTCGAGGTCGAAGCGCCAGTCCTCGGGACGCGGCCGCATCTCGGCCGGGAATGCCCAGTCTCTTTGCTCTGCCATGGATCAGCTCGATTCTACGTTCCTAATTCGGGGCCAGGGCCAAGAATCGGCGCGACGTACGGAAAAACGATTCGTGGCCCTGGCCCCGAATTAGGTGGGGGAGTTAGAGCCGGCGACCGCTGGAGGCGTCGAAGAGGTGGGCATGGGCGGCCTGCGGCGCGAGGCGGATTTTCTCGCCGGGGCCGAAGGTCGGCCGGCCGTGCGTCATGACGGTGAAGGTCTGCGCGCCGACCCTGGCCAGCACCTCGGTCTCGGCGCCCATCGGCTCGACCACTTCGACCTCCGCGGCGATGCCCTCGCTGCCGAGCGCGAGGTGCTCTGGCCGGATGCCGTACTTCACGCTCTGGCCTTCCGTCCCCTTTACCGGAGCGGGCCATCGGGCTCCGAGGCCTTCCACGCTCCCGTTGCGGATCACCCCGTCGAAGACATTCATCGCCGGCGAGCCGATGAACTGCGCGACGAACAGGTTGGCCGGCCGGTCGTAGAGCTCGAGCGGCGCGCCGAGCTGCTCGATGCGCCCTTCGTTCATCACCGCGATGCGGTCGGCCATGGTCATGGCCTCGACCTGGTCGTGGGTGACGTACACGGTGGTGGTCTTCAGCCGCTGGTGCAGCGCCTTGATCTCCGAGCGCATCGCCACGCGCAGCTTCGCGTCCAGGTTGGACAGCGGCTCATCGAATAGGAACACCTTCGGATCGCGCACGATCGCGCGCCCCATCGCGACGCGCTGGCGCGGCCCGCCCGACAGCTCGCGCGGATAGCGCTCGAGGTAGGGCTCGAGGTTAAGGATCTTCGCCGCGCGTGCCACCCCCTCGCCAATGACGTTATTTTTTTCATTGCGCAGCCGAAGCGAGAACCCCATGTTCTCGCGCACCGTCATGTGCGGATAGAGCGCGTAGCTCTGGAACACCATCGCGATGTCGCGGTCCTTGGAGTCGAGGTCGTTCACCACGCGCCCGTCGATCGCGATCGTGCCGCCGGTGATGTCCTCGAGCCCCGCGAGCATGCGCAGCAGCGTCGACTTGCCGCAGCCCGACGGCCCGACCAGCACCATGAACTCGCCGTCGGAGATGTCGAGCGAGATGCCGTGCAGGACCCGCGTGGATCCGAACGATTTCTCGATGGCAGAGAAGGAAACCGAGGCCATCAGCTCTTCACCGCCCCGGCGGTGAGGCCGCCCACCATGTAGCGGCGGAACGCGTAGTAGATCGCCGCCGGCGGCAGGCCGTAGATGAGCGCGGTGGCCATGAGGATCTCCCAGGGCGAATCGTCGGAGGAGAGGAAGTGCCCGAGGCCGACCGCGAGCGGGATGGTGTTCTCGTGCGAAAGCAGCAGGAACGCGTACAGGTACTCGTTCCAGGCGAGGAGCAGCGCGTAGGTGAAGATCGCGACCAGCGACGGCACCATGAGCGGCAGGTAGACCAGGCGGAAAAGCTGCAGCGGCGTGGCGCCGTCGATGCGCGCCGCCTCGTCGAGCTCCCAGGGCAGCTTGTCGGAAGCCTGCTTCAGCACCCAGATCGCGTACGGCGCGGCGATGGTGACCATCGCCAGCACCAGCGACCAGCGGCTGTTGAGCAGGCCGTAGTTGCCCATCGCCTTGTACATCGGCACCGCCAGGAACGCCGCGGGGATGAAGTAGGTGAAGAGCGCCGCATTCATCACTGTCCTGCCGCCTTTCACTCGTAATCTACTTATTGAGAAGGCCGCGCAAGTCGCCACCAGCAGCGTGAGGAGGCCGGTGGCGACCGCGATCCACAGCGAGTTCCAGATCTGGTTCCAGAAGTGGTGCAGGTAGAAGTGCTCCTGCTTGAACACGGTGGCGAAGTTGCGCAGCGTCGGCTCCTTCGGCCACAGCGCGCCGGAGAACGCCGAGTCCTTCGTGGAGATCGAGAAGAGAAAGATGTGGTAGATCGGGATCAGGGTCCACAGCAGCACCGGGATCCCGATCAGCCACAGCTTGGCCTCGTTAAGAACTTTTCTGTTCATCCCCGGAGAGACGCTTCATCATGAAGTAGACGAGCGGCAGCACGAACGGCAGCGCGACCACGATGGTGGCCATCGCGTGGTCGAGCTGGTCGAGCCGGATGTAACGGATGCCGAGCGTGGCGAGCACGTGGGTGCGGTCCGCGGGCTGCCCGCCGGTGAGCAGGTACACGCTGTTGAAGTCGCCGAGCGTCCAGATCAGGCTGAGCAAGGTGGATGTCACATACAGCGTGCGGATCGACGGCCACGTGACATAGCGGAATTTCTGCCACGCGCTCGCGCCGTCCACGCTGGCGGCCTCGTAGAGCTCCTTCGGGATCGCGAGGCGCCCGGCCATCAGGATCAGCGTCCAGAACGGCAGCGCTTTCCAGATGTGCACCAGCATCGCCATCGTCATCGCGAGCGGCGGGTTGGTGAGCCAGTTCGGCCCGTCCGCGCCGGTGAGGCGGAAGATGAGCGAGTTCACCAGGCCCCATTCCGGGTTGAGCATGAAGCGGATCGAGAAGATGGTCGGGATCGCCGGCACCGCCCAGGGAATGATGAAGATCACCGACAGCCAGCGGATCCAGCGCCGCTCGTGCACGAAGAAGCCCGACAGGAAAAGCGCCAGCACGAACTTGAGGTTCACCGCGACCAGCAGGAAGAACACGGTGTTCAGGACCGTGGGGAAGAACACCGGGTCCTCGAACAGCGTGCGGTAGCTCTCCGGGTTGCGCGCGAGCCACAGCCCGTACGAGACCGGGTAGAGCACGAACACGAAGAACACCACGACGTAGGGCGCGAGCAGCAGGATGCCCCACGCCTGCCAGGTGTTGAGCCCGCGCCTCGGTGCCGCAGGCGCCGGGCGGGGAATCGCGATAGCGGACATCAAATAAACCGGGCCCGTCAGGGCCCGGTGTCAATCTCCAACCACAAGTTTCAATCTAGCTAGCCGGCGACCTGCTTGATCCTCGCCACCATCTCGTCGACCGCCTTCTCCGGCGTCCACTTGTCGACCACCACGCGGTTCACCGCCTTCGCCCAAACGTTCTCGTTGTTGAGGATGGTGAATTTCCAGTTCTTGGTGAACTCGAAGGGCACCGTGCCGGCCGAGAACTGCGCGTGCACGATCTTGCGGTGCGGATCCTCGGTCCAGAACGGCCGCGATGCGGCGGCCTTCTTCACCGGGTACCAGCGCCCGAGCGCGCCCTCGACGTAGGGCGTGAGGTTCTCGTCCTGCATCGCGAAGGCCACGAACTCCTTGGCGCGCTTCTTGTTCTTCGCGTTCTGGAACACCACGCCGACCTTGACCGCCGAGCGGTACTGCATCGGCTTGCCGTCGGGCTTGGCCGGGAACGCCGCGGTGGCGATGTTCTCGTAGTAGTTCTTCTTCGCCTCGGCGCGCTGCTCGCCGGTGAGCTTCTCGTTGTTCATGTCGTCGAGCCACTTCGAGGCGATCGAGATGGTCGCGTTGTGCGTCATCATGATCTGCTTGTTGTGGAACGCGACGTTGTTGTCCGGGTCCTTCCAGTTCACCGCGGAGGGCGGCGTGCAGCCCGCGTCGATGGTGTGCGCGTAGTCGCGCACCGTCGCCGCCAGGCCCTTCTTCACCTCCGGCCGGTCGACCAGCAGTCTTCCGTTGTCGTCCACCACCTTGACGTTGTAGGCGTCCATGTAGGTGAGGAAGGAATAGAACGAGTCGCTCGAGTCGACGCCCATCGGCGAGCCGATCGAGTACAGGCGCTTGCCGCTCTTCTTGCGGTAGCCGGCCTGCGCCTTGCCGCACCAGAAGTCCCAGTAGGCCTTCCAGGTTTTCGGGATGTCGCCGTCCTTGAAGCCCGCCTCGGCCAGCATGTCCTTCCAGTACTGGATGTGCATGGTCTGGCGCTTCATCGGGAACGCGTAGTAGGCGCGCTTGCCGGTCTTCTCGTTCAGCAGGTACACGGTCTCGAGCGTGACCGGCAGGAAGTCGCCTTTCATCGGCGTGAGGATGTCCGAGAGGTCCTCGAGGCGGCCCTCGGCGGCCCACTTGCCGGCAACCTGGAAGTCGAACACGTCGCCGTAGGCGACGTCGGGCGGCGTGCCCGCGTCGAGCGCGGCCACCGCCTTCGGCACCGATTCCTGCGGCGAATAGCGCGACAGCTCCACCTTCACGCCGGTCTTCTTCTCGAACTTGGCGACCATGTCGTCGAGCGCCTTGTCCTCCTGCGGGTAGAACCCCTTGGTCCAGTACACGACCAGCGTTTCCTGCGCCGCCGCCACGGACGCGAAGGCGCCCAGCACGCAAGCGGCGAAAAGCTTCCTCAACATGGATCTGCCTCCTCTGGGTGAACTTGTATGATAACTGACGAATTTCAGGCTTTGGGGTTGTTGTTCTTCCAGGCTTCGAATTCGGCCTTGGTCTCGGCGCTCGGCGGGTAGAGCCCGAAAATGGAGCGCCCTTCCTTCACGCGCGCCTCCACCCAGTCCTCGAACTGGGTTTGCGCCTCGGCTTCCTTTGCAACTTCGTCAGCCATCTTGGCCGGGATGACCACCACGCCCTCGGCGTCGCCGACCAGCACGTCGCCCGGGTAGACGGCCACGCCGCCGCAGCCGATCGGCACCTGGCTCTCCACCGCGTGGTGGCGTACCAGGTTGAGCGGCGCCGAGCGCGCGCCGCAGTAGGCCGGCCAGTCCAGCTTCTCGATGGTGGGCGAGTCGCGCAGCCCGCCGTCGGTTACCACGCCTGCCGCGCCGCGCACCATGAGGCGCGTCATCAGGATGTCGCCGCCGGTCGCCGCGGCTGCGTCGCGCCGCGCGTCCATCACCAGCACGTGACCCGGCGGGCAGGCCTCGATCGCCTCGCGCTGCGGGTGCCCGCGGCCCTCGAAGGCGCCGAGCTGGTCGACGTCCTCGCGCGCCGGGATGTAGCGCAGAGTGAACGCTTCGCCCACCATGCGCGGCGCGTCCTTGTTCAGCAGGAAGATTCCCTGGATGAAGACGTTGCGTAGCCCGCGCTTGAACAGCACGGTGGTCAAAGTCGCGGTAGAAACTTTTTTCAGCGCCGCGCGGCTATATGATGAAAGCATGGTGGAAGTGGAACGCGAAGGAGCGGTCGCCCGAATCTTCCTCAACCGGCCGGAAAAAGCAAACGCATTGAATTCCGCCATGTTGGCGGAGCTGCACCACGCTTTGCGGAAAATTGACGACGCAAAAGTCGTGGTCCTGGCCGGCCGTGGGAAGGCGTTCTGCGGCGGCGCGGATGTCGTGGAATTGCGCTCTTTGAACGTCGAGACCGCGCCCGCTTTCGTCACCCGGATCCATGAAGCGTGCAAAATCATCCGCGAGCTGCCGGTGCCGGTGGTCGCGCGGCTGCACGGCGCGGTGATCGGCGCGGGCCTCGAGATTGCCGCGGCCTGCGACCTGCGCGTCGCGGCGGAGGGCACGAAATTCGCCATGCCGGAAGTGAAGCTCGCGATCCCGTCGGTGGTCGAAGCGGCGCTGCTGCCGCGCCTCATGGGCTCCGGGCGGGCGGCATGGCTCGTGCTCACCGGACAATCGATCGACGCACGGCGGGCGCTGGAATGGGGCCTGATCGAGGAAATCGGTCACGGCGAGAGGCTCGTCCAGGCGCTGCTCGCCGCCGACGCCGGGGCGCTGCGCATGCAAAAGCAGCTCCTGCAGCTTTGGGACGAGGCGTCGCTCGCCACCGCGGTGGCCGCCAGCATCGAGCGTTTCGCGCAGGCGTACAATAGGTAGGGCTACCGCAGCAAGGAAACACTAGATACATGGCAAAGCCGCAGGTTTACGACGCGTCCGCGATCCAAGCCCTCAAGGGGCTTGAGCCCGTACGTCGCATGCCGGGGATGTACACCCACACGGTGCATCCCCTGCACATCGTCCAGGAAGCGATCGACAACGCGGTCGACGAGGCGCTCGCGGGGTTCGGCAAGCGCATCACCATCAGCGTGTTCAAGGACGGCTCGGTGCAGGTCGAGGACGAGGGCCGCGGCGTGCCGGTGGATATGCACCCAGTGGAGAAGAAGCCGGCGGTCGAGGTGGCCTTCACCATGCTGCACGCGGGCGGCAAGTTCTCGCGCTCCGGCGACGGCGTGTATCACATCTCCGGCGGCCTGCACGGCGTGGGCGTGGCGGTCTCCAACGCGCTTTCGAAGCGTTGTGAAGTCACCGTGTTCCGCGATGGCCAGAAGCACACCATCGCGTTCGAAGGCGGCGAGCTCAAGCAGAAGCTGAAGAGCGAAAAAATCAAGGAGCGCAAGACTGGCACCATCGTGCGCCTGTGGCCCGACCCGAAGTACTTCGACTCGGCGCACATCCCGATGAACGAGCTCGAGCACCTGGTGCGCTCGAAGGCCTATTTGCTGCCCGGGCTCACCATGGCGCTCGAGGTCGAAGGCAAGCAGACCCGGCTGTGGAAGTACGAGCGCGGCATGGCGCAGTACTTCGAGATGATGCTCGACGGGCGCGAGATGGTCGCGCCGCTCTTTACCGGCGAAAAATATTTCGACGACAAGACGCAGCTCACCGACATCGAGCCGGGCGAGGGCGCGTCGTGGGCGATCGGCTGGGTCGGCGAGGGCGAGATCTTCGCCGACAGCCACGTCAACCTCATTCCCACCCGCTCGGGCGGCACGCACGAGGCGGGCTTCCGCTCCGGCATCTTCGACGCGCTCGCCGCGTTCATGGACGGCCGCGGCCTCGCGCCCAAGGGCGTGAAGCTGATCCCCGACGACCTCTGGCAGCGCGCCTGCTTCACGCTCTCGGCGCGCATCGTGCGCACGCAGTTCCACGGCCAGACCAAGGAGAAGCTCACCACGCGCCACGCCGCGCGCCTGCTCGAGCTGTGCGTGAAGGACGCGTTCGAGCTCTGGCTGAACGAGCACGTCGACGAAGGCAAGAAGATCGTCGAGCTCGCCATCGAGCAGGCCATGGCGCGCCTCGCCAAGGGCAAGAAGGTCGAGCGCAAGAAGTCGAGCGGCATCGCCACGCTGCCCGGCAAGCTGGTCGAGTGCGCCTCCGGCGACATCACGCGCAACGAGCTCTTCCTGGTGGAAGGCGATTCCGCCGGCGGCTCGGCGAAGGAAGCACGCGACAAGGAAACGCAGGCGCTGCTTCCGCTGCGCGGCAAGGTGCTCAACTCGATGTCGAAGGACAGCCGCACCGTGCTCGCGAACAAGGAGCTGCAGGCCATCGCCACCGCGATCGGCGTCGACCCGCACGGCGCGGAGGAGAAGGTCGACCTGACCTCGTTGCGCTACGGCAAGGTGATCGTGATGACCGACGCGGACGTGGACGGCGGCCACATCCAGGCGCTGCTCCTCACTTTCTTCTTCATGCACGCGCCGCGCCTCGTCGAGGCGGGGCACCTGTACGTGGCGCAGCCGCCGCTCTACAAGGTCGAGGTGCCGAGCCAGGGCAAGGGCAAGCCCGCGCGGCGGATCTACTGCCTGGATGATGATGAATTGGACGAGAGTCTGAATCAATTGAAGAAGGAAAAGGTGAAAGAGGGCAGCTGGGAGATCTCGCGCTTCAAGGGCCTGGGCGAGATGAGCCCCGAGCAGCTCTGGGAAACCACCATGAACCCGGATGCGCGGCGCCTCGTCCGGATGGAATTTTCTTTGAAAAATCTTTCCAGGGTCAAAAAGGAATTCGAGAAGCTGATGGACGCCGGCGAGGCCGAGGAGCGGCGCAACTGGATGCGGGAGCACTGGAAGACCGTTGAAGCGGACATCTAAGAAAAAGAACAGGCCCTTCTGGGAAAGGGCATATCAGGGCCACGTCCTGTGGCTCGGCAAGCAGAAGCTAGGCAAGGTGACCTTGCTCGTCGCGCACAATATCGATCCGCGCGGCAAGTACAAATGGGAAGCGGGCGGCCGCGCGGGCTTCTCCGATGAGCTGACAAAAGCCAAATCGGCCGTGGAACTGGCCGTGCTGGCCGCGGACAAACAACTGGACTTGTTCAAATGAGAAAAATGGGGTCCGTCCCCATTTATTAGGAAGCCATGGACGACAGAACCGGAGACCTTTTCACCACCAACGGCGGCGACGACGCGGCGCCGATCGAGCAGCACGCCTCGCACGCGTACCTCGGCTACGCGGTCTCGACCGTCAAGGCGCGGGCGCTGCCGGAGATCGCGGACGGCCTCAAGCCGGTGCAGCGGCGGATCCTCTACGCCATGGCGGGCTCCACGAGCTTCTCCAAGTGCGCGCGCTACGTCGGCGAGGTGCTCGGCAAGTACCACCCGCACGGCGACAGCTCGACCTACGAGGCGCTGGTGCACCTCGCGCAGCCGTTCTCGATGCGCTACCCGCTGATCGACGGGCAGGGCAACTTCGGCTCGCGCGACGGCGACGCGCCCGCGGCGTATCGCTACACGGAAGCGAAGCTTTCCCGGTACGCCGAATTGCTCCTCGGCGAAATCGGGGAGGGCACCGTCGATTTCGCCAAGAACTATGACGGGAAGTTTGAAGAACCCGTGCTGCTGCCCGCGCGCGTCCCCTTCGGCCTGCTGAACGGCAGCTTCGGCATCCCGGTCGGCTTCTCCACGCGCATTCCCTCGCACAACCTGAAGGAAGCCGCCGCGGCGGCCGCGCACGTCATCAAGCACCCGCGCGCGAAGCTCGAGGATGTGCTCGAAATCATGCCGGGACCGGACTTCCCCGGCGGCGGGCAGGTGATCTCGCCGAAGGAAGAGATCAGGGAAGCGTATGCAACCGGACGAGGTTCCCTCGTCCTTCGTTGTAAATGGGAAAAAGAGCAGCTCGCACGCGGCCAGTGGCGCGTGGTAGTCACCGAGCTGCCGCACGGCGTGTCGGTGCGGCAGGTCATGGAGGAAGTCGAGGCGCTGGCAAATCCGAAATCTTCCTCCAGCAAAAAAGACGTCACGCAAGAGCAGCGCCGCATGAGGCAGTTCATCCTCGACCAGGTCGAGTCGGTGCGAGACGAGAGCGACCGCAAGTCGAAGCTGCGCCTGGTCATCGAGCCGCGCTCTTCCAGGCAGGAACCCGAAGAGCTGATGGCGGCGCTGATGGTGCACACCTCGCTCGAGTCGCGTTACGCCATCAATCTCACCTGGCTCGGCCTCGACGGCCTGCCCGAGACCAAGGGCATCGTCGACATCCTGCGCGAGTGGGGCGAGTTCCGCGTGAAGACGGTGGAGCGCCGCACGCGCTTCCGCCTCGACCGCGCCAACGAGCGCCACGAGATCGTGCTGGGGCGGCTGCTCGCGTACGTCAAGATCGAGGAGATCATCAAGGTGATCCGCGCGAGCGAGGACCAGGCGGAAGCGCGCCTCAACCTGCAGAAGCGCTTCAAGTTCACCGAGCGGCAAAGCGAGGACATCGTCAACCTGCGGCTCGGCCAGCTCACCAAGCTGGACGGCGTCTCGCTCAACGACGAGCGCAAGAAGCTGGAAGCCGAGCGCAAGGAGCTCAGGAACATCCTCGACGACGAGAAGGAGCTGAAGAAGCTCGTGATCGGCGAATTGAACGAGGATGCCAAGAAGTTCGGCGACGAGCGGCGCACGCTGATCAAGACTGCCGAGCGTGCCCAGGTCGAGCGCACCGTGGTGGAGGAGCCGGTCACCGTGATCCTGTCGCGGAAGGGCTGGATCCGCGCGCGCACCGGGCACGGCCTGGATGTCACCCAATTGAGCTTCAAGGACGGCGACGCGCTGCTGCAGACGCTCGAGTGCAAGACCACCGACGCGGTCACGCTGCTCGCCGGCTCGGGCAAGAGCTTCAGCGTCTCGGCGGCCGACATTCCTTCGGGACGCGGCGACGGCGCGCACGTCAACACGCTGGTCAATTCTGGCGGGGACGACATCGTGTGGATGGGCTCGGGCAACCCCGAGACGCGCCTCCTCATGAGCAGCTCCGCGGGGCTTGGCTTCCTCTGCAAGCTGGGCGACCTCGCGACGAAGACGCGCCAGGGCAAGGACTTCATGAAGGTGGACGAGGGGGCGGCGGCGCGAGCGCCTTTCTCCTTCACCACTGCACAACAATATGTAGCGGCGCTCTCGTCCGACGCCCGCCTGCTGCTGTTCCCGCTCGACGAAGTGCCCGAGCGCCCGAACGGCGGGGTCGGCGTGCAGCTGGTTTCGCTACCAGAGCAAACCACCCTGGCCGGACTTGCGGTGACGGACGGCAAGGCGCTCGTCGTGTCGGGCATCAAGCGCAAGAACCGCGCGACCGAGACGCTCGACGCGAAGCAGCTCGCCGAGCACATGGGCAAGCGCGCGCAGCGCGGCAGGGTGTGCGACGTCGGCTTCAGGCCGGATCGGCTTGAAACCGCGAGTTGAGCCCGATCTTCTGAAGGTGTTGCGCCCGGCGTGGGTTCCCGCCGGGATCCTGGGGGCGACGGCGCTCCTCGCGTGGCTGGTGCCGCTGCCGGCGGAGCTCGCCGGCCTGCGCAGCTACGGCCCGTATGCGGTGCTGCTGGTGGGCGCCGGCATGGCGTGGCGCTTCAACCGCGCGCGGGCGTTCGTCATCCTCGCCTCGCTGCTCGGCGCCTTCGCCGCCTATCAGTTCGCGCCGACCGGCCTCCTCTACGTCCTCGTGCCGCTCAACGCGCTCCTCGTGCTCGTCTTTCCCGAGCGCGGCGTGCGCTTCCGCGCGGGCATCGGCTGGCTCGCGCTGCTCGCCATCGAGGCCGCGGCGGTCGCCTTGCTGCCCGGCATGCACCTGCCGCCGGTCCTCGGCCGCGTCATGTTCGCCGCCGCGTTCGCCGCGGCGATGTGGCGCGCGTGGCCCGAGTTCGCGCCGCTCCAGGTCGGCTTCGCCGGCGCGCTCGCCGCCTTCTACATCGCGTCGGAGTGGACCGCGCTCGCGGGCGTGCACGCCGCGTTCATGTCGGCGGCGGGGGCCATTCTGATCGTGGCGCTGCTCGAGGAGTCGCACCACCTCGCGTTCCGCGACACGCTCACCGGCCTGCCCGGCCGGCGCGCGCTCGAGGAGCGCCTGCGCGGCCTGCGCGGGCAGTACGCCATCGCGATGGTCGACGTCGACCACTTCAAGAAATTCAACGACACGCACGGCCACGACATCGGCGACCAGGTGCTGAAGCTGGTCGGCGCGCGGCTTGCCGAGGTGGGCGGCGGCGGCATCGCCTACCGCTACGGCGGCGAGGAGTTCGCGGTGCTCTTCCCCGGCGCCGAGCTCGACGAGGCGCTGCTGTATCTCGAAACCATCCGCATCTCGATCGAGGGCTACCGCATGGCGGTGCGCGCCGCCGACCGGCCGAAGCAGCACGAGCATGGCGCCAAGCGTCGCGGCGCCGGTACGCCCGAGAAGCATCTTTCCGTCACCGTTTCCATCGGTGCCCGTGGCTCGAGCTCCCGGCTCACCCCCGCGCAAGTCATCAAGGCCGCCGACGAGGCCCTCTACCGCGCCAAGCAGTCCGGCCGCAACCGCGTGAGTACATAATTCGGGGCCAGGGCCGCGATTCGGTTTTACGTACGTGGAAACTAGTCGTGGCCCTGGCCCCGAATTCGAATGAACATCCTAATACCCGAGCACGAGATTGAGATCACCGCCGTCCGTGCGCAGGGTGCGGGCGGCCAGAACGTGAACAAGGTGTCGAACGCAGTGCACCTGCGCTTCGACGTCAAGGCCTCGTCGCTCCCCGAGCACATCAAGGAGCGCCTGCTGCGCACCGGCGACCATCGCGTCACGCGCACCGGCGTGGTGGTGATCAAGGCGCAGGCGCACCGCAGCCTCGAGCGCAACCGCGTCGAGGCGCTGGCACGGCTGCAGTCGCTGGTCGCCGCCGCCGCGCACCTCCCGAAAGCCCGCAAGCCGACCAAGCCGACCCGCTCTTCCCGGATCCGGAGAGTTGAAAACAAGAAGAGGCATTCCCGGCTGAAGGCGCTGCGCGGCAAGGTCTTCGATTGAAGGACCTGCTGCCGGCGGCGATCGCCGCGGTCGAGGCAGAGGGCGAGCGCCTCGCCGCCGAGTTCCTGCGCCCGGACGGCCCGCGCGGCCGGCGCGGCAGCGCGCCGATCGACCGCGAGATGGAGGAGCGCCTGCGCGAGCGGCTGCAGGCGCTCCTGCCCGGCACCTTCGTCGGCGAGGAGACCGGCGTCACCGCGGGCGAGCAGAAGGAATTCGTCTGGCTGGTCGATCCGCACGACGGCACCTTCGAGTTCACCAGCGGCAAGCGCGGTTCGTCCATTTCCGTTTGTCTTTTACATAAAACCCATGCGGTTCTCGGGGTCGTGCACGCACCACTTGCCCCCGACCGCGGGCGCGACACCATCGCGTGGGCGAAAGACGCCGGGCCGCTCCAGCGCAACGGCAAGCCGGTCGACGTCGACCTCTCGCAGCGCCTGCTGCGCGCGGGCGAGCTGGTGTTCGCCACCGGCTCCTCGGCGCTGCGCCCCGGCGCCTGGTCGCGCGCCTGCGCGCCGGCGCGCTACGTCGCGATGCCGAGCATCGCCTACCGGCTCGCGCGCGTGGCGGCGGGCGACGGCGTCGCGACCGTGTCGATCCACGGCGTAAGCGAGTACGACGTGGCGGCCGGCCTCGCGCTCGTACGAGCGGCGGGCGGCGTAATGCTCGACGCGGAAGGCAAAGAAGTGGCGCTGACCGGCGAGCTCGAGCGGCGGCTGTCGGGCTGCTTCGCCGGCGCGCCCGAGGCCGCGAAGCAGCTCGCCGCCTACGATTGGAAGCAGCTCGAGCAGGAGCCGGCGCAGAAGGCGCGCGTCGCGCTCGGCTTCCCGCGCCGCGCGCCCGAGGCGCGCGTGGAGCGCGCGCAGGGCTGCCTGCTCGGCCAGGTGATCGGCGACAGCCTCGGCGCGCTGGTCGAGTTCAAGAGCGCCGCCGAGATCGCCGCCGCGTTTCCGGGCGGCGTGCGCGAGCTCGCCGACGGCGGCGTCTACCACACCATCGCCGGGCAGCCGACCGACGACAGCGAGATGGCGCTCGCGCTCGGCAGGTCTTTGCTTCTCGAAAACGAATTCAACAAGGAAAAGACGCTGAGCGCCTACCGCGAATGGCTGCAGAGCCGCCCGGTCGACATCGGCACCACCACCGAGCGCGGGCTGCTCGGCATGGTCACCACCGACAGCGAGTCGAACGGCTCGCTGATGCGCGTCTCGCCGATCGGCGTGTGGGCGGCGGGCGATCCGGCGCGCGCGGCGGCCGCGGCGCGCGCCGATTCGGCGCTCACGCACACCAACCCGGTGTGCATCGAAGCGTGCGCCGCGTACGCGGCGGCGATCGCCGCAGGCATCGGCGGCGAAGGGACGGTCGAGAGTCGGCGGTTAGAGATGCGCGCGGCCGCGCTCGCCCACTCGCGCGGCCGCGCGCGCGAGATCGTCGAGCGCGCGCAACTGCCGCGCGACTTCGCCACCAGGATGGGCTCCGTGGCGATCGCGCTCGAGAACGCGTTTTTCCACCTCGGCCATTCCGGCTTCGAGGAAGCGGTCATGGCGACGGTCGCCGCGGGCGGCGACACCGACACCAACGCCGCGATCTGCGGCGCGCTGCTCGGCGCGGCGCTCGGGCGCGCGGCCGTTCCGTCGCGCTGGATCCTGCCGGTGCTCGCCTGCCGCGCCACGCTCGACGCCGGCGCGCCGCGCCCGCGCCCGGCGACCTACTGGCCTGACGACATCCTGGAGCTCGCCGAGGCGCTGCTGCAGCGGGAATGAGGTTCCCGCGGCTCCTCCTCGTTGCCGCATTTCTCGCTCCTTCGGCGCACGCCCGCGTGCTCGACCTGCATACCGAGATCCGCGTAGCGAAGAGCGGCGAGCTCACCGTGGTCGAGCGCATCACGCTCGAGGGCGCGAAGGACGCGCCGCGCCTGGAGCGCGAGCTGCCGCGCGAGGCGCGCGTGGTCGACGTGATCCGCGACGGACACGTGCAGCCCTTCGTGCTCGACGGCGCGCGCCTGCGCGTCGGCGGCCCCGTGCCCGCGGAAGGCCGCCACCTCTACCAGCTCACCTACCGCGCCGCGCGCCGCGTCGCGTTCCTCGGCGACCACGACGCGCTGCATTGGTCGCTGAAGGGCGGCGAGCGCATGACCGCCGAGGTCATCCTGCCGGCGAGCGTGCCGGCGCGGCAGATTCGCCTGGAAGCGAGCGGCGCGGACTACCAGAGCCTGGTGCGCGACGGCCGCGCCGCCTTCCGCGCCCAGGCGCCGATCGCGCTGGTAGTGCGCTTCCCGAAGGGCGTGGTCGCCGAGCCCCAGCTCGTCGAGCGCGCGGCGTGGTTCTTCTCCGACTACTTCGGCCTCTTCCTCGTGGCAGTGCTGCTGGCGCTCAGCGCCTTAGTGCTGCACCTAATTCGGGGTCAGGGCCGCAACTCGTGAACGATTCGTGGCCCTGGCCCCGAATTCGTTCCGGTATCGGCCGCATCGCGCTCGGCAGCGGCGTAGCCCGCGGACAGGAGCACGATGAGGAGCACGGCGATGAGGGCGGTGGCGCGGTAGAGAGGCATGCCGCGATTGTGGCGAGGTGATTTTTACCCTTCCAGCACGCCGCGGGCTGTTTCGCATGTAAATTCGGCTCATGAAGATCAGCCAGTTCTGGGACGACTCGATCGTTCCCGCGCTCGTCGACTACATCCGCATTCCCGCCAAGTCGCCGCATTTCGACAAGCAGTGGTCGAAGAACGGCTACATCGACGCCGCGGTCGAGCTGGCGGCCAATTGGTGCCGCAAGAACGCGGTGGAAGGAATGAAGCTGGAGGTGGTGCGCAGCGAAGGGCGGACCCCGGTGCTTTTTCTGGAAATCCCTCCCTTTCAATCGTCGTCCGGGGAAACCGTGCTCATGTACGGCCACCTCGACAAGCAGCCCGAGATGGTCGGCTGGCGCGAGGGCTACGGGCCGTGGGTGCCGGTGATCAAGGACGGCAAGCTCTACGGCCGCGGCGGGGCGGACGATGGCTACGCGGTGTTCGCTTCGCTTGCCGCGCTGAAGGCGCTGCACGAGGAAAAGCGCCCGCACGCGCGCATCGTGGTGCTGATCGAGTGCTGCGAGGAGAGCGGCAGCTACGATCTACCGGCTTATCTGGACCAGTTAAAAGCGCGTATCGGCGTTCCTGCATTGGTTGTCGGCCTGGATTCAGGCTGCGGCAACTACCAGCAGCTCTGGAACACCACCTCGCTGCGCGGGCTGATCAACGGCACGCTCACGGTCGAGGTGCTCACCGAGGGCGTGCACTCGGGCGACGCGAGCGGCGTGGTGGCCTCGAGCTTCCGCATCGCGCGCATGCTGCTCGAGCGCATCGACGCCGCCGACACCGGCATCGTCAGGCACTCGGCCTTCCACGCGCAGATCCCGCCCGAGCGCGCCGCACAGGCGAAGAAGGCGGCGCAGGTGCTGGGCGAGGAGATCTGGCGCAAATTCCCGTTCGTGCCGGGCATGCAGCCGATGCAGGTCGACCTCGCCGACCTGGTGCTGAACCGCACCTGGCGGCCATTCCTCGCCGTCACCGGCGCCGACGGCTTGCCGGCGCCCGCGAGCGCGGGCAACGTGCTGCGCCCCAGGACCGAGCTCGTGCTCTCGCTGCGCCTGCCGCCGACGGTCAACGCCGACAGCACCGCGCGCCAGCTCAAGGCCATCCTCGAAGCCGATCCGCCCTACGGCGCTCGCGTCACCTTCACGCCCGGCCACGCCGGCACCGGCTGGCATGCCCCGCAGACCGTGCGCTGGCTGACCGATGCGGTGGAGGCCGCCTCGGTGAAGCACTACGGCAAGCCGTCGATGTCGATGGGCGAGGGCGGCACCATCCCGTTCATGGCCATGCTGGGCGCCAAGTACCCGCAGGCGCAGTTCCTCATCACCGGCGTGCTCGGCCCGCACTCCAACGCGCACGGCCCGAACGAGTTCCTGCACATCGACTACGCCAAGCGCCTCACCGCCTGCGTGGCCGACGTATTGGCCGCCCACGCCTCGAAAACCTAATTCGGGGTCAGGGCCACAA
>DASVFV010000115.1:0-5703 GCA_036379875.1 Burkholderiales bacterium | reverse complement strand
CGACCGCGTGGTGGTGCTGTCCGCGCGCCCCGGCCGCATCCGCGAGGAGATCGCGATCGACCTGCCGCGCCCGCGCACGCTGGAGATCAAGAAGTCGATGCGGTGCCACGAGTACCGCAACCGCATCTGGGACCTGATCCGAGCGTGAAGCTCTACTGCACGCCGGGCTCCCCCTACGCGCGCATGGCGCGCATCGTGGTGATCGAGAAGCGCCTGGAAGGCCGCGTGGAGGTCGTTTTCGCGCAGACCCGCAAGAAGGACAGTCCCTACTACCGAATCAACCCGTCCGGGCGCGTGCCCTACCTCGTGCGCGACGACGGCGTGGGGATGGAAGAATCCGGCGTGATCTGCGCCTACCTCGACCAGCTCGACGGCAAGCCCGCGCTGCAAGCGGACGGATGGGAGGCGCGCCGCCTCGAAGGCCTGGCGCGCAGTTACCTCGACGGCCTGTGCGTGTGGATGCGCGAGCTGTACCGCCCGGAAAACGAGCGCTCGCCCACCACGATTCGCCACGAGCAGGCCCGCGCCGCGCGCCTTGCGGAAGTCTGGGAGCGCGAGGTCTCGCATGCCCTGATGCGCGGCCGGCTCAACATGGTGCAGCTCACGCTCGCCTGCGCGCTCGCGCTCGAGCTGCGCATGCCGGACCTCGACTGGCGCAGCGGCCATCCGAAGCTGCGCGACTGGTACGCGCCGCTCGCCGCGCGCGCCTCCTTCAAGGCCACCGAGCCGCCGAGGCCCTGACATGGAGTGGTGGCCCGCCTATCTCGGAACAGGCATCGCGGTCGGGTTTCTCGCCGGGCTGCTCGGCATCGGCGGCGGCGCCATCGCGGTGCCGCTCCTCGTATGGGCGTTCGGCGGGCAGGGGCTGCCGGCCGAGCACGTGATGCGCCTCGCGCTCGGCACCTCGATGGCGGTGATCTTCTTCACTTCGGCCGCCAGCATGCGCGCGCACCACAAGCGCGACGCGGTGGACTGGGGCATCGTGCGCGCCATGTCGCCCGGCATCCTGGTCGGATCCTTCGGCGCAGCGCTCGCCGCGGCTTACATCCCGACGCGCGGCCTCGCGATTATCTTCACGGTGCTGGCGTTCTACGCCGCAGCGCAGATGCTGTTCGACCTGCGGCCCGCGGCCACGCGCGCGCTGCCCGGCGCGGGCGGACTGTTTGCGGCTGGCGCGGGCATCGGCGTCGCGTCGAGCCTGTTCTCGGCGGGCGGCGCGTTCCTCACCGTGCCATTCCTTTCGTGGTGCAACGTGCCAATCCGCCGCGCCATCGGTACCGCGGCCGGCAACGGCTTCCCGATCGCGCTCGCCGGCACCGCCGGCTACATCGTGCAGGGAATGCGCACCTCGGGGCTGCCGCCGTGGACTGTCGGCTACGTCTATCTTCCGGCGCTGGTGCTGATCGTGATCGCGAGCATGTCGATGGCGCCGCTTGGCGCGCGCACCGCCTATCGCGTGCCGGTGAAGACCCTGCGCATCGTGTTCGCGATCCTGATCGGCGCGATGGCGCTGCGCACCCTCGCGACGCTCTGGTAGCTGTGACGATGCCAGCGGCGCCGTTCTTCCGCGAGGCGGGCGCCGGCCCCGGCGTGGTGTGCCTGCACTCCAATGCGAGCTCCTCCGCGCAGTGGCGCGGCCTGATGGACGCGCTCGCGCCTAAGTTCCACGTCATCGCCGCCGATTCCTACGGCGCGGGCAAGACGCCGCACCCGGGCCGCAAGGTCACGCTGGGCGATGAAGTCGAGCTCCTCGACCCGGTGTTCGCGAAGGCCGGCGATCCGTTCGCGCTGGTCGGGCACTCCTACGGCGGCGCGATCGCCCTGGTCGCCGCCCTGAAATATCCGCGGCGCGTGCGCGCGCTCGCGCTGTACGAGCCCACGCTCTTCGCGCTGGTCGAGCAGGAATCGCCGTCACCGAATGACGTGGACGGCATCCGCAACGCCGCCGACGCCGCCATCGCGCTCGTCAATGCCGGCGATCCAGTCGGCGCGTCGCGGCGCTTCATCGACTTCTGGATGGGCGGCGAATCGTTCGACCGCATGCCCGAGCGTAACCGCGAGGCGATCACCGCATCCATTGTGAGCATCGAGGCCTGGAAGGAAGCGCTGTTCGGCCAACCGACGCCGCTCGCCGCATTTGCGCGGCTGGAGATCCCGGTGCTGCTCGTCACCGGAACCCGCTCGCCGCTCTCCTCGCGAGCGGTGACGCAGCGACTCAGGCGCGTGCTACCGCGCGTCGAGGTGACCGAGATCGACGGCCTCGGCCACATGGGACCGGTCACCCATCCCCAACCCGTGAACGACGCGATCCGCGCCTTCCTCGAGAAGCATTGACTGCAGCTACTTGGGTAGTCCTCTCACCGGGCGCAGGACAGTGAGGGTCAACGACTTTTCAGAGGAGTTCGTTGTGCGTGCGTGGCAGAGCTCGATCGAGTGCGCGAACAGATTGCCTACCTGAAATTCTGGCAAGGCATCATGGTGGTGACCGACATCAGCTTGGTCGGCTGGCTTATCACTGCGGCAGATGATGCGACGTTCGCGCTTTACGCGATGGCCTTGGGCACGGTCGCTGCGTTATCCTTGGGAATCATGAAGCTGCATCGCCGCATCGAGCTGCGGATAGAAGCGACCGCCCGCCTTTAGGAATCCGACGCCATGTTCTGGGAGCTACTTGATAGACAAACGATCGCCGGCATCGTCATGCTGCTTGTAGTCTTGCTCTTCCTGGGCATCAGTCTCGACGCGGGTCGCGACAAGCGCCCGCCGTCGCGTCGCTAGCGGCGCACCCCCATGCAGGCAATGAACGAACGAGGCGTGGACGAACTTGGACGGCTCTGACATGCAAACCCTCGCCGCGATCCTGATGTTCGTTGTCATCCTGGTCTTCATAGGCATCGCGTTGCACGCTGGCCGCGACAAGGACTCTCAGCGCGGCAAGTAGCTTTCCGCTGGTCCGGCTTGTGCGCTCGCACAATTACGGGATAGCACCGGAAACAACGCCAGCGTGCCTTAGGTCACGCTCGGGACGGGTTGCCGGTGTTGTGTGCGGGTCAACCGGCCACTTTCGTCACAGTACGGGAATGCGCGCCGGGCGTAATGTGCGGCGATGCTTTCCTCGCGACAAGTCGTGGTGTTCTGCGCCGCCCTGCTGGCGCTGCTGCCGCCTGCGCAGGCCGGGCGGCAGGACTTGCTCGCGCAAAACTGCAAGGACGAAATCGAGAGAGTCGAGGCACGCATCGCGCAGGCGCGCAAGCTGCCCGAATACAGCTCCGAGTACGGCCGCCGCACCCTGGCGAGCGCCGACCGCTGGCTGCATAATGCGCGCCAGCACGCCATCAAGGGTGAAACCAGGAACTGCGTGAGCGCGGCGCGAAAAGGCCAGGCGCAGCTCTAGCGCGTCAGCGCGGCAGGTAGCTCTGGTCGACCATCGAGTCGACGTTCACCGGCTTCTCCAGCCACTCGAGCTTGTCGAGCATGAACGCGGAGAGCTTCTTCAGGCTCTCCACGTCGACGCGCGCGTTGGGGTCGCGCTTCCAGTCGCGCGTCTTCAGGTAGGCCGGCAGCGGCGTGCGCACGAAGCCGGCCTTGTGCAGGTCGGTCTTCGCCTGCTCCATGTTCGCGAGGTAGTACTTCGTCACCGCGACGTAATCGGCGAGGAAGGCGCGCACCGCGTCGGGGTGCTCCTTCAGGAATTTCTCGCCGAAGAAGATGTCGAGGAGCTCGTGGTCGTAGCCCACGGCGTCGACCGCGGTGAAGAGCTTGCGCAGGCCGCCCTTCGCCATCTCGGCCGAGTAGAACGGCTCGACGAAGGTGCCGGCGCCCACCTTGCCGGTGCGCACCGCGTCGCCGATCACCGGGAAGGCCATCGGCACGACCTTGGTGTCCTTGTCGGGCACGAGGCCGGCGTTGATCAGGCCGGCGCGCGCCCAGAGGTCGGTCGCGGTCTTGATGCCGACCACGCCGATCGTGCTTCCTTTCAGGTCCTTGATGCTCTTCACCGGCCCGTCGTCCTTCACCATGTAGGTGGTGGTGAAGTACTGCTCGCCCTTCGCTTCCAGGCACACGCTCGCGACGATCTTCATGTCCATGCCCTGCGCGCGCGCGAAGATCACCGCGAGGCCCGGCGCGGTGCCGGCGTCGAGCTCGCCGGCGAGGAAGGCCTGGAAGCGCTCGGGGTTGGCCTGGAAGAGGATCTGCTTGAGCTGGTAGCGCTTGCCCTGGTTCGGCGCGAGGTCCGGGCGCGCGCTCATCAGCCAGACCTGCTCCTCGGCGGCGAAGCCGCGCCCGAGGCGGATCAGGGGAGGGGTTTGGGCGAGTGCAGTTTCAACGAACAGGAAGCACAGCAGTGAAAGCAAAATCCTCGTCACGGCGTTCCCCTCACACGTAGTAGGCGTCGAGCTTTTCCCAGTATATCAACCGGTCGCGCGCGAGAACGACCGCCTTGTCGAGCAGGTAGCCGAGCGCGGCGATCACGATCACCACCGCGAGCATGCGGTCGGTGCGCAGCGAGGAGAGCGCGTAGATCACCTGGTAGCCGAGGCCGTCGGCCGAGCTCACCATCTCCGTGATCACCACCACGATCATCGCCACCGGCACCGCGACGCGGAAGCCGGCGAAGATGAAGGGCGTGGTGGCCGGGATCACCACGCGGCGCAGGATGGTCGCGCGCGAGGCGCCCATGTTGCGCGCCGACCAGAGCAGCTTCTCGGGCACGTCGCGCGCGCCGGCGTAGGTCATGATCACGATCGGGTAGAGGCACTCGAGGAACACCAGCGCTACCTTCGACAGGCTGCCGATGCCGAACACGAAGATGAAGATCGGGAAGAGCGCGAGCTTCGGCACCGCGTAGGTGCCGGAGAACAGCGGGTCGAGCAGCGCCGCGGCGAGGCGCGAGCGCCCCATCACCACGCCGAGCGCGATGCCGAGCGCGGCGGCCAGCGCGAAGCCGCCGAGCGCGCGCTCGAGCGACACCAGCGCCTCGCCGAGCATCGCCGGACGCGAGAAGAAGTACACCAGCTGGTCGAAGATCTTCGCGAGGGAGGGGAAGAGCAGCGGGCTCCACAGGCCGCTGCGCGAGGCAGCCTCCCAGGCGAGCAGGGCGGCGCCGACCAGAACGAGCGGGAGCAGGCGGTGCATGGTTACAGGTGAAGCATAAGCGGCGTTGACATATTCACCCATTTGGATGAATATAGGCCATGGACCTCGACGACACGCTGATTGCCCTGGCCGACGACACGCGGCGCTCGATCCTCAGGCGGCTCGCCGCCGGCGAGGCGCGCGTCACCGAGGTCGCGGCGCCGTTCGGCATCTCGCTCAACTCCGTGTCGAAGCACATCAAGCTGCTCGAGCGCGCCGGGCTGGTGCGCCGGCGCATCTCGGGCCGCGACCATTTCCTCGCGCTCGAGCCCAAGCCGTTCGACGACCTGACGCGCTGGATGCAGGACACGCGCCGCTTCTGGTCCGAGCGCCTGGATCACCTCGAGGCCGCGCTGCGCGCGGAAGACGCGATCGCCAAGGCCGCCAAGACTTCTTCATCGAAAAGGAAACGCAAATGACCCGTCCCGTCACCGTCATCGAGCCCGGCACCGTGAAGCTCGAGCGCCTGCTGCCCGGCCCCATCGAGCGCGTCTGGGCCTACATCACCGAGGCCGACAAGCGCGCGAAGTGGCTGTGCGGCGGCCGTTTCGAGCTGCGCGTCGGCGC
>DASVFV010000114.1:0-17187 GCA_036379875.1 Burkholderiales bacterium | reverse complement strand
GCACCTTCGGCCGCACCGCGAGCGCGCGCGCCAGCTCGACGAGCCGCCGGTCGACGTGCGGCAGCCGGCCGGCCGGCTGGCCGACGTCGCCGCCGTAGCCGACGTAGGCGAGCAGCCCTTCGGCGAGGCGCGCGTCATGGCCGCGCGGCAGCGCGATGAGCAGGTTCTCGAGCACCGTCATGCGCGCGAAGAGCTGGGTGGTCTGGAAGGTGCGCGCCACGCCGCTGCGGGCTACGCGGTGCGTGCGGCCCCGCGGCAGGAGCTGCGCGCCGAGGCGCACCGCGCCGGCGTCCGGCACGTAGAACCCGCCGATGAGATTGAGCAGCGTGGTCTTGCCCGCGCCGTTCGGCCCGATGATGCTCGTTACCTCGCCGGCGCGCGCGACCAGGCTTACCTCGCTCACCGCCTTGGTGCCGCCGAACGCCACCGACAATCCTTCCACGCGCAGCTCGGCGGGCCCGGCCGCGCCGGCGAGGAAGGCTTGCGCTTCCTCGGGCGCCGGGCGCGGCGTGCGCGGCGTACGGTGCGCGAGGCGTCGCTCCACGAATCCCATGATGCCCTCCGGCGCCGCGAGCAGCACGACGAGCAGCAGCGCGCCGAAGAAGAGCAGGCGGTATTCCTCGAGGAAGCCGAGCATCTCGGGCAGCAGCACCACCACGATGGCGCCCGCCACCGGGCCGAGCGCGGTTCCCGGGCCGCCGACCAGCACCACGAGCAGGAACGTGATCGACTGGAAGAACGGAAACGACTCCGGGCTGATGAAGTTGTTGAGCACGGCGAACAGCGCGCCGGCTAGGCCGGCGAGCACCGCGGACAGCACGAAGGCGGCGGCGCGCACGCGAACCAAGTCGAGGCCGATCGACTGGCTCGCCACCTCGGCATCGCGCGTGGCGCGCATCGCGAGGCCCCAGCGGCTCGCTTCGAGGCGGGCGAAGAGCAGCACCAGCACCGCGACGAGGACGATGCTCGCGACGGCGATGCCCGCTTCATCGAGCGTGGCGCCGAGGAGCGCCGGGCGCGGGATGTTCATGATGCCGTTCCAGCCCCCGGTCAGGTCGCGCAGCTCGGCGGCGCTCTGCTCGACTACGAAGCCGAACGCGATGGTGACCATGGCGAGATAGGGGCCGCGCACGCGCAGGGCCGGCAGCGCGAGCAGCGCGCCGGCGACGCCGGCGATTGCGCCGGCGAGCGGAAAGGCGAGCCAGAAGCTCCATTCGAGGCGCGTGGTGAGGATGGCGCAGGTATAGGCGCCGATGGCATAGAAAGCGGCGTGCCCGAGGGAAATCTGGCCCGCCAGCCCGAGCAGCACGTTGAGCCCGATGGCGACCATGGCGGTGAGCGCGACGCTCGCGATGACGAACACCTGGTAGCCATTGGCGAGGAAAGCGGCCGCGACGGCCGCCGCGGCGAGCGCGCCGACGATCGCCGGCAGGGGAATCCTCATACCTTCTTCACCGCGGTGCGGCCGAACAGCCCCTCGGGCCGCAGCGCGAGCGCGACGATCACCAGGCTGAAGGCGAGGACCTGCGTGTAGATCGAGCCGAGCGAGGCCGTGATCAGCGCTTCGGCGGCGCCGTAGATCAGGCCGGCCGCGACCACGCCCCACGGGTTGGCGATGCCGCCGAGGATCGCCACCGCGAACGCCTTGATGCCGAACAGAGTGCCCATGCTCGGCGAGACCGTGAAGAGCGGCGCGATGAGCAGCCCCGCCACCCCGGCGAACAGGCCCGACAGCGCATACGCCCCGAGCACCGCGGCGCGCACGTTGATGCCGGTGAGGCGCGCGGCGTCGGCGTTCTGCACGATGGCGAGCATCGACTTGCCGGCGCGCGTATGGCGGCTCAGCGCGTCGAGCGCCACCGCGATCGCGAGCCCCACCGCGGGGATGAGGAGCTGCAGCGCGGAGATGCGCAAGCCGCCGATGCGCAGCACCTCGGCGGTGAGCGAGGAAGCCGGCATGCCGCGCGGATCCTTGCCGAAGGTGAAGAGCACCACGTTCTCGAGGATCAGGCCGAGCGCCACGGTGGCCATGAGCCACAGGTCCGAGCCGCGCCGCGCAAACGGCCGCACGCCGACCAGCTCCACGAGGACGCCCCACGCCGCGCAGAGGGCGAGGGCGCCGGCCACCGCCGCCGGCCAGGGCCAGCCCCAGGTGACGCCGAGCGTAAAGCCGGCTACCGCGCCGAGCATCATGGTGCTGCCCTGCGCGAAATTGACCGTGCTCGATACCGCGTAGGTCACGTAAAAGCCGAGCGCGAGCAGCCCGTACATGCTGCCCAGCCCGACTCCCGTGACCAGCGCGGAGAGGAAGAGCTCCATTCCCCTCGCGCCGCCGGCTCAGTTCACCGGCACGATCTTCTCGCCGTCGAAGCGCACCATCACGTAGTCGTCGGCGCGCAGCGCGTCCTGGTCCTCCGGCTTGAAGGGCTTGCGGTAGGTCTTGATCAGGCCTGCGTATTGGTCGATGCCGTGCAGCGCCTTGCGCACCTCGGGCCCCTTCGTGCTGCCGGCCTGCTGCATGGCCAGCGCGAGCAGGTGCATCGCATCGTAGGCGTTGGCGAGGCCCACCGGCGAGAACACGTCTTCGGGACCCTTCACGCCGTACTTCTGCTTGAGCGCCGCGAGCACGCGCTCGCCGGCCGGGCCCTGTCTTCCGAAGAAGCTGTAGGTCTGCACGAACACCGCATCGGCGGCGCTCGGGCCGGCGAGCTCGGTGAAGCGGCCGCCCGAGATGCCCCAGTGCGAGACCACCGGCACCTTCCAGCCCATGCGCTCGCGCGACTTCATCATCTGCGCGCCCGGCGCCGCGTTGGCCACCAGGATCAGGCTGTCGGCGCCCGCGTTCTTCAGGCGCGTGAGCTGCGGCGTCACGTCGACGTCGGCGTTCTCGAATTTCTCCACGCCGGCAAGCTGCACGCCGAGCTCCTTCGCCATCGCGCGCAGGCCCTTCTCGTTCGATTCGCCCCACGGGTTGTTGATCAGGATCAGGCCGGGCTTCTTCGAGCCGTACTTCTTCTGCGCATACTTGAGCAGGGCCTCGTCGACGATGATGTCGACCGCCGAGACGCGGAACGCGTAGTTCTCCTTCGCGCCGTTGCGCGTGATCGGCGTGCCGGCCGCCCACACGCCCATGTAGGGCACGCGCTCCTTGTTGATGATCGGGATGAAAGCGAGCGACACCGGCGTGTCGAGCCCGCCGAACACCGCCGCCACCTTCTCCTGGTAGATGAGCTCGCGCGCCGCGCTCACGCCCTTGGGCGGGCTCGATTCGTCGTCGCGGCGCACCAGCTCGAGCTTGCGCCCGAGCACGCCGCCCTTGGCGTTGATCTCGTCGATCGCGATGGTGAGGCCGCGCGTGATCGCTTCGCCGGACTGGGCGGACGGGCCGCTCAGCGCGGCGACCAGGCCGATCTTGATCGGCTCGGCGGCATGCGCCAGGCCCGCGGCGGCGACCAGCGCCGCGGCAATGATGGTCTTCAGCATTGGGAAATTCCTCCTCGTTGGTGCCGAAGATATAGACCGGCGCCGCTGTTTTGTCCATGCGTCTGGACAACAGCCGCGACGCTTGCCTACAGTTGAGCCGATGCAGCGCCGCGCCGCCGTCAAGCCCAATCTCTACAAGGACTCCGTGGCGCTGATGCGCATCGGCCAGCGCCTGCAGGGCCTGGCCGGGGTGCGGCGCGCCACCTTGCTCATGGGCACGCCGGCCAACCGCGAGCTGCTGCGCGCCTCGCAGCTCGATGCGCCCGAGCTGGCCGCGGCCAAGCCGAACGACCTGATGATCGTGGCCGAGGCCGAGACGCCGGCGGCGTTGGAGCGCGCGCTCGCCGAGCTCGAGCGCGCGCTGGCGGGCGACGACGCGCCGAGCACCGGGGCGGCCCAGCCGGTGGCGCTGCGCTCGCTCGGCGCGGCGGCGGCGCGCGGCCTCGCCGCCGACGTGGCGGTCGTCTCGGTGCCCGGGCCGTACGCCGGGGCGGAGGCCCTGAAGGCCCTGAAGCTCGGGCTGCACGTGTTTCTCTTCAGCAACGGCGTGCCCCTTGAAGAAGAGCGCGAGCTGAAGGCCGAGGCGCGCAAGCGCGGCCTGCTGGTCATGGGGCCGGACTGCGGCACGGCGATCCTGCGCGGCGTGCCGCTCGGGTTCGCGAACGTGGTGCGGCGCGGCGCGATCGGCATCGTCGCCGCCTCCGGCACCGGCCTGCAGGAGGTGACCTGCCGCATCCACGCGCTCGGCGAAGGCGTGTCGCACGCGTTGGGAACCGGCGGGCGCGACCTCAGCGACGCGATCGGCGGCGCGACCATGAAGCAGGCGCTCGAGCTCCTCGCCGCGGACGAGGCGACGCGCGTGATCTGCATCGTGTCGAAGCCGCCCTCGGCGCGCGTGGCAAGCGCGATTGCCGAGCAGGCACGCGCGTCCGGCAAGCCGTGCGTAATCCTTTTTCTTGGCGCGCCGGCCGATGCATTGCCGGCCTCGCCGCGCCTCCTATTTGCCGCGACGCTGAGCGACGCGGCCCGCGCGGCCGTGACCCTGGCGCGCGGAGGTGCACCGGCGCCGCAGGGCCCGCTGGCCGACCCGGCAGGACGTTTCGCACGCGGACAGGGGCGCCTGGCGGGGCTCTTCTCCGGCGGCACGTTCTGCGCCGAAGCGCAGGCGATCTGGACCGGCCTCGGGCTGCGCGTCGCGTCGAACGTGCCGCTCGACGCCGTAGCGGCGCTCGCGCACGGCGCGCCGGCGCAGGATCACCTGGCGCTCGACCTCGGTACCGAGGAGTACACGATCGGGCGGCCGCATCCGATGATCGACATGAGCTCGCGCGTGGCGATGCTCGAAGCTCTGGCCGACGATCCGACGCTCGCCGCGCTGGTGCTCGACGTGGTGCTCGGCTACGGCAGCCACGCCGACCCGGCGGGCGCGCTCGCACCCGCTATCGCGGCGGCGAAGGCGAGGGCGGCCGGCGCAGGGCGGCAGCTCTCCGTGGTCGCCTTCGTCTGCGGCACCGAGCAGGATCCGCAGCCGCTTTCTTCCCAGCAGCAGAAGCTGGCCGCGGCCGGGGCGCTGCTCGCCGAGAGCAGCACCGCGGCCTGCCGGATGGCGGCGGCCATCGTCCAATGAACGGCCTGGTGGTCGTCGCCTTTGGCGGCAATGCGAGCTATCCGCCCAACATCCGCGGCTCGGCCGAGGAGCAGCTGCAGCTCATGCACCGGGCGTGCCGCCACCTCGCGGCCATCATGCGCTCGGGCTACCGCCTGCTGGTGACGCACGGCAACGGCCCGGTGGTCGGCAACATCCTGTTCCGCATGGCGCGCTCGGCGAAGGAGCTGCCGCCCATGCCGATGGATATCTGCGTCGCGCATTCCCAGGGCGGCATGGGCTACATGCTCCAGCAGACGCTCGGCAACGTGCTGCGCGACGAGGGCATGAACAGCGCGGTCGCGTCCGTTCTCACCCAGGTGGAAGTGGATGCCGGCGATGCGGCCTTCGCGCAGCCAAGCAAGCCGGTCGGGCGCTTCTTCGCCGCCGAGGAGGCCGAGCGCCTCGAGCGCGAGCACGGCTGGCGCTTTGCCCAGGATGCGGGTCGGGGATTCCGCCGCATCGTTCCCTCCCCGGCGCCGATGCGCATCCTCGAGATCGAGGCGATCCGCGCGCTGCTATCGGCGAACGTGCTGCCGATCGCGGTCGGCGGCGGCGGCATCCCGGTCACGCGCCAGCCCGACGGCTCGTACAAGGGCGCCTCCGCGGTGATCGACAAGGACCACACCAGCGCGCTGCTCGCGGCGGAAGTGCGCGCCGAGACGTTGCTCATGCTGACCGGGGTGGAGCGGGTGGCGCTCGACTTCGGCACGCCGCGCGAGCGCCCGCTCGAGCGGCTCAGCGCCGCCGAGGCCGAGCGCCACTTGAACGAAGGCCAGTTCCCGCCCGGCAGCATGGGACCGAAGATCGCCGCCGCCGTGCGCTACCTGCGTCGCGGCGGCAAGCGCGTCATCATCACTTCCCTCGATCGTGCGCACTCGGCGCTCCTCGGCGAGGGCGGCACCACCATTACCCCATGAAACCCGATCCGCTGATCTCGAGCCAGCCGCTGCGCGTGTTCAACGTCGGACTGGACACGTTCCTGCGCAGCGTGGCCGAAAACGGCGGCTCGGCGCAGGCGCTCGACTGGCGGCCGCCCGGCGAGGGCGATGCGCGCGACGCCTGGACGCTCGCGCGGCTGGCGAGCGACCGCGGCGATGCGCAGGGCGTGGGCGCGCGCATCGACGCCGCCAACCAGCAGGCGCTCGAGCGCATCGTCGCCGCGGAGCCGGTGCTGGTGGACGTGGCCTTGCACGCGCGCGAAATCTGGCCGGACCTGGAGCGCACGCTGCTGCACGCCGGCGCGCCCGTCGCCTGGGAGAAGATGTGCGGGCCGATGCAGGGCTCGATGATCGGCGCGCTCCTTTACGAGGGATGGGCCAAGTCCGCCGAGCAGGCGCGCGCCATGCTCGCCGGCGGCGAGATCCGCTTCGCCCAGTGCCACGACTTTGCCGCGGTGGGGCCGATGTCCGGGATCCTCTCGCCGTCGATGCCGCTCTTCGTGGTGAAGAACCGCAGCCACGGCAACACGGCCTACACCAACATGAGCGAGGGCATCGGCCGCGTGCTGCGCTTCGGCGCGAACGGCCCGGAGGTGCTCGAGCGCCTGCGCTGGATGGGAACGGTGCTCGCGCCGGTGCTCAAGCACGCGGTGCGCGCGGCGGGCGGCGTCAACCTCAAGGCGCTGCAGGCCCAGGCGCTCCTGATGGGCGACGAGGTGCACAGCCGCAACGCGGCCGCCACGCTGCTCTTCCTGGCCGCCGTGGCGCCGCATGCCTGCGACGCGAAGCTCGAGCGCGCGCCGGCCGCCGAGGCGCTCGGCTTCATCGCCCGCACCTCGCAATTCTTCCTCAACCTGTCCATGGTGTCGTCCAAGGCCACCATGGACGCCGCGCACGGCATACCGGGAAGCAGCGTCGTCACGGCAATGGCGCGTAACGGCGTGACGACTGCGATCCGCGTGAGCGGCCTGGGCAAGCGCTGGTTCGAGGCGCCTTCCGATACGCCGGTCGGGTTGTTCTTCCCCGGTTTTGCGCAAGGCGACGCGAACGCGGATCTCGGCGACAGCGCGATCTGCGAGACCGCCGGTTTCGGCGGGCTATCGCTCGCCGCCTCGCCGGCGCTCACGCAGCTGGTCGGCGGCTCGGTGGCCGAGGCAATCGCATACTCGCGCGAGATGTACGAGGTCACGGTCGGGCGCAATCCAGGCCTATCGCTGCCGATGCTCGATTTCGCCGGCGCGCCGTGCGGCATCGACGTGCGCAAGGTGGTGGATACCGGGATTCGGCCGGTGATTACCACCGGCATCGCGCACCGCGAAGCCGGCATCGGCCAGATCGGCGCGGGCATCGTGCGCGCGCCCATGGCCTGTTTTACCCAGGCGCTGCGCGCGCTCGCCGACACGTTGCTCCGCTAAAGTCGGGGCACGAAAAGCACCCATACCGACGTCGCGGCGTTCGTGCTCGGAATGAACGAGACCGGGCTCACCGCGGTGCGCTGCCTGGGCAGGGCCGGGATCCGGGTCAAGGGCTTCGACGTGAGCGCGCAGCGCTGGGCGTTCCGCTCGCGCTATTGCAGCGCCGAGGTCTGTCCCGATCCGTTCCAGCAGCCCGACGAGCTGGTGCGCTTCCTGAACGATCGAGCGACGCAGCGAGCCGTCGTGCTGCCGACTTCGGACGCGTTCTTCCTTTTCCTGTCCCGCAATCGCGCGCGGCTCGCGGGCAATTTCCTGCTCTGCCTGCCGCCGGAGGATGTGGCGGAGCGCGTGGTCAACAAGCGTGGCCTCTACGAGCTGGCGGCCGCGCACGGCACCGCTTTCCCGGACTCGCGCTTCCCGGCAAGCGAAGCCGAGGCTGTCGCGGTAAAGGACTCGCTACGCTATCCGGCCTTCATCAAGCCATACTGGGGGCACCAGTGGCGCGCGCACTTCGGCGGGTTGCACAAGGGCTTCAAGGTGCATGCGCCGCAGGAGTTCCTGTCGAGGTTCCGCCAGGTGCTGGCCTCGGGTCACGCGGCGCTGGTTCAGTCGTATGTCGACAGCGCCGACGACAACCTGTTCAGCGTTTCGCTGTATGTCAGCCAGGGCGGAGAAGCGCTCGGCGCCTTCGCGCGCCGCCAGGTGCGCCAGTATCCGCCCAACTCCGGCACCGTCACGCTGGCGATCGGCGAACCCAACGCGGCGCTGGTGGCCGACGCGACGCGCTTCTGCCAGTCGATCGGCTACCGCGGCATCGCAGGGCTGGAGTACAAGCGCGATCGCGAAGACGGCCGCTACAAGCTGCTCGATTTCAATCCGAGGCTGATGCTTTCCGACGGGCTCACGGCCTATTGCGGGATCAACCTGCCGCTCTTGCAGTACCTCGACCTCACCGGGCAGCGGCCCGCGCCGTGCCGCGAGGCGCTCCAGGGGATCAAATGGCTGGACACGGTCGCCGACTTCCGTGCCTTCCAGCACTACCACGAGCGCGGCGAGCTGGGAGTGAAAGAATGGCTGCGTTCATGGCGCGGCGCGCGAGCGTTCGCGCTGTTCGCCTGGGACGATCCGCTGCCTTTCCTGTTCGCGCGCCGCTTCGGCCTGTCCTACGGCCGGATCCTGCAATTCCTGATCAAGGATGGTTTACGTTCCAGGCCAGGCTGAGCACGCCGCGCGGCAGGTGCGTGCACGGAATCTGGTGCGGATCGGTGGCGGTCGCCGACTGGTAGCGCACCGCGGCCCGGTAGTGCCGGCGCACGCTGGCGAGCGTGCGCTCGTCGACATCGCCGTTCGGGTACGAGAAGAATTCCGCCGGCCGCGCGAGCCGAGCTTCGATGAGCCGCCGGCTGTCGCGCAGCTCGGACTCGATCGCCGCGCGGTCCAGGCTCGGCAGGATCGGGTGGGTCATGCTGTGCGAGCCGACGGTGACGAGCGAGGGATCGAGGGTGCGCAGCTCATCCCAGTCGGCGAGATCGAACGCCTCGCGATCCGCTTCGGAAGGCACGAAGCCGGGGGTCGCGCGGCGCAGCGCAGCCTCGACGCGCAGCCGGCGCGGATAATCGTGCCGCTTCATGCGCTCCACGAGCGCCTCGATCGCTTCCGGCGCGCGCCCGGCGAATTGCAGGCGGCGGCGCACCTCGTGGGTCCACAGCCAGCGCCGCTCCTCGATCAGGCCGGGGCAGACGAAGAACGCGGCGGGCACGCCGAGCGCGCGCAGCATCGGATACGCCACCGTAACGTTGCTGCGCAACCCGTCGTCGAAAACCAGCGCCGCCCAGCGCCGCCGCCCGGGCTTGCGCGGCGCGCCGATCGAAGCGGCGTACGCAGCGAGCGGCACGATGCGGAACGCACGGCGCAGGTAGCGCAACTGGCGCTCGAGGCGTTCTGCCGTGGCACGCGGAGTCCCGTGGCAAAGGAAAACCAGGTCGGCGCCGCCCTCGACCATCCTTCTCTGCCCGACGCCGAGCCAGTAGCTGACGGCCCGTGGCGCCCGCAGCATGCTTCGCATGCTCGGCATGCCAGGGCAGTTTACGAGGCGCGGCGCTGACGCGCGCTAGTCCTGGCGGCGCATGGCTTCATTCCAATCAGGCTACGCTACGGTCAACGATGAAGCACTTGCTGATCGCCCCGCTCCCCGCGCTCGCCCCGCGGCGCCGCTATGCGCGCTGGCTGGCGGCGCTCGGGCGCGGCTGGCTCAGGCTGGCCGGCTGGCGCGTGGAGGGCGAATTCCCGAACCTCGAGCGCTGCGTGGTGGCGGTCGCGCCGCACTCGTCGAACTGGGATTTCGTGCACGGCATCGCGGTGGTGTTCGCCCTCGGCCTGCGCGTTTCGTTCGTCGCCAAGCACACGCTGTTTCGCGGGCCGCTCGGCCGCTTCCTGCGCTGGTGCGGGGGGCTGCCGGTGGATCGCTCGCAGCCGCACGGCATGGTCGAAGGCATCGTCGCCGCGTTCGATCGCGCCGAGCCGTTGTGGGTCGCAATCACGCCCGAGGGAACGCGCAAGCGCGTGCCGCGCTTCAAGACCGGCTTCTATCGCATCGCCCTCGCGGCCGGAGTGCCCATCCTGCCGGTGGCGTTCAACTACCGCCGCCGCGCGGTGATCCCGCTGCCGGTGTGCTCGGCGCAGCAGCCGATCGAGCGCGGCGTGGAGGACCTGGAGAAGCTATTCGCGCAGCGCGGCGCGCGCCGCGCTAGCGGGACTTGATCTCGGTCCACATGCGGTTCATCAGCTGGCGCTGCTTCGGGCTCAGGTCCTTGAGCTGCTCGAGGGTCTTGACCGAGCGCTCGTCCGCGAACACCGCCTTGTTCGCCTTGATCTCCGGCTTGATGTACTGCAGCGCAGCCTGATTGGGGTTGCCCGAGCCGATCATGTTGGTCAGGTCGGCGGAATTGCGGCCGTCGAGCATGAAATTGATGAACTGATGCGCGAGCTCGGGGTGCGGCGCGCCCTTCGCCACCACCATCACGTCGAGCGCGAGCACCGCGCCTTCCTTGGGCAGGCTGTGGCGGATGCGGAATTTCTGCTTCGCCTCCTGCGCACCCTTGTCGGCCTGGAAGATGTCGTTGGAATAGCCGTGCACCAGCCAGATGTTCCCCGACGCGAGCTCCTTGATGTAGCTCGAGGCATTGAAGGCCGCCCAGTACGGCTTCGCCTTCAGGATCGCCTGCTTCGCTTCCTCCCAGTGCTTCGGGTCGCGGTCGTTCACGGAATAGCCCAGGTACTTGAGCGCCGCGGCAAACACCTCGGCCTGGCTGTCGAGCACCGTGACGCGCTTGTTCAGCTTGGCGAGGATCTTCGGATCGAACAGCGTGGCCCAGGAGTCGACCGGCACGCCGAGCTCCTTGATCTTCGCCTCGTTGTAGCCGATCAGCGTGATCGACATCGCGTAGGGCGCGGAATACTTGTTGCCGGGGTCGTACGCGCCGCCGCGGTATTGCGGCAGCACGTTCTTCAGGTTGGGCAGCTTGGCGTGGTCGAGCGGCTGGATCCAGCCGGCCTTGGCCATTCCCGCCACGTAGTTGGAGGTCGGCACCAGCACGTCGTAGCCCCGGGCGCCGGCCGCGAGCTTGGCGACCAGCTCCTCGTTGTCGGAGTAGAACGTCTGCACCACCTTGCAATTGCAGCTCTGCTGGAAGCGCTCGACGGTCTCTGGCGCGATGTAGTCGTTCCAGTTGAACAGATGCAGCTCATTGGATTGCGCCAGCGCTCCCGGCGCGGCAATGGCAAGCAGCAGGGCGATCCAGGCACGGCTCATCGGCGGTTCTCCGTTTGCAGGGCGGATGGTGAGAGACGCGAAGCGACGAGTATAAGCGTCAGGGTGAGGAGCATGAGCAGCGTCGAGACCGCGTTGACCTCCGGCGTGACGGCGATCTTGACCATCGTGTAGATCTGCAGCGGCAGCGTGGTGGAGCCGGGCCCGGCGGTGAAGAAGGTGATGACGAAATCGTCGAGCGAAAGCGTGAACGCCATCAGGGCGCCGGCCACGATGCCGGGCATGATGAGCGGCAGCGTCACCCAGCGGAACGCCTGCGCCGGCGTGGCGCCGAGGTCGCGCGCCGCCTCGGTCAGGCTCTCGTCCATGCCGGCCAGGCGCGCGCGCACCACCAGCGCCACGAAGCCGATGCAGAACGTCACATGGGCGAGCATGATCGACAGCATGCCGAGCGTCACGTTGAGCAGCACGAAGAAGATCAGCAGGCTCACGCCCATCAGGATCTCCGGGATGGCGATGGTCGCGAGCACCAGCACCGGCAGGACGCGCGGCCGGTAGCGGTGCAGCGCGAAGCCGGCCAGCGTGCCGAGCAGCGTGGACGCCGCCGCGGCGACCAGCGCGATGAAGAGCGAATTGCGCGCCGCGGTGAGCATCGCCTCGTTGTGCAGCAGCTTGCGATACCAGTCGAGCGTGAAGCCCACCCACTGCGCGTTCAGCCGCGAATCGTTGAACGAGTACAGCACCACGATGGCGAGCGGCGCGTACAGGAACACGTAGCCCGCGAGCGCGGCGCACCACAGCAGGGGCGAGGGGCGCTTCATGCGCGGGTGCGCCGGCCGAGCAGGGCGGCGAGCCCCGATACCCCGATCGCCGCCGCCATCAGCACGAAGGACAGCGCGGCGCCGAACGGCCAGTCGCGCGTATCGAGGAACTGCTGCTTGATCACGTTGCCGATCATGATCCCGCCGGTGCCGCCGATCAGGTCCGGGATGGCGAAGATGCCGAGCGCCGGTATGAACACGAGCGCGACGCCGGCGTAGACGCCGGGCAGCGAAAGGGGGAAGGTCACGCGCCAGAAGCGCTGCCAGGCGCCCGCGCCTAGGTCCTGCGCGGCGTCGAGCAGGGCGGGATCGTGCTTCTCCAGGTTGGCGTAGAGCGGCAGCACCATGAAAGGCAGGTGCACATAGACCAGCGTGATCACGACTGCCGCCGGCGTGTACAGGAGAGAAACCGGCTCGGCGCCGACCAGCGCGAGCGCGCCGTTCAGCGCCTGCATCACGAACGACTGCGGGCCGAGGATGGTCATCCAAGCATACACGCGGATCAGGAAGTTGCTCCAGAACGGCAGGATCACCAAGAGCACGAGCAAGTCGCGGTGCTTGCGCGGGCTGCGCGCGATCAGCAGCGCGAGCGGATAGCCGGCCGCCAGGCACAGCAGCGTGGCGAGCGCCGCGTAGCCGAGCGATTTCGCGAACAGTCCCAGGTAGAGGAAATCCGAGAACAGCGTCGCGTAAGCGTCCGCGTTGACGTTGAGCTCGCCCTCCGTGACGAGCGGTGCGAGGCCGCCGAAATCGCCCGGGGCGCGGAACGAGGCGAGCGCCATGATGGCGAGCGGCGCGGCGAACAGCACGAGGAGGTAGGCGAGCGGCGGCCCGCCGACCAGCCACCTGCGCGCGCCCGGTTGCATCAGTCGGTAAGGAAGTGGCCGGCGTCGCGCCGCCAGCCGACCTCGACCGGCGTGCCGGCGGCGAAGCCGGCGGCCGGCACGCCGGAGTTGGGCAGCAGCGCCTGCACGCGCGCGCCGCCCGCCAGCACGACGGTGTAGAGCGTGACATCGCCACGGTACAGGAACTGCTCAACCACGCCGCCGAAGCGGTTCGCGCCGGGCTCGGCGGGCAGCGCGCGCGCGATCTGCACCTGCTCGGGACGCAGCGCGAGCACGCCCCGTGCGCCCGCGGCGAGGTGCTCGCCGTGCGTCGCCACCACCGAGCCGGCGCCGGCGACGTCCAGGCCGACTTCGCCCGAGCCGACGCGCCGCACTTCCGCCGCCAGCATGTTGCACTCGCCGATGAAGTCGGCGACGAAGCGGTTGCGCGGGAAGGCGTAGATCCTGGCGGGCGCGTCGAGCTGCTCCACGCAGCCGCGGTTCATCACCGCGATGCGGTGCGAAAGCGCGAGCGCCTCGCTCTGGTCGTGGGTGACGTAGACGAACGTCACGCCGACCTCGCGCTGCAGGCCGATCAGCTCGGCCTGCATGCTCTCGCGCAGCTTGGCGTCCAGCGCGGCGAGCGGCTCGTCGAGCAGCAGCAGGCGCGGCCGGTTGACGAGCGCGCGCGCCACCGCGACGCGCTGGCGCTGCCCGCCCGACAGCTCGCCCGGGTAGCGCCCGCCCATGCCGGCGAGGCGCACCTGCTCGAGCGCCGCGCCGACGCGCTGGCGCAGCGCGGCGCGCTCGAGGCCGGCCATGCGCAACGGAAAGGCGATGTTCTCCTCCACGCTCATGTGCGGGAACAGCGCGTAGCTCTGGAACACGGTATGCAGGTTGCGCCTCTCGGGCGGCACGCCGCGCATGTCGCGGCCCTCGAACCAGATCTCGCCCGCGTCGGGCGCGTCGAAGCCGGCGATCATGCGCAGCAGCGTGGTCTTGCCGCAGCCCGAGGGCCCGAGCAGCGTGAAGAATTCACCGCGCTCGATCGCCAGGCTTACGCCGTCGACGGCGACGAAGTCGCCGAAGCGGCGCGTGACGCCGCGCACCTCGAGGAGCGCCATGCCGCCTCTAAGCGCGCCGCTCGACGAAGCGCCCGAAGGCGTCGTCCACGCCGAGCAGCCAGTTGCCGAGCTCGTCGAGGATCGCGTCGCTCAGCTCGTCCACGCCGAGCCGGAAGCGCGTCGCGCCGAAGCGCCCGACGTTCTGCATCTCGACCACGAAGCCGGGCTGGTCGTAGTCGCCGCGCAGCACGATCTCGCACGGGAAGGGGCCGCGCACCATGAGGTGCGCGTTCAGCACCACGCCGAAGTCGTTCTTCTTCTCGATCGATTCGTAGCGCGCCTCGAGCGAGTCGAGGCGCTTGCGGATGTGCGGCAGCTGCTCGCCGGAGACCTCGAGCCTCTGCGGCCGCACGAACGCCACCTTGAACCTGAACACCACGTAGTCCATGCGCTCCGCGCCGATCACGCGCCGGTAGCGGTAATCGGCGCTGCCGTGAACCAGCGAGAGGCCCGTGGCGTCGCCGAAGTAGACCATGCCGAAGCGACGCTCCGACACCGGATGGGCCTCGCCCAGCATGGCGCCGAACTGCCCGAGGTAGCGCTGCGCGGCGCGCAGGCGCTCGTCGATGCGCTTCTCGAGCTCGGCCTTGCGCGCGTGCTCGTCCACCACCGCGGGGCGCTGCGCAGCCTTTTGCTTCAGCAGGTCGAGCGCGCTCGGACGGCGCGCCGGCTCGGTGGCCCGCGTGTCGGGCTGCGCCGGCTTCGCCTGCATGGCCTGCAGGCGCTGGCGCTCCTGTTCTTCGGCGCGGCGGCGCTCCTCGGCCGCCTGGCGGTCGAACGCCTCGGCGAAGGTGTCCAGCTCGTTCAGCAGCCCGCTGTCGACCGCGGGCGTCGGGCGCGGCGCGGGCGGGGTGGCGCGGCGCTGCTCGACGCCGAGCGCCACGGTGCCGAATGCACCGGCGAGGCGCGTGTTGCGCAGCTCATTCGCCATGTCGCCGGCGCGCTGGTAGCGCTCGGCCGGCTTCTTGGCGAGCGCCTTGTCGAGGATGCGGTCGAATACCGGCGGCAGCTCGCGGTCGATCTCGCTCACCGGGCGGTGGCGCTCGCCGGCGATGCGGTGCAGCAGCGCCCAGACGTTGGTGTCCGCCGCGTTCTCGAAGGGCGTGCGGCGCGCGAGCATCTCGTAGAGCACCGCACCGAGCGAGAAGATGTCGGAGCGCGGGTCGATCGGCTGCCCGGTGACCTGCTCGGGCGACATGTACTTCGGCGAGCCGAGCGCGGCGCCGGTCTGCGTCATGTTGGACGAGGGCACGTGCGCGACGCCGAAATCGGTGAGCTTGGCGCGCCCGGTGGCCGACACCATGATGTTGGCCGGCTTCACGTCGCGGTGCACGATGCCGTGGCGCTGCGCGTGGTCGAGCGCGTCGGCGACCTGCGCCGCGATGTCGACGATGCTGGCGAGCGGCAGGCGCCCCTCGCGCATCATCTGCTGCAGCGAGCGGCCCTCGAGCACCTCCATCGCGATGTAGGCCACGCCGTCCTGCTCGCCGACGTCGAATATGGTCACGATGTTCGGATGGTTGAGGCGCCCGGCGGAGCGCGCTTCGCGCAGGAAGCGCTCGCGCACGTCGCCCATCACCTCGGCCGGCAGGTCGGGCAGCAGGGTCTTGATCGCCACGTCGCGCTCGATGAGCGGATCCTTGGCGAGATGCACCGCGCCCATCGCCCCGCGGCCGAGCTCGCCGGCAATGAGGTAGCGTCCGAAGCGCTTTTGGTCGGTCAAGGCTGGCTTTTTCCCCCGCGCTAGCTTCGCGGAATTTTGCGCGTGCAGCAAGTTAGAAAAGCTCAGAGACTTTATTGTTCGCGCGCCCGGGCGTACGCTTTGCAGCGTGAGGGCCGTCTGCCTCGCGCTCGGACTGACCCTGGCTGCCCCCGCGGCCGCCGAAGCGCTCTATCGCCTGCCGTGGCGCGACGGCCGCACCTTCACCGTCATCCAGGCGCCCGACGGGCGCATCACCTCGCACTTCACCAAGGCCACGCGCTACGCGGTCGACATCGCGATGCCCGAGGGCGTCGCGGTCGTGGCGGCGCGCGACGGCGCGGTCGAGGCGCTGGAGGTCCGTTACGGCGCGGAAGGCGAGTCCGTGTCGTATGAAGGCAACTTCGTGCGCGTGCGCCACGCCGACGGCACGGCCGCGATCTATGCCCACCTGCGGCGCGGCGGCGTCACGGTGGCCGTCGGCGACCCCGTCGCCGCCGGGCAGCTGCTCGGCTATTCCGGCGCGAGCGGCGAGATCGAGGTGCCGTGCCTGCACTTCGCGGTAGTGCGCGTGCAGAAAAATTCGGCCGGCTGGTCGGAAGACCTCTCCATTCCGATCACGTTCTACGTCGGCGTCCCGCCGGTGGCTTTCCCGCCGCGCGTCGCGCTGCACGTCGCCGCGAACTATTCGAGCGCGGTGGAAGCCCCGCGCCTGGCCGGCGAGGGACCGATGTTCCCGTGGCGGCGCCCGGTGCTCGCTACGGAGGAGCTGCCCGGCGCGTGGAGCCTGCTTGCGCTGTGGCTCGCCTGCGGGATCGCCGCGCTCGCCTGGTTCGTCCGGTTCGCCAAGCGCTAGCCTATTCCACGCCGCCCGACACCAGCGCGGCCTTGGCCGCCGGCGTGCCGAGGAAGCGCACCAGGTCGGCCGCGCCTTCCGCGTTCTTCGCGCCGCGCATCGGGGAGGCGACGTAGGTATTGTGCTGCTGCACTTCCGCGGGCAGGGGGCCGACGAAGCGCAGGCCCTTCTCCTTGTAGAGCATGATCTCGGTCATCGGCGCGAAGCCGAGCTCGCGTCCCGTGCCTTTGAGCAGGTGCGCCATCACCTCGGCGGCGCTCGCGTAGCGCGTGGTCTTTTTCTCGATTTCGCCGTACACGCCGATCCTGCGCAGCATGCTCTCGATGTACTGGCCGCCGGTGGCGCGGTTGAACACCACCGATTCGGCCTCGAGCAGCGCGCGCTTCATGGCCTCCAGGCTGGAGATGTCGGGCAGCGGGGCGCCCGGGCGTACCGCGATGCCCTGGCCAACCCTTCCGAGCGTCACCCGGGCCGCTTCGACGCGCCCCGCGCCGGCGAACGCATCCATCGCTGCCGGCGGCACCACCACCACGTCGTACGCCTCGCCCTTGTTTTCCACGCGCTCGCGGATCTGCGGCGCGGTGTTGAAGGTCACCGACACCGGCTTGCC
>DASVFV010000113.1:0-9063 GCA_036379875.1 Burkholderiales bacterium | reverse complement strand
GTGCAAACCCTCGGTCCCGTGCTCTACATCGTGCTGCTGATCGGCGCGGCGCTCGGCCTGGTGGTCGGCATCCTGCTCGTCTTCGACAGCGCGCGCGTGATGCGCTGGAACGGCGCGCTCAACACCTGGTACTCCACGCGCAAGGCCGGCCGCGTGCTCGACGAGCCGCTGGAGGTCAAGCGCGTGGTCTACCGCTGGCACCGCGTGATCGGCGCGCTGGTCTTCGCCGGCGCGTTCTTTACCCTTGACGCGCTGGTGTTCGGCTTCACCACCACCGCGTTGGTCCGCGCCTCGCGAGGCGTGGGCAGCACCGCCCTGCTCGGGCTGATCTACGAGGCGGCCAGGCTGTTTCTCATCATTGGCAACGTGGCGGCGCTGGTCATCGCCGCCATCCTGGTATTCCGTCCGAGCCTGCTCAAGGGAGTGGAGAACTGGGCGGACCGCTACTACAGCACCCGGCGCTCCACCGAGTCGCTGGACGTGATGCGCTATCAGCCCGACGATTTCGTTCGCTCGCGCCCTCGCATCGTGGGCGCCGTGGTCGCCCTCGGCAGCCTTTACGCCCTCTTCGGCCTCAGCCTGCTAATGCGCTGAAAGTCCGGCAATACTTTGCAAAGCACTAGCAGTTCCCCGTGTAAGTTGTTGACAATTCTGAACTCCCCCATCAGACTGCGCGCACGCTGCAATGGGTGGCTGCGGCCACACGCAATCCGGCAGCGCAGTGCTCCGGCTGCGGCCGGGGTTTTCTGAAGCGAAGAAGGGGGGTAGTCAATGAGAAGGCAAGAAGAAGGCTTCACGCTGATCGAGCTGGTGATGGTGATCGTGATCCTGGGAATTCTGGCGGCGGTGGCAGTGCCGCGTTACCTGAACCTCACCCAGGACGCCCAGGACGCAACGAAGAGCGCCGGGGTAGCCTCGGCGGGAAGCGCAGTCGCGATTGCCGCGGCGCGCCACCGCTCCACGACGGGCGCCCCCACGGGCGCGCAGGTCGTGGCCGAGCTTCCGGGCGCGACTTGCCTGAACGGCGTGGTGGTCCAGGGCAAGGTGAACGTGACCATGATCGATACGGCCAATGCCAACGTCACCACCTGCACCTCGGTCGTGGCCGGGGTCGGGCAAGGGGCTTATTCCTCCGCCTGAGGGCCTAGGGTTGAAACGGAACGGGGCGCGCTCCATGGCTGCGCCCCGTTTTTTTTCGGATCGCTCATGCTGAGCTCGCTGTTCGGACGCCTCTCACGTCGCGCGGGTAATGCCGGCTGGCTCGCAGTGCAGCTCGGCGCGGAGACCGCGAGCTTCGCCCACGTCGTGCCCAATGGCGCGCGCCCGGTGGTCGAATTCGTCGAGGAGCGGCCATGGGACCCGGCCAACCCCAAGTCGCTCGCTCAAGTGGCGCGCGAGCTCGGCGTCAAGCGCTTCCAGTGCACCACGCTGCTGCGCGCCGAGGACTATCAGATCCTGCTCGTCGAAGCGCCGGCGGTGAAGCCCGAGGAGCTGAAGTCCGCGGTGCGCTGGCGCATCAAGGACATGATCGATTACCACGTCGACGACGCCACGATCGACGTGCTCGACGTGCCCACGCCCGCGAGCGCCGGGCAGCGCGGGCGCTACATGTATACGGTCGCCGCGCGCAACAGCGCGATCCGCGAAACCATCGACCGCTTCGCCGCCGGCGGATTGCCGCTTGCGGTGATCGATATCCCGGATATGGCGCAACGCAACCTCGCGGCGCGCTTCGAGACCGAGCAGCGCGGCGTGCTCGCGCTGACCTTCGACGCGCAGGGCGGCCTGCTGACCGTCACCTTCGGCGGCGAGCTTTACCTGACGCGCCGCGTCGAGTCGACGAGCGCGCACCTCGCCACCGGCGGCGAGCTCGGCGTGCGCCTCTTCGAGCGCGTGCTGGTGGAGACGCAGCGCTCGCTCGACCACTGCGAGCGCACCTATCCCTTCATCAGCATGGGCCGCGTGCTGGTCAGTCCCTTTCCCGGCTCCGAGCCGCTGCGCGAGTACCTCGCGGCGAATCTGTACCTGCCGGTGGAGTCGCTCGACCTCGGTCGCGTCGCGAGCCTGCCTGCGGCCGCGGCAAGCTGGACCGACGAGGATCGCGTGAAGTGGCTCAAGCTGATCGGCGCCGGCCTGCGCGTGGAGAGCAAGGCGCTATGAGCCAGCAGATCAACCTGTACAACCCGATCTTCCGCAAGCAGAAGAAGGTGTTCTCGTCGACCACGATGCTGCAGGCCTTCGCGCTCATGGTGCTCGTGGTCGCGGTGTTCTATTTCGCGGTCGCGCTGCAGACCCCGGTGCTCGAGATCCGCGCCGCGGAGACCAGTCGCCAGCTCAGGGCCGAGCTCGAGCGGCTCAAGGCCTACGGCGCCGCCGAGTCGCCGGCCGAGCGCGCCAAGGCGATCGCCGAGCGGCGCAAGGGGCTGGAGGCTGCGCTCTCGGCGAATACCCAGGCGCTCGCCGCCTTCGAGTCCGAGGGCGGCCGCGTCGAGGGCTATGCCGAGGTGCTGCGCGCGCTGGCGCGCGTGTCGGTCGATGGCGTATGGCTGACGCGCATCAACTTTGCCCGGGGCAAGGGCGACGTGTCGATCGTCGGCCGCGCCCTGCGCCCGGAGCTCGTGCCGACGTACCTGGAGCGCCTGCGCGCCGAGCAGGCGCTGCGGGTGCGCGACTTCTCGCGCCTGGAGGTCACGCGCCCGGCCGAGAGCAAAGCCGGAGCGGCGCCGCAGCGCGCGGTGGAATTCATGGTGTCTTCCGTGCGCCCGGGGGCGGCAAAATGATCAAGCGCTATTGGGCGCCGCTCGCCGCGCGCATCGACGAGATGGCGCTGCGCCAGCGCGCCATGCTGTTCGCCACCATCAGCCTTGCGGTCGTCGCGCTCGCGCACGTCGCGTTCATCGAGCCGGTGCTGGTCCGGCAGAAGGCGCTCATCGAGCGGGGCAAGCGCGACCAGAGCCAGTTGAACGCGGTGCGCGCGCAGCTCGAGAGCCTGCTGCGGCAACAGGAAACCGACCCGGACCAGGCCGCCTTGCGTGCGCTCGAGCAGCGCGTCGCGGAAGTGGAGAAGTCGCTGGCCGCGAAAAAGGACAGCTTCGCGGTCGCGACGCGCCTGCCCGGGCTGATGCGCGACCTGCTCGGGAAGCAGAGAGGCCTCAGGCTCCAGTCGTTGCGCGTGGTGCCGGGCATCCAGATCGAGGGCTCGCCGCTCTTCCGTCACGGCGTGGAGATCGTCCTGACCGGCTCGTATTTCGAGCTGCTGCAGTACCTCTCGGACCTCGAAAAGCTGCCCGCGCGCCTGCTTTGGGGCGCGGGCGAGCTGGAGGCTGAGCACTACCCCGACGTCCGGTTGACGCTGCTCGTTTACACCCTCAGTCCCGACCGCTCGCTGGGCTTGTAAGCCGGCGTCAAGGAGATCGCCGGAAAAGCCGATTGACGACAACTGGTTATTGCTATAACTTCAAGTAATTGCTTGCTTAGCCGGGCAGGCAGGAACCGAGTCGGCGCTGGCATGAGTGAGGAAAAACGAGAAACCGGCGACATGCGTCACATTGGCTTTTCTTTGCTGGTGTTCCTGCCATGCGCGCTCGCGCAGGGGTATGCGTGCGCCCAGTCGATGCAGGACCCGATGCGCCCCTCCGACGCGCCGGCGGGTTCGGCTGCCGCCGCCGCGTCCTCCGCGCCGGCGCTGCAGGCGGTGATCACCTCGCCGGGGCGCAAGCTCGCCGTGATCGACGGAAACATCGTGCCGCTCGGCGCGGCGGTGCGCGGCTCGACGCTCGCCGGCGTGAACGATTCGCTCGCGGTGCTGCAGAAAAACGGCGCGCGCGACGTGCTGCTCATGCATCCCGACATCGACAAGAAGCCCGCGCGGCGCGAGCGGCCATGAAGCGCGCCTGCGCCGCCCTGCTCGCCGTCCTGGCCGCCGCTTGCGCGGCGCCGGACCGTCCGAGCGGCCTGGTGCCGGAGGTGTCCTCCGAGCTGGCACGCACCGGCGAGCGCAAGCCCGCGGCGCGGCCCGAGGCGCTGGAAAGCGCGCTGCTTCCGCCCATGCAGCTCGAGATGCCGAGCGCGCCCGGCGTCGAGCTCGACCAGCGCTTCGATCTCACCGTCACCAACGCGCCGGCGGCGCAAGTGTTCATGTCGATCGTCGCCGGCACGCGCTACAGCATGCTGGTGCATCCCGGTGTCACGGGCAATATCTCGGTCAACCTGAAGGACGTCACGGTCGAAGAGGCGCTGGCCGCGATCCGCGACCTCTACGGCTACGAGTACCGCATCGAGGGCCGCCGCGTGCTGGTGCAGGGCGCCGGCATGCAGACGCGCGTGTTCAAGGTGAATTACCTGCCCGGCCAGCGCCGCGGCCTGAGCGAAGTGCGCGTGCAATCGAGCGCGATCAGCGAAGCCGTGGCGCCCACCACGCCGGGCGCCACTGCCACGCAGCCCGCGACCGGGGCGTCCCGCTCCATCGAATCGAGCCGCGTGCGCACCGAGCAGCAGTCGGACTTCTGGGTCGACCTGCGCGCCGCGCTGGCGGCGATCGTCGGCAGCGCGGAGGGCCGCTCCGTCGTGGTGTCGCCGCAGGCCGGCGTGGTCGTGGTGCGCGCGCTGCCCCCCGAATTGCGCGCGGTCGAGAACTACCTGCGCGCGACGCGCCTCGCAGTCGAGCGCCAGGTGATGCTGGAAGCGAAGATCGTCGAGGTCACGCTGTCCAATTCCTACCAGTCGGGAGTGAACTGGGCGGCGTTCTCCTCCGGCGGCGGGTCGATCGGCCAGGTCTCGCCCGGCACGGTGCTGCAGCGCCGCTCGCCCGACGCGGTGGTCGCGACCGGCGTGGGCACCATCAACGATCCGACCGGCGGGCCGCTCAGCGCCATCGCGCCCACGTTCGGCGCGCGCCCGGGGACCAACCTGATCAACTTCTCGCAGCCCGGCGGCAACGTGTTCGGCCTCGCGCTCGCCACCTCCAACTTCTCGGCGCTGCTCACCTTCCTCGAGACGCAGGGCAACGTGCAGGTGCTCTCCAGCCCGCGCCTCGCGACGCTCAACAACCAGAAGGCGGTGCTCAAGGTCGGCACCGACGAGTTCTTCGTCACCAACGTCTCGACCACCAGCACCACCACCGGCACGAGCACGGTGAACACGCCGACCATCACGGTGCAGCCGTTCTTCTCCGGCATCGTGCTCGACGTCACGCCGCAGATCGACGAGGAAGGCAACATCATCCTGCACATCCACCCCGCGGTGAGCGAGGTGACCGAAAGCGTGCGGGTGATCAATCTCGGCAGCGGCCTGGGCGAGACGCGTCTGCCGCTCGCCAAGAGCGCCGTGAACGAGACCGACACCATCGTGCGCGTAAGCGACGGCAACATCGTCGCGATCGGCGGCCTGATGAGCGTGGACGTGCGCGACAACCGCGGCGGCCTGCCCGGCGTCACGGAAGGCGGGCTCGGCGATCTCGCGCGCAACACCGACCGGCGCGTGACCAAGCGCGAGCTGGTGATCCTCCTCAAGCCCACGGTGATCCAGTCCGACGCGAACTGGGAGCAGGACCTGCGCGAGACGCGCGGACGCTTGGAGCGAATGAAGCAATGAACTATCTCAAGCACTTCGGCCTGCGCGAGCTGCCGTTCGGCATCACGCCCGACACCAGCTACTTCTTCGCCTGCCGCAGCATCCAGGAGGCGCTCAATACGCTCCTCATCGCGGTCGCGAACGGCGAGGGCTTCATCAAGATCACCGGCGAGGTGGGCACCGGGAAGACGCTGCTCTGCCGCAAGTTCCTCTCCACGCTGGGGCCAAGCTGGGTGAGTGCCTACATACCCAATCCGAACCTGGAGCCGCGCGTGATCCAGCTCGCGCTCGCCGAGGAGCTCGGGGTGCCCGGATCGGTCGAGCAGCACCGCCTGGAGAAGGACCTGACCCAGCGGCTGCTCGACATCGCGCGCCAGGGCAAGCGGGTGGTGCTGTGCATGGACGAGACGCAAGCCATGCCGCTCGCCACCCTGGAAACGGTCCGCCTGCTGACCAACCTCGAAACCGAGAAGCGCAAGCTCATGCAGGTGGTGCTGTTCGGCCAGCCCGAGCTCGACCGCAAGCTGCAATCCGAGTCGGTGCGCCAGCTGCGCCAGCGCATCACCTTCCAGTACACGCTGAAGGCGCTCGCCCGGCACGAGGTGGCGGATTACGTCGCGCACCGCCTGACGATCGCGGGCTACTCGGGTCCGGCGCTCTTCACCGACGCGGCGCTGAAGGCCATCCATCTTTCCAGCCGCGGGGTGCCGCGGCTGGTGAACATCCTTGCGCACAAGTCGCTGCTTCTCGCGTACGGCGAAGGGGCGCGCCGCGCGGAGCGCCGGCACGTGCGCGTGGCGGTGGACGACACGCCCGCCGCGACCACGCCGTGGTGGTGGTGGAAAGCCGCATGAGCGTCATCAACAAGATGCTGCAGGACCTGGACCGGCGCCAGGCGCTGGGTGCGGGAGGCGAGACCAACGTGGTGCGCGCCTCGAGCACGAGGTCCGGCGGCCACGAGTGGTTCTGGCGCATCCTGGTGGTGCTGCTCGCGGTGGCGCTCGGCTGGATGGGCTGGGTCGCGATCCAGCTCCTGCCGCGCAAGCCGATCGCCACGGAGCTTGCCTTCCAGGCCGCTGCCGAGGCGCGCAGCCGCGCCGCCAAGCCGGCGCCGGCCGCAGCTCCCGCGCCGGTCCCCGCCGCACCCGTGACCCAGGCCCCGCCGGCGGAAGAACCGAAGCCGAGCGAAGAAAAAGCCGCGCCGGCCACCCCGGTGGTGAGCGACGCGCTGCGGCTCGCCCTGCAGCTCGAGACGCCGATCCAGGAGCGCGCCTCCCAGCCCGCGAAGAGCGCGGCGCCGGCACCAAGGGCGGTTTCAGCCAAGCCGAGGGCCACGGCGGCCGAGCCCGCCCCCGCCAAGGGAACGGTGGACAAGCGCCCGCGCGCAAGCTCCGGAGGCGAAAGCGCCGAAGCGCACTTCCGGCGCGCCGCCTTGCTCCTCAATCACGGCCGGGTCAGCGAGGCGGAAGACCAGCTGGCCGGCGCGCTGCGCGCGGATCCCTCTCATGCCGCCGCGCGGCAGGCTTACGTCGCGCTCCTCATCGAGCAGCGCCGCCTGCATGAGGCCCAGCGCCTGCTGGAGGACGCGCTCGCGCTCAACCCCGAGCAGCCGACCTTGGCGCTCACGCTCGCGCGCATCCTGGTCGGCCAGCGCGAGTACCGCGCCGCGCTCGAGGTTCTGGAGCGCGCCGGGCCGGCGGCCGGCGCGGATTTCCAGGCCATGCGCGGTGCCGTTCTGCAGCGCGTGGGGCGGCACGCCGACGCCGTAAATGCTTACCAAAACGCGCTTCAGGCCGGCGCCGCGCAGCCCGCCACGAGTTGGATCGGGCTTGCCATCTCCCTCGAGAGTCTGGGTCGCAAGAGCGAAGCGGTGCTGGCGTACCGGCGGGCGCTCGCGGCGGGACCGCTGGCCCAGGAAGCGCGCGACTACGCGGAAAGCCGCGCCCGCGCGCTCGAGTAATCAGGGCGCCGGAGAGATCTTCTCCAGGCGGTAACCGTAGTTGTAGATCGGCACCACCCGGTAACCCGATTCCGGCCGCAGGTCGAGCTTCTTCCTCACCTGGCTCACGTGCGTGTCCACGGTGCGCGTGGCGAGGTCGCCGGTGCGGCCCCACACCGTTTCCTGCAGGTGGCCGCGCGAGAGCAGTCGGCCGATGTTGCGGAACAGCGTGACCGTCAGCTCGAACTCCTTGGGCGTGAGCTCGATGCGGCTGCCGTCCTTGCGCACTTCGCCGCGCTGGATGTCGATCTCGAAGGGCGGGAAGGAGAGCTGCTTTTGTTCCTCGCTCGGATACGCGCGGCGCAGCAGCGCGTGCACGCGCGCCAGAAGCTCCTGGCGGCGCACCGGCTTCACCATGTAGTCGTCGGCGCCGTGCTCCAGGGCGAACACGATGTCCTGCTCGGAGTCGCGCACCGTCACGAACAGCACCGGCACGGTCTTCGACACGTTGGCGCGCAGCCACATGAGCACCTCGGCGCCGGACACGTCCGGCACCTGCCAGTCGAGCATGAACAGATCGAAGCTCTCGCGCCCGGCCTGCTTCATCGCCTCGCGGCCGCTGAGGTAGGCGTGCACGTCGTGCCCGTCCTCGGCGATCCAGCGCCTGAGCAACGCCAGCTGATCCGGGTCGTCTTCTAGAATCGCGATACGCACGGCAGCCCCTTGAATCCCCTATCGGGGTAATGATACTGGAGAGAACCCGAAGCCGTGATCCAAGGCGCGCTCGCACGAAGCGGTCCGCGCGCGCACGCCGTTGCTGCTCGCGCGCACGCCACCTTATGCATCCCCGTCTCGCGCTGTATACCCACACGATCGTATGTCCGCCGAGCGCCGTCGGGGCGCCCGCGCGCGCGGGTTCGCTACGGCACCCGACATCCTGTCGTTTGTTGTTGACCAAGCGTCGGATTACTCACATAATTTCGGGTTCCGCCGGAGGGGTGCCCGAGCGGCTAAAGGGGGCAGACTGTAAATCTGTTGGCCTTGCGCCTACGTTGGTTCGAATCCAACCCCCTCCACCGAATTTCGAGGTCGATTTCGGGCACCAAGCGGCAAATGCGGCGACGGCGAATGCGGCGGTTTTTTTGGGTGAAGGCAATCAGGCGGGTGTAGCTCAATGGTAGAGCAGAAGCCTTCCAAGCTTATGACGAGGGTTCGATTCCCTTCACCCGCTCCAGCATCAAGGACCAGGGCTCACCCATTTATTTCGCCCATGTAGCTCAGTGGTAGAGCACTCCCTTGGTAAGGGAGAGGTCACGCGTTCAATCCGCGTCATGGGCACCAAGGCAGACAGTTGATCGGGAAATCAGATGGCCAAAGGCAAATTCGAGAGGACCAAGCCCCACGTGAACGTCGGCACGATCGGCCACGTGGACCACGGCAAGACCACGCTGACGGCGGCGATCACGACGATTTTGTCGAAGAAGTTCGGCGGCGAGGCGAAGGCCTACGACCAGATCGACAACGCGCCGGAGGAGAAGGCGCGCGGCATCACG
>DASVFV010000112.1:0-19967 GCA_036379875.1 Burkholderiales bacterium | reverse complement strand
CTCTACCGGAGCGGGAACTATTTCCTGAATCTCGAGAACAGGATCCTCAAAGCCGAGCAGCTGCATGCCATGCTGCTGCGCTGGATCGAGCGCTACCCGATCGTCTCCATCGAGGATCCATTCGCCGAGGACGACGTCGCTGCCATGCTGGCCTTCACCGGCGCCGCCGGAGATCGCGTGCAGATCGTCGGGGACGATTTTTTTGTTACCGACAAGGAAAAGCTGGTAACCAAGAAGGGCTGCAATGCAGTGCTCCTGAAGCCCAATCAGGTCGGCACGCTGACTGAGACCCTCGCTTGCTGGGAAGCGGCTCGCGCGGCGGGCTACCGCGGCATCGTCTCGGCGCGCTCGGGCGAGAGCGAGGACACGACCATCGTGCACCTCGCCGTGGGCTGGGGTGTGCCGCAGCTCAAGGTCGGCAGCTTCGCGCGCTCGGAGCGCATGGCGAAGTGGAACGAGGCGCTGCGCATCGAGGAGGCACTCGGCGCGAAGGCCCTGCCTTTCCCGGCGCGCAAGCTCTTCAGGTAGCCTGACGGCATGGGGGCAAGGGCGATTGCCGCAGCGCTCTTCGCGGCGTGGTGCGCCACGGCGCACGCCGAGGGCGCGCAGCCGTCCGTGGTGGTGTATCACCCGGGCGTCTCCTGGCAGATGCGCTACGACCTCGAGGGCGTGGTCGAGGAGTACAACAATCACAAGCGCGGCATGAGCACTTATGCCACGGCGCGCAGCCAGGCCAATGGCCTGCTGGTCTCCGCCCAGCTGAACGTCGACAAGACCGCGCGCAGCGCCGCGCAGTGCCGGGAACGCGAGCACCAGCACATCCGCGAGCACAAGGCATTCGCCAGCGCGAAGATCGTGCTGTCGGACACGAGCGGCGTCGACCTGGAAGTGCGGGTGCCGCTCGGCCAGGGCGCCGCGGCGGCGGTGAGCCGGCACGTGCACCGGTTCTGGCTGCGCGACGGCGTATGCGCCAAGGTGCACGCCTCGAGGACGCCGTTCCGCGAGGAGCACCGCGCCGCGTTCGACGCGCTGCTGCAAACGGTGCGCTTCGAGCCGGCCACGCCGATCGTCGAGCGCGCGTTCGTTGTCCCGGGGCGCGGCACGCTGGTGGTCCCGGTTCCCGCAGCCTGGGGCTTCCGCGCCAAGCAACCGCAGGAAATGCAGCCGCGCGACCTGGAGTTCATGGACTCCGAGAGCGACGCCAAGCTTCTCGTCACTATCGCACCGGACGCGCGGCCGGCGCTCAAGGGCGACCCGAACACGCGCAAATTCGTCGAAAGCGCGCGCGACGCCGCGCGACCCGGCGCCGCGGAGACCGACCTGCCGCTCGTCGAGCTGAAGGGACGCGGCGGCAACGGCTGGTACTTCTTCGCCACCGACCGCAACCTGGCGGACAAGCCGCCGCGCCCCGAGGACTGGAAATACCTGCGCCAGGGCGCGCTGCTGATCGGCGAGTCGCTTGTCTTTTTCTCCATGTTTTCCAACGTGAAAGACGGGGCCGCGCCCGAGGCCGGGCTGCGCGCGCTGTCCGAGGCACGCATCGTCCCGTAAGTTGTGTCGTGGCGCGGCAACGATCGCCAAATCGAAGCTGTCGGTGTCATCCCGACATGCAATAATTCACGCTCTCTCGAACGCCTCGAAAGTCCCCTCAGTACGATGAAGATGGAGCGTCCGGCGCAGGCGAAGTCGCTGCCGAAAGCGCCGACCGGAATCCACGGCCTGGACGAGATCACCGGCGGTGGCCTGCCCAAGGGCCGTCCCACGCTAATCTGCGGCGGCCCGGGCTGCGGCAAGACCCTGATGGCCGCCGAGTTCCTGATCCGCGGCGCGCTCGAGTTCAAGGAGCCCGGCGCGTTCATCACCTTCGAGGAGACCGGCGAGGAGCTGGCGCAGAACGTCGCCTCGCTCGGCTTCGACCTCGAGCAGCTGGTCGAGGACAAGAAGATCGCGCTCGACTACGTGCGCGTCGAGCCCGCCGAGATCGAGGAGACCGGCGAGTACGACCTAGAGGGCCTGTTCGTGCGCCTCGACCTCGCGATCGATTCGGTGGGCGCGAAGCGCGTGGTGCTCGACACCATCGAGTCGCTGTTCGGCGGCTTCACCAACCAGGCGCTGCTGCGCTCGGAGATCCGCCGCCTGTTCCGCTGGCTGAAGGACAAGGGGGTCACGGCGGTGATCACCGGCGAGCGCGGCGACGGCTCGCTCACGCGACAGGGTCTGGAAGAATACGTGTCCGACTGCGTGATCCTGCTCGACCACCGCGTGAACGACCAGGTCTCGACGCGCCGCTTGCGCATCGTCAAGTACCGCGGCACCACGCACGGCACCAACGAATATCCTTTCCTGATCGACGCGGACGGCATCGCGGTACTGCCGGTCAGCAGCGCCGGGCTCGACCACGAGGTGAGCAACGAGCGGCTGTCGAGCGGCGTGCCGCGCCTCGACGCCATGCTCGGCGGCAAGGGCTATTACCGCGGCTCGTCGGTCCTGGTGTCGGGCACCGCGGGCACCGGCAAGACCAGCCTCGCTTCGCATTTCGCCAATGAGAGCGCGAAGCGCGGCGAGCGCGTGCTCTACCTCGCGTTCGAGGAGTCGCCCGCGCAGCTGATGCGCAACATGCGCACCATCGGCATCGACCTCGAGCCGTACGTGAAAAAGGACGTGGTGCGCATCCACGCCTCGCGCCCGACGCTGTTCGGTCTGGAGATGCACCTCGTGCAGATCCACAAGATGATCTCGCAGTTCAAGCCCGCGGTGGTGATCGTCGACCCGATCAGCAATCTGATGGATGCCGGCACCGCGCAGGAAGCGCAGGCCATGCTGCTGCGGCTGGTGGACTTCCTGAAGTCGAAGCGCATCACGGCGCTCTTCACGCACCTCACGCACGGCGGCAACCCGACCGAAGCCACCGACGTCGGCATCTCCTCGCTGATCGACACCTGGCTGCTGGTGCGCGACATCGAGCTCGGCGGCGAGCGCAACCGCGGCCTGTACGTGCTCAAGTCGCGCGGCATGAAGCACTCGAACCAGATCCGCGAGTTCCTCATCACCTCGGAGGGCATCCAGCTCGAGGACGTGTACGTCGGTCCCGAGGGCGTGCTGACCGGCTCGCTGCGCGCCGCGCAGGAAGCGCGCGAGCGCGCCGAGGCGCTCGCGCTGCAGGGCGAGATCGAGGCCAAGCAGCGCGAGCTGGAGCGCCTGCGCGCGGCGCTCGAGGTGCGTACCGAGTCGCGCAGCAATGCAGCGAAACGCCGCGGCGCCGACGCGCCGCAGAACGAAAAAGGAAAGGCAACCGCCAAGGCACGATGACCAGCATGCAACCCAGCGCCGGCGAGAAGTGGAACCTGCGCCTGTACACGGCGGGGCAGAGCCCCAAGTCGCTCGCCGCGCTCGCCAACCTGAAGAAAGTCTGCGAGGAGCACCTCGCCGGCCGCTACTCGATCGAAGTGGTCGACCTGATGAAGAACCCGCGCCTCGCGAAGGACGACCAGATCGTCGCCATCCCGACCCTGGTGCGCAAGCTGCCCGAGCCGCTGCGCCGCCTGGTCGGCGACCTGTCCGACACGGAGCGCACGCTGGTCGGCCTGCAGATCCGTCCCGGGAAATGACCATGGAAACCATCAATCCCCAGTTCGAGAAGGAGCTCGAGACGCTGCGCCAGCGCCTCGAGGAAGCCGAAGACGTGCGCCGCGCCATCACGCACGGCGAGGTCGACGCATTCGTGGTCGGGCCGGGCGGCAACGGCCGCGTGCTGCTGCTCGCCAACGCGTACCAGCGCTACCGCCAGGTGGTGGAGCGCATGCAGCAGGGCGCGGTGACCGCCACGCCCGGCGGCCAGATCCTGTTCGCCAACCAGCGCTTCGCCGACCTGATCGGCGTGCCGCTCGCGCAGCTCTACACCGCGCCGCTCGAGACCTACGTGAGGGTGAGCGACCGCGCGCGCGTCAGCCAGTTCATCATGCTCAGCGCGCGCGACTCGCGCGTCGAGGTGGAGCTCACCCGGCGCGACGGCAGCACCATCCCGGTGCAGATCGAGGTCGCCTCGTTCGCCGACGGCTACGCCACGCTGCTGGTCACCGACCTGCGGCCCGGCCAATGGCCGAGCTTCGCGCGCGAAGCGCTGCAGTCGATCTGCGCCACGCTCGAGAAGCTCGAGCAGCCCGCGGCGCGCGAGATCCGCGCCGAGGTCGAGCGCCTCGCCGGCATGATCGACGAGATGAAGGACGTCAACCCAGGGCGCTGAGGCCGGCGGCGCTCAGGCGGTAGCGCCGGTCGCAGCCGGCGGCGGCGCTCTCGGAGTGCGTGGCGAGGATCGCCGCGGCACCGCGTTGCTTCACCTGATCCCTGAACAGGGAAAGTATCTTCGCTGCGTTATCCGGATCCAGGTTCCCGGTCGGCTCGTCGGCCAGCACGAGCCTGGGATCCCCCACCAGCGCGCGCGCGATCGCCACGCGCTGCAGCTCTCCGCCGGACAGCTCGCGCGGCGCGCTGCGCTCCCGTCCCGCCAGTCCCACCGCCGCGAGCGCGCCGCGCGCCTTGCGCGCATCGAGCTTTCTCAGCAGCAGCGGCAGCGCGACGTTCTGCTCCACGTCGAGCTGCGGCAGGACGTGGAAGGCCTGGAACACGAAGCCGAAGTTGTCGCGCCGCAGAGCGGTGAGCGCGTCGTCGTCCAGCCCGGTGATGTCGAAATCTCCAAAGCGAATTCTTCCTTCGTCGACCGGCTCGAGCCCGGCGATGACGTTCAGCAGCGTGGATTTGCCGATGCCGGAATCGCCGACGATCGCGACGTACTCCCCGCCCGCGACCTCGAGCGACACGCGGTTCAGGACGATGCGCGTGCCGAAGCGCTTGGTGACGTTGTCTAGCTTGAGGATGAGTTCGGGCTCCGTCCCCGAAGCTTGAAGCGCTGCACCTTGCCGGTCGGGGTGCGCGGCAGCTCGGCGATGAAGTGCACGCGCTTGGGCTGCTTGAAGCGCGGCAGGGTCTTTGCCGCCTGTTCCATGATTTCGCGCTCGCTCGCCGCGCAGCCGGGGCGCAGCATCACGTAGGCCGCCGGAATCGTCGCACCGGTGGCGTCGGGCTCGGCGATCACCGCGACTTCCGATACCGCAGGGTGGCGCGCCACGGCCTCCTCCACCTCGAACGGCGAGACCCACATGCCGGAACATTTGAAAAGATCGTCGCTGCGTCCCTCGAACCAGTAGTAGCCGTCGGCGTCGCGGCGCAGCACGTCGCCGGTGCGCACCCAGCCGTCGCGGATGCTCTCGCTCGAGCCTGCGGGACGATTCAGGTACTGGGTAATGGCCGAGCGGCCGCGCACCCAGAGCCTTCCCCTGCCCGGCCCCTCGACCACGCCGCCCGCCTCGTCCTCGAGCCGGCACTCGTAGCCTTGCAGCACCGTGCCCGCGCTGCCGGGACGGTTGCGGCCGGGGCGGTTGTGGAGGAACGCGTACAGGAGCTCGGTGGTGCCGATGCTTTCCAGGATCTCGGTGCCGGTCAGCTCTTTCCACTCGCGCCAGGTCGCGCCCGGCAGCACTTCTCCCGCGGAAGTGCAGAAACGCAGCGCGCTCGTGTCGAGCGCGTGTCCCTCGCGCATGTACTCGATCAGCATGCGGAACATGGTCGGCACGCCGAAGAAGATGGTCGGGCGGTAGCGGCGGAACACTTCGGCCACCAGCGCAGGGGTCGGGCGCTCGGCGAGCAGAATGGTGGACGCGCCCGCACCGAGCGGCACCAGGACGCTGTTGCCCAGCCCGTAGGCGAAGTAAAGGCGCGGCGCAGAGAACAGGCGGTCGTCGGGCTTGAGCCCGTAGACGTCCTTCGCCACGCTCTCCACCGGCCATGCCAGGTGACCGTGCTCGTGCACCGCGCCCTTCGGCTGGCCGGTGCTGCCCGACGTGTAGACCACCAGGCACGGCGTGCGGCTTTCGACCGCCGCCAGGCCTAGCGGCGTTCCCTCCAGAAGTGCGCCGCCGTCCACGACCCGGGCCGCGCCGGCCGCTTTCGCATGGGTAGCGTGCTCCGCCGAGGTCACGACGAGCTTGGCGCCGCTGTCCTTCAGGACATAGGCCAGCCCCTCGGTCGGCAGCAGCGTGTTGCACGGCACCGCGATCGCGCCCAGCCCCATCACGCCCAGAAGCGCGAAGATCGTCTCGGGCGAATCGCTCATCAGCAGCGCCACGCGCTCGCCGGCCCGGATGCCCTGCGCCGCCAGCGCACCCCGGCAGCGCGCCGCTGCCTCGTCCACCTCGCGGTAGGTAAAGCTGCGCTCGCGGAAACGGATCGCCACCCGCTCGGGATGGCGGGCCGCGTGCTCGGCGAGATAATGCAGCAGGCTGCCCTTGGGGGTCACGGCGGCGAATGTTATCCTTTCGCTTTCCTGAGGAGGAACGTCGTGCGTAAATCCATTCTTGCGGCCGTCGCTGCGGCCTTGGCGTTCGCTACGCCGGCGATCGCGCAGCAGAAGATCAAGATCGGCTTCATCACCACCATGAGCGGGCCGCAGGGCGTGATCGGCGGCTACATGAAGGACTCGGTCGAGCTCGCGCTCGACCACCTCGGGCGCAAGGTCGGCGGGCTCGAGGCGGAAGTGATCTACGGCGACGACCAGACCAAGCCCGACGTGGGCGTGCAGGTCGCCGAGGAGATGCTCAAGAAGCACAACGTCGACATCGTGGCCGGCATCATCTGGTCGAACGTGATGCTCGCGGTGCAGCCGGTGGTGAACGGCGCGGGCAAGATCATGGTCGGCACCAATGCCGGCGCGAGCCCGCTGGCCGGCGCCCAGTGCAACGAGCTCTACTTCTCCACCTCCTGGAACAACGATCAGACGCCGGAGGCGATGGGCAAGTACCTGCAGGACTCGGGCGTGAACGACATCTACGTGATGGCGCCGAACTACCAGGCCGGCAAGGACATGGTGTCGGGCCTGAAGCGCTACTACAAGGGCCGCATCGTCGACGAGGTCTACACCAAGCTCGGCCAGCAGGACTACCAGGCCGAGATCACGCAGCTGCGCTCGAAGAACCCGAAGGCGGTATTCGCGTTCTATCCGGGCGGCATGGGCATCCAGTTCCTGCGCCAGTACGACCAGGCCGGGCTGCGCGACAAGCTGCCGCTCTACACCGTGTACACGGTGGACGAGATCTCGATCCCGGCGGTGAAGGAAGCGGCGGTCGGCATCAAGGAAGCGCGCTTCTGGAGCCCCGACCTGAAGAACGCGGCGAGCCAGAAGTACGTCGCGGACTACAAGAAGAAGTACGGCAAGCTGCCGGTGTTCTACGGCGCGCAGAGCTACGACGGCATCATGCTGATCGACTCGGCGGTCAAGGCCACCAAGGGCAACCTGAAGGACGCGAAAGCCCTGGCGCGCGCCATGCAGAAGGCGAACTACAACTCGATCCGCGGGCCGTTCCAGTTCAACGTCAACCACCATCCGATCCAGAACTTCTACCTGCTGGACACCGTGAAGCTGCCGAGCGGCGACATCGAGATGCGCATCCAGAAGACCATCTTCGAGAAGCACAAGGACTCGTACTACCAAGACTGCAAGATGAAATGATGGGGTTGTAACCACCACTTCCTGAAAAGGGCGCGCAGGCGCCCTTTTCCATTTTCATGCCCTGGATCCTGATCTTCGAGCAGCTCCTGAACGGCGTGCAGCTGGGGCTCACGCTGTTCCTGATGGCGGCCGGCCTCACGCTGGTGCTCGGCATCATGAACCTGGTGAACCTCGCGCACGGCTCGCTCTACATGGTCGGCGCGTACCTCACGCTCGCCGCCACGCAGTGGACCGGCTCGTACCTCGCCGGCGTGGCGCTCGGGCTGGCCGGCACGCTGGTGATCGGCATGCTGATCGAGGTGATCGCGCTGCGCGCGCTCTACGATCGCGACCACCTCGACCAGGTGCTCGCCACCTTCGGCCTGATCCTGGTCTTCAACGAGCTGGTCGCGATCGTGTGGGGCCGCGCCTCGCTCTACGCGCAGCTGCCGCAGTACCTGCGCGGGCACGTCGAGCTGTTCTCCGGCTCGAGCTACCCCGTGTACCGGCTGGCCGTCATCGTCGTCGGCCTGGTCGTCGCCATCCTCCTGTGGTACGTGGTCACCCGGACGCGCCTCGGCATGCTGATCCGCGCCGGCGCCTCCAACCGCACCATGGTGTCCGCGCTCGGCGTCAACATTCGCCTGCTCTACACCGTGGTGTTCGGCTTCGGCGCCGCGCTGGCAGGCCTGGCCGGCGTGATGGCGGGCCCGATCTACTCGGTGCAGCCGGGCATGGGCGAGCTGATCCTGATCCAGGTGTTCGTGGTGATCGTGATCGGCGGCATCGGCTCGGTGCGCGGCGCGCTGGTCGGCGCGCTGATCGTCGGCGTCGTCGACACGCTGGGACGGGCGTTCCTCAAGCCGATGCTGGGCGGCCTGATCTCGCCGACCGCCGCGGAAGCGGCCGGACCGGCGCTCGCCTCCATGCTCATCTACCTGCTGATGGCGGTCGTGCTGGCGCTGCGCCCGGCGGGACTTTTCCCCGCGCGCGGATGAGGACGCGGCTCATCCTGTGGGCAATCGCGGTGGCGCTGCTGGTCGCGCTGCCGCCCTTCGTGAGCTGGCTCGGCCAGCCGTTCTACATCGACCTCGTGCGCCGCATCATGATCCTCGCCATCGCCGCGGTCAGCCTGAACCTGATCCTCGGCTACGGCGGCATGGTGTCGTTCGGCCACGCGGCCTACCTCGGCATCGGCGCCTACGCGGTCGGCATCCTCGGCTTCTACGGCATCACCAGCGGGTGGCTGCACTGGGCGCTCGCGATCGGCGCCTCGGCGCTGGCGGCGCTCGCGATCGGCGCAGTGTCGATCCGCACCAGCGGCATCTACTTCATCATGATCACGCTCGCCTTCACGCAGATGCTCTATTACCTGGGCATCTCGCTGGAGGAATTCGGCGGCGACGACGGCATGCGGCTGCGCTCGAAGAGCGAATTCGCCGGCCTGGTCGACCTGCGCGATCCGCTCGAGTTCTACTACCTGACGCTCGCGCTGATGATGCTCTCGGTGTTCCTGGTCTTCCGACTGGTGAATTCCAGGTTCGGCATGGTGCTGCGCGCCTCGAAGTCGAACGAAGCGCGCACGCGCGCGATCGGCTTCTCGCCGTACCCGTACCGCCTCGCCGCCTTCGTGATCGCGGGCGCGATGTGCGGCCTCGCCGGCGCGCTGTACGCGAACCACACCAACTACATCGTGCCGGGGCTGATGAGCTGGCAGCAGTCGGGGGACATCATGTTCATGGTGATCCTGGGCGGCATGGCGAGCACCGCGGGGCCGGTGCTCGGCACCTTCGCGCTGCTGCTCGTCGAGGAGGTCCTGAAGGGCTGGACCGAGCACTGGCAGGTATGGCTCGGGCCGCTGCTCGTGCTCTCGGTGATCTTCTTCCGCCGCGGCCTCGCGGGAATCTTCTACAAGCCCGATGCTTGAGGTCCGCAACCTGGTCAAGAATTTCGGCGCGCTGCGCGCGACCGACGGCATCGACTTCGAGGTGCGCGAGGGCGAGACGCACGCGGTGATCGGTCCGAACGGCGCGGGCAAGACCACCTTCATCAGCCAGCTCGCCGGCAACCTGCGGCCGGACTCCGGCAGCGTCCACTTCGCCGGCACCGACATCACCGCGCTGCCCGCGCCCAAGCGCGCGCGCATGGGCCTCGCGCGCTCCTTCCAGATCACCAGCGTGTATCTCGAGTTCAGCGTATTGGACAACGTGGCTCTCGCGGTGCAGGCCCAAACGGGGCGCACCGGCTTCTGGCGCCCGGCGCGCGCCGACTACCGGCTGCGCGAGCCGGCCGAGAAGGTTTTGGACGAAGTCGGTCTTGCGTCCCGGAAGGGAGTCATCGCTGCCAACCTGTCGCACGGCGAGCATCGCCAGCTCGAGGTCGCGATGGCGCTCGCCACCGCGCCGCGCCTGCTGCTGCTCGACGAGCCGATGGCCGGCATGGGGCCGGACGAGTCGCAGCGCATGATCGCCCTGCTCTCGCGCCTGAAGCAGACCAAGACCATCATCCTGGTCGAGCACGACATGGACGCGGTGTTCCGCCTCGCCGACCGCATCTCGGTCCTGGTGTACGGGCGCCTGATCGCGACCGGCACGCCGGAAGAGATCCGCACCAACGAAGAAGTGCGCAAGGCCTACCTGGGCGAGGACTGATGCTCGAGATCCGCGGCCTCGAGACCTCCTACGGACGCAGCCAGGTCCTGTTCGGCATCGACCTGCGCATCGACAAGGGCGAGGTGGTGTCGCTGCTCGGCCGCAACGGCATGGGCAAGACCACCACGGTGCGCTCGATCATGGGCATCACGCGCCCGAAGGCCGGCAGCATCGTTTTCGAAGGCAGGAAGCTGCAGGCGCTGCCGTCCTACCGCATCGCACAGGCCGGGCTCGGGCTGGTGCCCGAAGGACGCCAGGTGTTCCCGAACCTCACGGTGCGCGAGAACCTCCTCGCCACCGCGCGCAAGGGACCCTGGACGCTCGACACGGTTTTCAAGCTGTTCGAAAACCTGAAGCACCGGCAGGGCAACTACGGCAACCAGCTCTCCGGCGGCGAGCAGCAGATGCTCGCCATCGGCCGCGCGCTGATGACCAACCCGCGCCTGCTCGTCCTCGACGAGGCGACCGAGGGCCTCGCGCCGCTGATCCGCGCGGACATCTACCGCTCGATCGAGCGCCTGAAGGGCGAAGGGCTGTCGCTCCTGGTCATCGACAAGGATGTCAAGGCGTTAACCCAGGTGGCGGACCGCCACTACGTGCTCGAGAAGGGCCGCGTGGTGTGGAGCGGTACGTCGGCGCAGCTGGCGGCCGACAAGAACGTCCAGCACCGATACCTCGGGGTGTAGACTTTTTGCCATGGGAAACCTCGCCACGCCGGAGTTTTTGATCGCTCGCTGGGGCGAGCTTTGCCGCGATCCTTCGCTGGAGGACCTCCCGTACAAGATCGAGCTGAACGCTTCGGGCAAGATCGAAATGAGTCCGGCCAGCAACCGCCATGGCCGGCTGCAGGGCGAGCTGGCCTTCCAGCTTCGCACCCAGCTCAGCGGCGGGATCGTCATTTCGGAGTGCTCGATCTTCACCAGCATCGGCATCCGCGTCGCGGATATCGCGTGGGCATCGAGCGAGTTCATGGCCGACCTCGGAGAGATCACACCGTACATGCGCGCCCCGGAGATCTGCGTGGAGATCGCCTCGCCATCGAACCCGCCGGGAGAGCTCGAAGAGAAGACCCGCGCGTATCTGCAAGCAGGGGCCCGCGAAGTCTGGATCGTCGCGGACGATGGTTCGCTGCGCTACTTCAATGCATCGGGCGAACAGGCATCGAGCGCCTTCCCGGTTGCGATTTCTCTTCCTCCGCCGATCCCATGAAGCGCGAAAACGTCGTCGGCCGGGCCAACGTCGAGGATACGCCCGCGCTCGAGGCTTACTACCGCGCGCTCGAAGGCGAGGAGCTGGGCGCGCTGTGGAACGTGGCGAACGATATCGAGCCCTGGTATCCGAAACCCAAGTCCGTTCCGATGCTGTGGTCGTGGCGAAAGATTGAGAGATACGTCAGGGAAGCGGCGAGCCTCGTTTCCGCCGAGAAGGCGGCGCGCCGCGTGGTAATGCTGGTCAATCCGGGCCGCAAGGAATGGAGCGCGGCCTCGGGCCTGCTTTACACCGGCGTGCAAATCATGAACCCCGGCGAGGCCGCGTCCGCGCACCGCCACCAGGCGAGCGCCTTGCGCTTCGTCATGGAGGGCCGCGGCGCGTACACCATCGTGGACGGCGAGCGCCTCGAGCTCGGCGCGCGCGATTTCGTCCTGACGCCGAACGGCACCTGGCACGAGCACGGCGTCGACGCGAGCGGCACGCAGTGCATCTGGCAGGACGGGCTCGACATCCCGCTCATGAACTCGCTCGACGCCAACTTCTACGAGGTGCACCCGCGCGTCAACCAGACCCCGGCGCCGCTCTCGCGCGAGAGCTGGTCCAAGCCCTACTCGCCCGTGTTTCTCTACAAGTGGGACGACGCTTACAAAGCTCTGAAGAGCGAGAAGACTTTCGAATACAAGAATCCGCTCACCGGCGGCCCGGTGATGCCCACCATGGGCGCCCGGCTCGACCTGGTCAAGGAAACGAAACCGATCCGCCACACGGGCAGCCAGATCTTCCAGGTGGCAGCCGGCCGCGGCTGGTCCGAGGTCGGCGGCCAGCGCTTCGACTGGCAGGAGAAGGACATCTTCTGCGTGCCGTCATGGACGAGGTACCGCCATGGCGCCCACGGCGAGGCCGTGCTGTTCTCCTTCAACGACATCCCGGCCATGAAGGCGCTGTCGCTCTATCGCGAGTCGCATGATTAGCCGCGAGCAGAACGAGCTGATGACGCGCATCGGGCCGGGCACGCCGGCGGGCAAGCTGCTGCGCCGCTACTGGCAGCCGGTGGCGCTGGTGGACGAGATGAAGGGCGAGCGCCCGGTGAAGGCGGTTCGCCTCTTCGGCGAGGATCTGGTTTTGTACAAAGCAGGGAATCAGTACTCGCTGCTACAACGCCATTGCCCCCATCGCGGCGCGGACCTCGCGTACGGCCGCATCGAGCCCGACGGCCTGCGCTGCTCGTTCCACGGCTGGAAGTTCGACGGCAAGGGCCAGTGCGTCGAGACGCCGGCCGAGCCGGCGGGCAGCCGGCTGTGCGACCACGTCAAGACCGTCGCGTACCCGGTGCTCGAGAAGAGCGGCATCCTGTTCGGCTATCTCGGCGAAGGCGCGCCGCCCGCGTTCCCCGACTTCGACTGCTTCGTCGCGCCCGACGCCTACACCTTCGCGTTCAAGGGCTACTGGGACTGCAACTGGCTGCAGGCGCTGGAGGTTGGCATCGACCCGGCGCACGCGTCATGGCTGCACAAGTATTTCGAGGACGAGGACACCGCAGGGAGCTACGGCAAGCAGTTTCGCGGCGTGCCGGCCGATTCCGACCTGCCGATCAGCAAGGTGCTGCGCGAGTACGACCGCCCGGAGATCCGCGTCGAGCGCACCGAGTACGGCATGCGCCTGCATACCCTGCGGCGCATCAGCGAGGCGCAGACGCACATCCGCGTGACCAACATCCTCTTCCCGCAGGCTTTCGTGATCCCGATGAACGCGGAGATGACGATCACGCAGTTCCACGTGCCGGTCGACGACACCGGCTGCTACTGGTACTCGATCTTCACCAGCTTCGGCGCGCCGGTCGACAAGGACACGATGCGCAGCCAGCGGCTCAGGACCTACCCGGCGCCGGAGTACAAGCCCATCCATGGAAGGCACGACGCCTGGGGCTTCGACGCGCTCGAGCAGAAATCGAAGACCTTCACCGGCATGGGCTTCGATATCAACATCCACGACCAGTTCGCCTGCGAGTCGCAAGGCCCGATCGCGGACCGGACGAAGGAGAACCTCGGCACCACCGACAAGGGCATCGTGCTCTACCGGCGGCTGCTGGTGGACGCGATCCGCAGGAATGAAGCCGGCGAGTTCGTGGTCGCCGACCAGGGCTCGGGTCCCCCGGCCATCGACGGCATCGGGCCGACCGCGTCGATCGACGAGTACTGGAAGCAATCGGACCAGACGCGCCGCAAGCGCTCCGCCTGGGCGGCATGAACTTCCCGCGGGGGCTGAAGCAGGTCCGTTTTTCGTTCGCCGACCAGCACGGCGTGCTGCGCGGCAAGACGCTCACCGCCTCGGCGGCCGAGGCGGCGATGGAGCGCGGCGTGACGATGACGAGCACGCTGCTCCTCAAGGACACCTCGCACAAGACCGTGTTCCCGGCGTTCACGCCGGGCGGCGGCGTGGGCATCATCGAGATGCAGGGCGCGGCGGACATCCTGATGGTTCCGGACCAGAGCACCTTCAAGGTGCTGCCGTGGGCGCCGGACACCGGCTGGTTCCTCTGCGACCTGCAGTTCCAGGACGGCCGCCCGATCCCGTTCAGCACGCGCAGCCAGCTGCGCCACGCGCTCGAGCGCCTGGAGCGCTTCGGCTACGAGTTCGTGGCCGGGCTGGAAGTCGAGTTCCACCTTTTCCGCATCACCGATCCGCGCCTCCAGCCCGCCGACGCGGGGCAGCCGGGCAATCCGCCCGACGTGGAGCTCCTCACCACCGGCTACCAGCTGCTCACCGAGCACAAGTACGACCAGGTCGACCCGTTCATTCAAGTTCTGAGAAAAGATCTGGAGCAACTGGAGCTGCCGCTGCGCTCCTTCGAGCTCGAGTTCGGCCCGAGCCAGGTCGAGCTCACGCTCGGGCCGCAGGGCGGCATGGCGGGCGCCGATGCCATGATCCTGTTGCGTAGCGCGGTGAAGCAGATCGCGCGCCGCCACGGCTTGCACGCCACCTTCATGTGCCGGCCGAAGCTGCCGAACGTGATGTCGAGCGGCTGGCATCTGCACCAGTCGCTGCGTCGCAACGGGTTGAATGCCTTCGTTTCACAGAACGAGGATCTCTCCGAAACCGGCAGGCAATACCTCGCGGGCCTGCTCGCCAACGCGCGCGCCGCCAGCGCGTTCGCCGTGCCCACCCTGAACGGCTACAAGCGCTTCCGCCCCTATTCGCTCGCGCCCGACCGCGTGGTGTGGGGCAAGGAGAACCGCGGGGCGCTGCTGCGCGTGGTGGGCGCGCCGCGCGACCCGGACACGCGCATCGAGAACCGCATCGGCGAGCCGGCCGCGAACCCCTACCTCTACTTCGCCTCCCAGATCTGGTGCGGTCTCGACGGCCTGGAGCGGCGCCTGGCGCTGCCGCGCGCGGCCGACACGCCGTACGAGGCGAAGGCGGACCTGCTGCCGCGCACCCTGGAGGAGGCGCTCCAGCACCTGCGCGCCAGCAAGACGCTGCGCGACGGCTTCGGCGCCGCGTTCGTCGACTACTACTGCCGCATCAAGGAAGCCGAGATCGCCCGCTTCAACCTGGAAGTGAGCGACTGGGAGCAGCGCGAATACTTCGACCTTTTCTGAGGAACCGCATGATCGAGCAACGAACTCTCGGCAAAACCCCCCTCCAAGTCTCCGCCCTGGGCCTCGGCCTGATGTCGATGTCGGGCGTGTACGGCAACGCGAACGACGACGAGTCGATCCGCCTGATCCACTACGCGATCGACCAGGGCATCAACTTCCTCGACTCGGCCGACATGTACGGCTGGGGCCACAACGAGACGCTGCTCGGCAAAGCGCTCAAGGGCAAGCGCGACAAGGTCATCGTCGCCACCAAGTTCGGACAGGTGAAGCTGCCCGACGGCAAGCAGTCGGTGGACGGCCGCCCGGAGTACGTGATCCAGGCGTGCGAGGCGAGCCTCAAGCGCCTCGGCATCGACGTGATCGACCTCTACTACCAGCACCGCGTCGACACCAACACGCCGATCGAGGACACGGTCGGCGCGATGAAGCGCCTCGTCGAGCAGGGCAAGGTGCGCGCGCTCGGCCTGTCGGAGGCGCGCCCCGAGACCATCCGCCGCGCGCACAAGGTGCACCCGATCGCGGCGGTGCAGAACGAGTACTCGCTGCTGTACCGCAAGGAAGGCGAGGAGACGTTGAAAGCCACCCGGGAGCTGGGCATCAGCCTGGTCGCCTATGCGCCGCTCGGCCGCAGCATGCTCACCGGCACGGTGCACGGCAAGGCCGACCTGCCCGAAGGCGACCGGCGGCTGCAGCACCCGCGCTTCCAGGGCGAGGCGCTGGAGAAGAACGTTTCCATCGTGAAGCAGCTCGAGTCCATCGCGGCCGGAAAGAAATGCACGCCGGCGCAGCTCGTGCTCGCGTGGCTCCTGCACCAGGGCAAGGACATCGTGCCGATTCCCGGCACCAAGCGGCGCGAGCGCTTCGACGAGAATCTTGCGGCGGCGAAGATTCGCCTGAGCCCTGAAGAAGTCAAGAAGATCTCCGAAGCGGCCCCCGTCGGGGCGGGTGCCGGTACGCGCTACCCAGCCGAAACGATGAAACGCGTGTATCAGTAGTAGAAGCGTCTTGCAACCGTATGACGCCACACGGTGGCTGGCGCTGGCCACCATGTGGTCGTTCCAGTACATCTTCCTGCGCGTCGCGGTGCCGTTCTTCGGCACCGCCGCCGTTTCCGAAGGCCGCGCGCTGTGCGCGGCGCTGTTCCTCGTGCCGTGGGCGGTCTGGGTGGCGCGCCAGCGCATCGCGCCGCTCGAGCACTGGAAAGACCACCTGGCGGTCGCGCTGGTGAACAACGTGGCGCCCTTCGTGTGCTTCGCCTGGGCGGCGAGCGTGCTCCCGGCGGGCTACCTGGCGATCATCAACGGCATGGTGCCGCTGTGGGCCGCGGTGATCGCGGTACCGGTGCTGAAGGAGCGCCTCGGCTTCGCGCGCATCGCCGGCTTCGCGCTCGGCATCGCCGGCGTGGCGCTGATCGTCAACCTGGGCCCGGTCGAGCTCGGTCTGAAAACTCTGCTCGGAACCCTGGTGGCCATCGCGGGCGCGGGCTTCTGGGGCTGGGCGGGCGTGATGATCAAGCAGCGCCAGGGCCGCCTGCCGCCGATGGGCCTCGCCGCCGGCTCGATCGCCTTCGCGGCGCTCCTGATGGCGCCGCTGTGGGCAACGGCGCCTCCGCTGCAGCAGTGGAACCTCGAGGCCACCCTTTCGCTGGTCGCGGTGGGCGTGGTGTGCAGCGGCCTCGCCTACCTGCCGTTCTTCACCCTGGTGCGCGACATCGGGCCGTCGCGCACGCTGACCGTCGGCCTCGCGGTGCCGGTGCTCGGCGTGCTGTGGGGCTGGCTGCTGCTGGACGAGGCGGTCACGGCGGGCATGCTGGCCGGCGCGGCGCTCGTGATCGCCGCGCTGGCGCTGGTGCTGCGCCGTTAACCCTTTCTCCGCGTCCCGCCGTTTAACGGGGGACAAAGGAGAACTCCATGCCCATGCTGAAAAAAGTCACGGCGGCCGTCGCGCTGGCGCTTTGCCCGCTGGCACACGCGGCAGTCCAGGAAAAACCGAGCACGCTCGCCGACCAGCAGTCCGTCGCGGTCACGATCTACAACGAGAACCTGGCGCTGGTGAAAGACCAGCGCCGCATCGGCTTCGACGCCGGCCGCAACCGGCTCGCGCTGCGGGAAGTGAGCGCGCGGATGCGCCCGGAGACCGCGCTGCTGCGCAGCCTTTCGCATCCCGGCTCGCTTTCGCTGCTCGAGCAGAACTTCGACTTCGACCTGCTCACCCCGGCCAAGCTGCTCGAGAAATACGTCGGCCGGCAGGTCAGGGTTTTCAGGATTAATCCAAAATCCGGAGAGGAATCGTTCGAGACCGCCACCGTGCTGGCCGCGACCGCCGGCGTGGTGCTGCGCATCGGCGATCGCATCGAGACCGGCCTGCCCGGGCGCATCGTGTACGACGGCGTGCCGGCGAACTTGCGCGACCGCCCGACGCTGGTGAGCGAGCTCGACGCGGCACGCAGCGGCGCGCAGACCGTCGAGCTCTCCTACCTGACCGGCGGGCTGTCCTGGAAAGCGGACTACGTGGCGGAGCTGAACGCCGCCGACACCGCGCTCGACCTGAACGGCTGGGTGACGCTCACCAACCAGAGCGGCACGGCCTACCCGAACGCCAGGCTGCAGCTCGTCGCGGGCGACGTGAACCGCGTGCCCGACGAGCTGCGCGTGGCGAAGGCCATGCTGGCGCAACGCGCCGCCGCCGCCGAGGCGCCGCGCAACGACATGGCGCAGGAGTCGCTGTTCGAGTACCACCTCTATACGCTGCAGCGCCCGACCACCATTTCCGACAACCAGACCAAGCAGGTCGCGCTGCTCGCCGCGCAGGGCGTGCCGGTCACCAAGGAGCTCGTGCTCCAGGGCAGCGACTACTACTACCGCACGAGCGTGGGCGGCATCGGCCAGAAATTGAAGGTCGGCGTGTTCGTGCAGCTCGAGAACCGCGAGTCGTCGCGGCTCGGCATGCCGATGCCGAAGGGCGTGGTGCGCGTCTACAAGAAGGACAGTGCCGGCAACGCCCAATTCGTCGGCGAAGACCGCATCGACCACACGCCGAAGAACGAGACGGTGCGGCTGAAACTCGGCGAAGCCTTCGACGTCACCGCGGACAAGAAGCAGACCGACTTCAAGCGCCGCGAGCCGACCAACCGGGCGAGCTACGTGTTCGAGAGCGCCTACGAGATCGTGCTGCGCAATGCGAAGAAGGAGGCCGCGACCGTGGTGGTGCGCGAGCCGGTGCCGGGCGACTGGACCATGCTCGAGCAGTCGCAGCCGCACACGAAGGTCGCCGCCGGCACCGCCGAATGGAAAGTCAGGGTCCCGGCGGAAGGCGGCACCACGCTGCGGTATCGGGTGCTCGTGCGCTACTAAAGCAATTCGGGGTCAGGGCCACAAATCGTTTTGACGTACGTATCAACGAGTCGTGGCCCTGGCCCCGAATTCGGTCAGGTATTAGAGGCGGCTGGAATATCGTAGCTTTGCATCAAATCATCCACCACCCTGTGGTAGCCGTCCCAGGGCGCCTCGCGAAAGGAATGGTTGCGCACGATGAACGAGGCGCCGGCGTAGAACTTCTCGTACTGCAGGTGGCGGCCGGCGAACTCGGAGCCGATCAGGTCCCAGGCCAGCTTGTAGAGCTTCATCCGCTCCAGCGCGGCGAGCTGCGGGGTCTGCCAGTAGGTCTCGAACATCTTGCGCAGCTTCGCGTCGTGCATCACCGTGACGTCGGCCGGCATCTGGAAAATGCCGCCACCGCACAGCTCGCGCAGCGCGTCGATGATCGCCGAGTGGCTCTCGGTGCACCAGTTGAGCGCCGCGTACATGTAGCGCCGGTTGAAGGTCTTCCAGCCCGCCGGCCAGTCTTCGGCGTCCTGGATCTGCCCGGCGATCATGCCGCCGAGCGTCGCTTCCTGCGCGCACAAGCGTCCCAGCACCTCGCGCACCGCGGGAATCTCGTGCGCGCCGGAAGCCTGCGCGATCTTGCTCGCCAGGCCGACCAGCAGCTGCATCTTGGAATGGAAGCGCACGTTCGACTGGTGGTTGCCGTAGCAATGCCCCGGCGTCTTGATGTAGACGTCGCGCGCGAGAATCGCGTCCATGTGCACGAACACGCGCTCCCACGGCACCTTGACGTTCTCGCACATCACCATCGAGTCGGTTTCATCGAAGCGCCAGGCGAGCGGGTTGTCGAACTCGTTCGGCGCGTGCAGCTCGAAAGGCTTCCTCGACCACAGCGTCACGCCCGCCGCGTTCACCGGGATCGCGCAGGTGATGGACTCGGGCAACTGGTTGGGCGCGAGCGGGATCAGGTTGCCGATCCAGATCTCGTTGGCGAACACCGCGCCGGTGGCGAGCATCTTCATGCCGGAGATCACCACGCCGTCGTCGTCCTCGCGCACCACCCGCAGCGTCGGGATCGGCAGGTTCTGCTTGACGTAGAACTCGGGGTTGCGCGCCGCCTGCGGCGGGATCACGGCGTAGACGGCGTAGACGTCTTCCTTGCGCATATGCTCGTAGTAGCGCGTGAGGTTGTCGGCGTACTTGCCGAACACCGCCGGATTCATCGCCATGCCGGTGACGAAGCTCGAGACATGGTCGGGCGAGCGCCCGAGCAGCCCGTGGCTCAGGTCGGCGATGGCACGGTGCAGCCTGGTGCGCTTTGCAAGATCCTCCCTGGTCTTTGCGCGCAGGAAATACCCGCTGAAGCGTTCGCGCTTGCTCTTGCCGCGCGCGTCCGGCTCCTCGAAGCTGAACTCGGGATTCGATGCCTTCAGGTCGTAGATCGCCGCCATCGAGCGGGCGCCGTTGCGAAAAGCCGGGTGCGTCGTGACGTCGTCGACCCGCTCGCCGCCGACGTAGACGACGCGCCCGTCGCGCAGGGACTTCAGGTGCTCCGCTCCGCTCTTCAGCATGGACGCCTCCTCACTTCCGCGACTTGCCGCTGGTCTCGTAGTAGTGGATCTCGTAGAGCAGGCAGCCGCCC
>DASVFV010000111.1:0-17082 GCA_036379875.1 Burkholderiales bacterium | reverse complement strand
GCGGGCGGCAACCTGGTCGGCATCAACACCGCGATCTTCTCGCGCTCCGGCGGCTCGATGGGCATCGGCTTCGCCATCCCGGTGTCGACCGCGAAGATGGTGCTCGAGCAGATCGTCAAGTCGGGCAGCGTGACGCGCGGCTGGATCGGCGTCGAGGTGCAGGAGATCACTCCCGCGCTCGCCGAGTCGTTCAAGCTCGGCGCCCCGCGCGGCGCGCTGATCGCCGGCGTATTGCGCGGCGGCCCGGCCGACAAGGCCGGCGTCAAGCCGGGCGACGTGCTGGTGGAAGTTCAGGGCAAGCCGGTGGCCGACCCGACCGCGATGCTCAACGTGATCGCGGCGCTGCCGCCGGGCTCGAGCGCCACCGTGAAGGTGAAGCGCCAGGGCCAGGACGTCGAGGCGACGATCAACGTCGGGCGCCGCCCGAAACCGCAGCCGCGGGCAGAGTAACTACTTCGCCATAAAGTCGCGGATGCGATCGGCGACCTTGCCGATCGAGAACAGCCCGTCGAGGTGGCCGCTGGTGCCCTCGATCTCGTAGAGCTCGACGTGGTTGCCTTGCGCCTTCAGGCGCTCGGCCCATCTACGCGACAGCTCGGGCGGGAAAATCATGTCGGTCTTCGCCGGAAGGAACAGCACCTTCGCGCGGATGCGCGACTGCTCCTTCTCGAGGTTGTAGAGCTGGTTCGCTTTCGCCATCCAGACCAGGTGCGCGGCGTCGGTGGCGCCGGCGCGCGCCTGGCCGGTCTTGTACAAGGAATCTTCAATCGAAAATAAATTGTTCATGGAGTCCTGCGGGTTCTTCCCTTCCGCGGCCCACTTGTAGCCGTGCACCTTCTCCGCCCAGCCGAAGTGCAGCGAGCTGACCGTCACGGTCTTCAGCGCCTGCGCGACGCCCTCGTTCGGCTCGGCGCCGCCGAAGTAGTCGCCGCCTTTCCAGTTCGGATCCATCTTGATCGGCATCGCCCACAGGTCGAGCAGTCCGATCACGTAGGGATGGATGTCGAGCCCCGGCCCGATCACGTGCACCACGCGCTCGACGAGCTGCGGATACTCCGCCGCCCACTCCATGGCCTGGATCGAGCCCCCGGAAGCTCCAGCGACTGCCTGCAGTTTTTTCACTCCCAGGGAATCGATCAAGGCCTTGTGCACCCGCACCGAGTCCTTCATCGACACCACCGGAAAGCTCGAGCCGTACGGCTTGCCCGTGTCCGGATTCACCGTGGCCGGGCCGACGGTACCGACCGCGGGACTCTTCACGTTCAGGTTGACGAGCGTGTCGGCGCTCACCACGAAGTATTTGTCGGTATCGATCGCCTTGCCCGGCCCGATGATCGCGTCCCAGTAGCCGGCCGCCTTCTCGTCGGCCTTGTAGCGCCCGGCGGCGTGCGACGTGCCGGAGAAGAAATGCGCCACGAACACCGCGTTGTCGCCGGCCGCGTTCAGCTTGCCGTAGGTCTCGTAGCCCACGCGCACCTGCTTGATGGTCTGGCCGGCGGCGGTGGTGTATTGCGGCAGGGTGAAGAACTTCTTCTCGGTGAGGAGCTGCGCGTAGGCGTCGCTCCCGAGCAGAAGCCATGCGGCGAGCGCCGCGGCGAACAAGGCTTTCACTTGACGTTTCTCCCCTTGAATAAATCCCCTCGAAGCTCCTGCAGCGCGCTGCTCCAGTCGCGGCTCTGCGGCTGGCGATACAGCTCGAAGCCCGGAAACCACGGCGAAGGCCCGGCGCGGCGCATCCAGCGCCATTCTCCCGGATATGGAACGAGGACCCTAGCGGTTTTTCCGATGCCGGCGAGCAGATGCATGTTGGCGTTGCTCACGCCGACGTACTCGTCGAGCGCCGCGAGCACCGCGAGAAGCGCCGGCAGGTCGTCGCCGAGCGGTGAAAGGTCCGTGACAGCCTGGCCGCCGCTCGAACGAAAATCTTCCAGCTCGCCGGCGCGCGCGCCGCGCTGCAGGACGATGAGCGTGCCGGGCCAGCCGCGCAGCGCCCGGCCGAGCAGCGCCGGCGCGATCGCCTTCATCAGCGCGCCCGGATCGTTGCCGAATTCGGCGCGCCGCCCGAGGTCGGTACCGGCGCGCCAGGTCACGCCGAGGTAGGGCGGCGGGCCGAAGCGCTCGAGCGAAGCCTTTTCCGGTACCGCCAGCGGCCAGGCGGGCGGCGTCTCCTCGGTGTCGAGGATCAGGGGCAGGTCGCCGATGGGGATCGCTTCCTCGCCTCTGTATTCGCGCGCGCCCTCGAGGATGGGAAGCAGTTTCTTCTCGCAGGCGATCGAAACCGTCACGCCGCGCGAGCGCAGCATGGGCACGAAGCGCATGAAGAACAGCACGTCGCCGATGCCCTGCTCGCCACGCAGGTGGACATGCGCGCCGATCTTGGGCTTGGCGTTCCGGTACAAGCGCCAGCCCTCGCGCCAATGTCCCGTGGAGAGCAGCAGATGCGCGAGCGCCTGGCGCGCCGCCCGCCATTCGGGCCGCGCGCCGCGCAGCCGGGCGATCGCGGCCGCCTCGCCGTCGAGCTCGAAATCGCAGCTCGCCGCCGCGATGAGCAGGTCTTCGCTGTCCGTGGCGGTGAGCAAGGCGCGCGCATCGGCGGCACGCCCGCATTCTCGGTACACGCGCGCCAACGTCGCAGCGAGCTTCGGAAATCGCGGCGCGAGCGCGTACGCGTGGCGGTAGGACTTGAGCGCGCCGGGCAGGTCCTCGTTCTTCTCGAGCACCTTGCCGAGGTTGACGACCGCGTCGACATGGTCGGGCTTGAGCTTCACCGCCCTGCGCAGCGCGGCCTCGGCCTGCGCGAGGTCGCCGCTCTCGGCGTGCGCCACGCCCAGCGTATTCAGATAGTCCGGATTGCGACGGCTGAGCTCGTGCGCCCGGCGCGCGTATCCGAGTGCCTTGGCCGGATCTCCGCCCGCGAGAGCGCGCCAGGCAAGATCGTTGAGCGCCTGCGCGTCGCCTTCCATTCAGAGAGCCGCGATGGCGGCCTGCCAGGCCCGGCCGACGGCTTGCGGCGAAAAATGCTCTTCGACTACCCGCTGGCCGGCGCGCACGCAAGCTGCCGCGCCCTCGGGATTCTCGAGCAGCCAGGCCAGACCCTCGCCGAGATCGTCACCCACCCAGCCGTAAGCGGCGAGCCGCTCGTAGGACGGCAGTGGATGCGCGATCACGAACCGCCCGGCCCAGAGCGATTCGGTGAAGCGGTTCGGGCTCTTCACGATCTTGCGCGGGTTGTGCGGATCGGAAGGAATGATGACCGCGTCGCACTCGCGCAGCTCGTCGAATACCGCCTCAACCGACCAAGCGCGGAAGCGGTGGCCCATAGCCTCGGCACCCGAACCGGGCGCGGTGATGAGCGTGAGCTCGAAAGGCACCCTGATTTGCGGCAAGCCGAGCCTGAGAGTGTCCAGGTTGGTCGGGTGGCCGAACCAGAGCAGCCGCACCGGCCGTCCTGCCGCGGCGCGCGGCTCGCCGCGCCGGCCTTCCACCGGATCGGTGACCACGCGCACCGGCACCGCCGTCTCGGCGCGCAGCACTTCCGCCAGGCCCTTGGTGCTCGCGACCAGCGAGTCGGCCGCGTTGGCGAGCGCGCGGTACACAGGCCCGACGACCGGATGGGCGAAGTTATCGTCGCTGTAGTCGACGATCACCTTCACGCCGCGCCCGCGCAGCGCCGCGATCAGCTCGAGCGCCAGCTCGGAGAGCGCCGGGTCGAAGAGCTTGCCGAACACCACGACGTCGGCGCCGGCGAATCGCTCCAGCAACGTGCGCCGGCTCGTGCCGGAGACGAGCTGCGTCACCTTGCTGCCGGGCACGGCGGCGGCGGGGAGCGTGATGCGGTAGCGCACCGAAGCGAGGTCGCAGGTCAAGCCCGCCGGCGTCTTGCGCAGCGGCGCAAAGCTCACCCAGACGATGCGCATTGCCGCATCGACTCGAGCTCCGCGAACCACTCGGCGGCGTAGTCGCAGGCGCGGTACGCCTCGAAGTACGGCCCGCCGATGGTGAAGTGCACGATCTTCGCCGCCGCGTTGTAGTCGTATTCGCCGACCAGCCAGTTCCACTCGAGCGGCAGCGCGCCGATGGCCGCGCCCTCGATCCAGGCGAAGCGATGCAGCTCGAGCCCGGAGGCGCTGTTCACGTAGTCCGCGCTGAGCGAGCGGCAGCGCGCGTTGTTGAACAGCATCAGGCTCGACCAGTTCTTGCGCGGGTACTTGGTCTGTACGTGGCCCAGGAACTTGCGCTGCGTCTTGGGCACGTAGTCGTGCTGGCACACCAGCACCGCCTTGTCCGGCTGGCGCTCGATCTCGCGCGCCAGCTCCGCGATGTCGGCGCGGCAAAGCATGTCGCAATCCATGAAAATCGACCAGCCGCGGAATTCCGAGAGCGCCGGCACGAGAAAGCGCGTCAGGCTGAACTCGGTGGACTCCGTCGGCCCGCGGCTGCGGCGGTACAAGCCCTTCAGCTGGCTTTGCATGAGCGGCGCGATCGACACCGGGATCGACGCGCGCCGCAGGATGGAATGCGCGAGCGTGTAAAAAGCGACCGATTCCCTCGGGTCGTACCCGATGTAGACGTTCAGCATGCTTAGATGCGATAGGCGACGGTCGTCATCACCTTGGAGGCGAGGCGCATGGCGAGCTTCACCGGCCCGGGCAGCTCGGCGGCTCCGAGCTCGAGCGCGCTCTCGCGGTGGCGCGCCTCGTCGGCGCGCATCGCCTCGACCACTGCGCGCGTGCGCCTATCCTCCGCGGGCAGCGCCTCGAGGTGGCTGCCGAGATGCTCCTCGACCTGGTGCTCGGTCTCGGCCAGGAACGCCAGGTTCCAGCGGTCGCCGAGCGCGCCGGCGAGCGCGCCCATCGCGAACGCGCCCGCGTACCACGCGGGATTGAGCAGGCTCGGCCGGCCGCCCAGCTCCTTGATGCGCTCGGCGCTCCACACCAGGTGGTCCTCTTCCTCGCGCGCGGCCTGCTCGAGCTTCGCGCGCGCGCCCGGGTCGCGCGCGGTGAGCGCCTGGCCCTGGTAGAGCGCCTGCGCGCAGATCTCGCCGACGTGGTTGACGCGCATCAGCGCCGCGGCGTGCGCGCGCTCCTCCTCCGTGATCGCGCTTTCCTTGAGGCCCTCGGCGGGGGAGCGGCGCTCGGCGTGCGCCACGCCGGCCACCGCGCGCAGCGCGCGGTCGAACTCCGCGATCAGCCGGTCAATTGCGAACATAGTTCATCCAGCCCGTGATGATGTATTTGTGCTCGGTCGGCGAGACGACGCCGGCGTGCGTGTGGGTGAAATCCGAAGGCCAGATCAGCGTACGCCCCTTGCGCGCCTCGAAGGTGTGCTTTTGATACACGAAGTGCGTGCCGCCGCCGTCCTTCACGTCGTTCAGGTAGGTCATCCACACCAGCATGCGCGTGGTAGTGTCGAAGCCGCTGCGCTCGAAGTGCGGCATCTTGAAGCCGCCCCCCGGCCGGTAGTGCTGGATGGCCGGCGATTCGGTCACGCGGTAGAGCCCGACCTGCTTGAGCAGCGGGTGCTGCTCGACGTACTGCTGGAGGCAGCGCTGCAGCTCCGCGTAGTAGCGGCTCATGCCGTACTCCTCGAGCAGCTCGGGCGGCACGAGGTCGATGGTGACGTCGAACGAGTCCTTCTTCTCCGGGTCGACCACCAGGCTGCCGCCCTTGCCCATGCGGCCGCGCTTGACCAGGCCCTTGCGGTCGCAGGCGCGGTGCAGCTCGATCAGCCGGTCGCAAATCGCCCCGTCGATGGAAAAGTCGCCCACGAACTGCACCCGCCTGATGCTACCGCAAAAAAAACGGGCGCCCGAAGGCGCCCGTTTGATTGCTGCGAAAGCTCTTCTTAGAAGCGATGGATCATGCTGACGAAGAAGATGCTGACGTCCGAGCCTGCCGGCGGCGTGATGGACACGCCATCCTGCGCGCTGGACAAGCCGCTCCAGGTGAACCGCGCCGCGGCGTCGTTGTCGATCGCCGCATAGCCGACGCCCACCGTAGTGCGCTTGGAGAAGCGGTAGTCGTAGCCGATGTTCATCTGCTTGGCACCGTTGTCGCCGCTGTCCAGGAAGGCCGTCGCGGCCGCGCCGCAAGAGCCGGCACCGCTGTATGTGCCCTTGATGTCCTTGGCCATCGAGTAGGCGGCGCGAATCGCGCCTTGGCCGACCGGAACTGCGGCCTGGATACCGTACTGCTTGGCTTCGCAATCCCCGGCGTCGGTCTTGTACGTCATCGTCTCGTACGCAAGGCCGATGTCGACGAAGCCGAAGTTCCAGCCACCGGTCACGCGGAAGCCGTCGTCCGACTTGCCGATCGTGGTGAAGTCCTTGTGGGAATCGAACGCCGCACCCACGCGCGCGCGACCGCCCATTCCGGACCAGGTCACCGAAGCGGACCACATCGACGGATCGGCATTCGTCACTACGCCGGAGGTCGCCTTGTCCTGGTTGGTCTGGTAGGCGACTTTGACCTGCGCGCCGCCGAACACCGGCGACTGGTAGTGGACGGAATTCGAGATCCGCTTCCAGAACGGATGGCCGACACCGCCGCCGGCTTCGACCGAGTCGCACACCGGGGCCGCGCCACCCAGGCCGCTGCCGCCGTTGGCGCAGTTCGGATTGGGAGCCGAGCCGGTGGTTTCACGACGGCCGATGATCGAGGTGATCGGGCCATAGGTCGCGACCGTGCCAATGCCCCACAGCGCGTCCAGGTCCGCCCACGGGGTGGTCCACTGGCCGACGAACACGTTGCCGAAGCCGCCCTGCATGCCGACCGCCGAGTTGCGCGACGCGAAGTTCGACGTATGCGCCACGTTGTTCGAACGCTCCATCGAGGCGTTGGTTTCCACCTGCGCCCATGCGCTCAACCCGCCGCCGAGGCTTTCCCGCGCGCGCACGCCGATGTTGGAGGCGTGCGAGGCGACGTCCCATTTCGACACCGAGGCTGGGCCGCCTGCGCCGGTGGTGTCCGTTCCCGCGTCGTACTTCATCTTGTTGACCGACATGTGGATGGTGCCGTACACCTCCACCTGCGCGAGCGCGGCGGCGGGCGCGGCCAACGCCCCTGCCACTGAAAGCGCTAACAGTTTCTTCTGCATTTCGAGTTACTCCTCTCCTTTGGATTAATCCGGCGCAGCGCCACCTGGCCCCCCGCCAACCCCTCCTTTGAGAAGTCCTCACGAGTGTGCCGAATGCCGCTTCGGCCCTACAAGGAATAGAACGCGCGGCGGAGGTGTGGACAAAGGCGCTGTTGCGAAACGCCAACAGCGTTGCTGCGATGCAGCAGCTAGGCGAGCAGGGCTCTCAGTGCCGCGCCGGGATCCTTGGCGCGCATCAACGCCTCGCCGACGAGAAATGTGTTCACGCCGGCGGCGCGCATGCGCGCCACGTCGGCGGGCGCGAGGATGCCGCTTTCGGTGACCACGATGCGATCTTCGGGCACGCGCGGCAGCAGGTCGAGCGTGGTCTCGAGGCGCGTCTCGAAGGTGCGCAGGTTGCGGTTATTGATGCCGACGAGGGGCGTCTTGAGCGCGAGCGCACGCTCCAGCTCCGCCGCGTCGTGCACCTCGACCAGCACGGCCATGCCGAGGCCGAGCGCGCGCGCCTCGAGCTCGCGCATCTCGGCGTCTTGGAGGCAGGCGACGATCAGCAGCACGCAATCCGCGCCGAGCGCGCGCGCCTCGTCGATCTGGTAAGGGTCGATGAGGAAATCCTTGCGCAGCGCGGGCAGCTGGCAGGCCGCCCGCGCCTGGGTCAGGTGCTCGGGCGCGCCCTGGAAGAACTCGCGGTCGGTGAGCACCGACAGACAGGCCGCGCCGGCCTTTTCGTAGCTCCTGGCGATCTCCTCGGGGCGGAAATCGGCGCGCAGCAGGCCTTTGGAAGGGCTGGCGCGCTTCACTTCGGCGATCACGGCGGGCTGTTTCGCGCGCAACGCGCCGACGAAGTCCCGCACCGCAGGGACCCCATCCAATCCCACCTTGGGCAATCGTCGCTTCGCCGCCGCGATTTCCGCGTGCTTCGCCGCGACGATGCGCTCGAGGATGCTCACGCCTTCTTCAGCTTCTGCGTGAAGGCCACCAGGTCCTCGAGCTTCTGCTTCGCCGCGCCGCTCTTGATCGCCTGCATCGCGCGCTCGACGCCCGACTTCAGGCTTTTCGCGATGCCGGAAACGTAGATCGCCGCCCCGGCGTTGAGCGCCACGATGTTGTGCGCTGGCCCGGGCTGGTTCTCCAGCACGGCCTGGATCATTGCCTTGGATTCGGCCACCGTGTGCACCTCGATGGCGCGCCGGTCGTAGAGCTCCATGCCGACGTCGGACGGATGGAACTGGTACTCGTTGATCTCGCCGTGCGCGAGCTCGCCGATCAGGGTCGGGCCGGAGATCGAGATCTCGTCCAGGCCGTCGAGGCCGTACACCACCATCACGTGCTTGGAGCCCAGGCGCTGCAGCACGCGCACCTGGATGCCGACCAGGTCGGGGTGGAACACGCCCATCACCTGGTTCTTGGCGCCCGCCGGGTTGGTGAGCGGGCCGAGGATGTTGAAGATGGTGCGCACGCCGAGGTCCTTGCGCACCGGCGCGGCGTGCTTCATCGCCGCGTGGTGCGCGGGCGCGAACATGAAGCCCAGGCCGAGCTTCTCGATCGCCTGCCCGGTCTCCGCCGGCGAGAGCGCGATGTGCGCGCCGAGCGCTTCCAGCACCTCGGCGCTGCCCGAGGAGGAGGACACCGAGCGGCCCATGTGCTTCGCCACCTTCGCGCCCGCCGCCGCGGCCACGAATGCGGCGCAGGTCGAGACGTTGAAGGTGTGCGCGCTGTCGCCGCCGGTGCCGCAGGTGTCGACCAGATGCCGGTCGTCCTTGATCTCGACCGGCGTGGCGAGCTCGCGCATCACCTGCGCGGCGGCGGCGATCTCGCCGATCGTCTCCTTCTTCACGCGCAGGCCGATGACGAAGCCGGCGATCTGCGCCGGGCTCAGCTCGCCGCGCATGATCTGGCGCATCACGTGCAGCATCTCGTCGTGGAACACCTCGCGGTGCTCGACGGTGCGCTGGATCGCCTCGGCGATGGTGATCTGCTTCATGAATGTTCCCCCGTAGCGTTTCTTCTCAAGAAATTCTTCAGCATCGCGTGTCCATGCTCCGTGAGCAGCGCTTCCGGATGGAATTGCACCCCTTCGACCGGCCATTCCTTGTGGCGCAGGCCCATGATCTCCCCGTCTTCGGACCGCGCGCTCACTTCCAGGCAGGCCGGCAGGGAGTCCTGCTCCACGACCAGCGAGTGATACCGCGTCGCCACGAAGTTGTTCTCGACGTTCGCAAACACGCCGCGCCCGTCGTGACGAATATGGGAAACCTTGCCGTGCATGACCTGCTTCGCGCGCACCACCTTGCCGCCGAACGCCTGTCCGATCGCCTGGTGGCCGAGGCACACGCCGAGGATCGGAATGCGCCCGGCCAGGCGCTCGATGGTCTGCAGCGTGATGCCCGCTTCGTTTGGCGTGCAAGGCCCCGGCGAGAGCACGATGTGCGAGGGCGCGAGCCGCTCCACCTCGGCCACGTCGAGCTCGTCGTTGCGTACCACTTTCACCTCGGCGCCGAGCTCGCCCAAGTACTGCACCAGGTTGAAGGTGAACGAATCGTAGTTGTCGATCATCAACAGCATGACGCCGCCATGCGATGGATTCTACTGTCGGGTACCGCGGGAGACTGCGAGAGAGGCTCTAGGCGCGCGAGCGCCAGGGCCAGGAGAGGTATGGGGCAGCGGTCAGGGACTTCACGCGGAGGATTCTAGCCCAGATACTGCGGCCATGGGCGACCACCAGACGGCACGCGCGCACAGCGAGCTCGCCGCGCGCCAGCTCGCGCAAGGCGAGCACGGCGCGGCGCTCGAGAGCCTGGTGCTCGCGCTGCGCATCGCGCCCGAGGTCGCGGCGCTGTGGGCGCAGTTCTCCGACCTGATCCGCTACTTCAACCTGCGCCACCCGGCCACGCCGCTGCGCGGGCTGCTCGAGCGCGCGCTCGAGCATCCGGCCGTCGACCCCGGCGACCTGGTGCGGCCGATCAGCACGCTCGCGTTGTCCCATCCGCAAGGGCCGCTCGCGGAGCCGCTGCTGCTGCGCCTGCTCGAGGACGTGGTGATCCGCGATGCGGCGCTCGAGCGCGTGATCACCGACACGCGCCGCCGCATGCTGGACGAGCCGCTGCCGCTGCCGGTAATGGTGGCTATCGCGCATCAGTGCTTCAACGCCGAGTACGTGTTCGAAGAGACCGCGGAGGAGCGCGCCCTGCTCGAGCGCCTGAAGGTGTCCGATGCGCCTTGTTGCGCCTCGCTTGCGCGCCGGCAGATCTTCGAGCCGGCCGAGGAGCGGCGCCTCGCCGCGCAGATTCCATCGATCGGCGGGGTCACGGGCGCGGTCTCGGCGGCGGTGCGCGCCCAGTACGAGGCGAATCCTTACCCGCGCTGGGTGCGGCTGCCGACTGTTGCGCCCCAAGCGCGCGAGAGGCTGAGCATTCTGGTCGCCGGATGCGGCACCGGGCAGCAGGCCATCTTGACGGCGCAGCGCTACCCGGAAAGCAAAGTGCTTGCGGTCGATCTCAGCCTGGCGAGCCTCGGCTACGCGGCGCGCAAGACGCGCGAGCTCGGCATCGCCAACATCGAATACCGGCACGCCGACATCCTCGCGCTCGGCGCGCTGCAGGAGCGCTTCGACCTGATGGAGTGCTCGGGCGTGCTGCACCACCTCGAGGACCCGCTCGCCGGCTGGCGCATCCTGGCGGCGCTGCGCAAGCCCGGCGCGCGGATGCGCATCGGCCTCTATAGCGAGCTCGGCCGCCGCGCGGTGGTGCGCGCGCGCGAGCTGATCGCGGCGCGCGGCTTCAAGCCCGACGCGGCGGGTATCCGCGCCGCGCGCGCCGAAATCCGCAAGGACCCGCAGCTCGAGCAGCTCGCGCGCAACGAGGACTTCTACAGCATGAGCGGCTGCCGGGACCTGCTGTTCCACGTCCAGGAGCACCGCTTCACGCTATGGCAGGTGGAATCCATGCTGGCGGCGTTGGGCCTGGAGTTCGCCGGCTTCGAGTTCGCCGACAGCGGGGCGAGCTTGCAGCGCTATCGCAGCCGCTTTTCCAATGAACGAGACCTGAAGAGCTGGGCGCGCTTCGAGGAAGAATTCCCCGACACCTTCTCGCGCATGTACCAGTTCTGGGTCAGCTAGCCGAGTCGGCGATCTCGGCGGCGCGCAGCAGGGCGCGCGCCTTGTGCTGGGTCTCGAGCCACTCGGAGCGCGGATCGGAGTCCGCCACCACGCCGGCGGCGGCCTGCACGTGCAGCCGCCCGCCCTTCAGCACCGCGGTGCGGATCGCGATCGCCACGTCCATGTCGCCGTTGAAGCCGAGGTAGCCGACCGCGCCGCTGTACACGCCGCGCTTCACCGGCTCGAGCTCGTCGATGATCTGCATGGCGCGCACCTTGGGCGCGCCGGTCACCGTGCCGGCGGGAAAGCTCGCCTTGAGCACATCGAGCGCGCCAAGGCCGGGCTTGAGGCGCCCCTCCACGTTGGACACGATGTGCATGACGTGCGAGTAGCGCTCGATCACCATGCGCTCGGTGACCTTCACGCTGCCGGTCGCGGCGACGCGCCCGACGTCGTTGCGCCCGAGGTCGATCAGCATCACGTGCTCGGCGCGCTCCTTCGGATCGGCGAGCAGCTCCTGCGCCGCCGCGGCGTCGGCCTCGGCTGTCGCGCCGCGCGGGCGCGTGCCGGCGATCGGGCGCAGCGTCACCGTATCGCCGGCAAGGCGCACCAGGATCTCGGGCGACGCGCCCACCACGTGGTGGTCGCCGAAATCGAAGTAGTACATGTACGGCGACGGGTTCACGCTGCGCAGCGCGCGATAGAGCTCGAGCGGCGTCGCGCCGAGCGCGCGCGAGGTGCGCTGCGAGATCTGCACCTGCATCACGTCGCCGGCGAAGATGTATTCCTTGGCGCGCCGCACCGCTTCGAGGAACTGCGCTTCGGTGAAGGAGCATTCCAGCGCGGCTTGCGGCTTTCTCTGTTCTTCGAAAAATCGCTCCTCGGGCAGCGCGCCGGCCAGCCGCGAGCGCAAATGCTCGAGGCGGGTTTTCGCACTCGCCAGGGCGTTGCGTTGCGCGGGGTCGGCGTACACGACGAGGTAGAGCTTGCCGAGCACGTTGTCCATCACCGCGAGCTCGTCCGAGACCAGCAGCAGCATGTCGGGCGTGCCCAGCGGGTCGGGCTTCTCCGCCTTGAGCGCCCTCGGCTCGACGTGGCGCACCGCCTCATAGCCGAAGTAGCCCGCGAGGCCGCCGCCGAAGCGCAGCGCGGCCGGAACCGGCGCGACGCGGTGGCGCGCGAGCCAGCCGCGCGCGTACTCGAACGGATCCGCGTTCGCGCTTTCCAGGCAAACATCGGCGCCGCGCGCGTCGCGCAGCAGCCTGCGCACCGAGCGGCCGTGCGCTTCGATCCTCTCGGCGCAGGCGAGGCCGATGAACGAGTAGCGCCCGAAGCGCTCGCCGCCGACCACGGATTCGAGCAGGTAGGAATGCGGCGCGTTCGCGAGCTTCAGGTACACCGCGAGCGGCGTGAAAAGATCGGCGCGCACCTCGGCGACCACCGGGATGCGCGTATAACCCTGCGCTGCGAGCTGCTGGAATTCGACTTCAGTCACGCCGCAAGCTTCGCCCGCATCTCCCGGATGGTGCCGGCGTAATCCTTGGAGCCGAAGATCGCCGAGCCGGCGACGAAGGTGTCGGCGCCGGCGCGCGCCACCGCGGCGATATTGTCGCCCTTGATCCCGCCGTCGACCTCCAGCCAGATGTCTTTTCCCGACGCGCGAATGCGTTTTCGGACTTCGGCGATCTTGGGCAGCACCGAGGCAATGAATTGCTGGCCGCCGAAGCCCGGGTTCACGGACATGAGCAGCACCAGGTCGAGCTTCTCCAGCGTATGGTCGAGCCACGAAACCGGCGTGGCGGGATTGAGCACCAGGCCGGCCTTGCAGCCCTGCTCCTTGATGAGCGCGATAGTGCGGTCGACGTGCTCGCTCGCTTCCGGGTGGAAGCTGATGATGCCGGCGCCGGCCCTGGCGAACGCCGGGATGAGCGCGTCGACCGGCTTCACCATCAGGTGCACGTCGAGCGGCACGCCGACGTGCGGCTTGAGCGCCGCGCACACCAGCGGGCCGACCGTCAGGTTCGGCACGTAGTGGTTGTCCATCACGTCGAAGTGGATCAGATCCGCGCCGGCGCGCTCCACCGCGCGCACCTCCTCGCCGAGGCGCGAGAAGTCGGCGGACAGGATGCTCGGCGCGATGCGGAACGTCATGGGCGCGCGGAGTTTACAATGCCGTCGTGGCGCAGGAGAAGTCTTACGACATCGAAGTGAGCGCGGCGACGCAGTACCTCGCCGAGCAGTCCGATGAGAGCGCCGGGCGCTACGTCTTCGCGTACACCATCACCATCCTCAACCGCGGCACGCTCCCCGCGCAGCTCATCAGCCGGCACTGGATCATCACCGACGCGCAGGGCCTGGTGCAGGAAGTGCGCGGCCTGGGCGTAATCGGCGCGCAGCCGCTGCTGCAGCCGGGCGAGCGCTTCGAGTACACGAGCGGCGCGTCGATCGCCACGCCGGTCGGCACGATGCGCGGCAGCTACCAGATGGTGGCCTCCGACGGCACGCGCTTCGAGGCGCCGATCCCGGCGTTCACGCTCTCCGTTCCGCGCGTCCTGCACTAGGGCTTTTTCGGCCAGGTGAACCAGACGATCAGCGCCGCGATGGCGAGCGCGACGACGATCTCGAGATAGATGACCCACATACGCTGGATGGCGCTGATTCTAATCGTGGCCGGCTGCGCGCCGTGCCCGGTCTGCCCGCCGCCGGCCAAGCCGCAACCGCAGCCTGAGACGGCGCGCTACGAGGCGCGAGGCTTCGCCGACCTGCCGGGCTGGGAGCGCGCGCAGCTCGAACCGAGCCTGCGCGCGTTCCTCGCCGGCTGCGCGCGCTTCAGGCGCGTGTGCGACATCGCGAAGACCCTGCCGCCCGGCGACGAGCCGGCGGCGCGCAGGTTCTTCGAGACCGAGTTCGTACCCTACGCGCTGGTGTCGAGCGAGACCGGCAATACCGGCCTCGTCACCGGCTACTACGAGCCGATCATCGACGGCAGCCGCGTACCGGGCGCGCAGTTCCGCTTTCCGATCTACGGCGTGCCGCAGGACCTGATCGTGGTCGACCTGCCGGAGACCAAGCAGATGCGCCTGCGCGGACGCGTGGAAGGACGCCGCCTGGTGCCCTATTACTCGCGCTCGGAGATCGACGCGCGCGGCGACGCGCTGCCGGCGCCGATCATCGCGTGGAGCGCGGACCCGGTGGAGCTCTTCTTCCTGCAGATCCAGGGCTCGGGGCAGGTGCGCCTGGAGACCGGCGAGCGGATCCGCGTGGGCTACGCGGACCAGAACGGCCACCCGTACCGCTCGCTCGGCCGCTACCTCGTCGAGCGCGGCGAGATGCTGCTCGAGCAGGCCTCGATGCAGGGCATCAAGGCATGGGCCGCGGCGAACCCGCAAAAGCTTCAGGAGGCGCTCGCGCAGAACCCGAGCTACGTGTTCTTCCGCGAGCTGCCGCCCGCCGACGGGCCGATCGGCGCGCTCAACATCCCGCTGCACGCGGAGCGCAGCCTCGCCGTGGACCGGCGCTTCGTGCCGCTCGGCGCGCCGGTGTACCTGGCGACCACGATGCCGCTGTCCGAAGAGCCGCTCGAGCGCCTGATGGCCGCGCACGATACCGGCGGCGCGATCCGGGGCGTGGTGCGCGGAGATTTTTTCTGGGGCACCGGACCGGAGGCCGGCGCGCTCGCCGGGCGCATGCGCCAGCAGGCGCGCATGTGGCTGCTCTGGCCGATCGGCGAACCGCCGCCGCGCGGCGACTAGAAACGGGGTTCCCGCCTTCGCGGGAACGACTACTTGCGGCGGATCTCGACTTTCTAGCGCTTCTTCGCTTCTTTCCCGGCCTTTTCCAGCATCGCCACGAAGTCGGGCGCGGCCATCGCGCCGCTCGAGCGCTCGCCGTTGGCGAAAATGATGGTCGGGGTGCCGTTCACGCCGAGCGACTGGCCGAGCTCGAGGTTCTTGTCCACCGGGTTCTCGCAGCTCGGCGCGACGCTCGGCGGCTTGTGCTCGAGCGCGAGGTCGAGCCACGCCTTCTGCCGGTCGGGCGAGCACCACACCGCCTTCGAATGGCTGGCATTCTGCGGCCGGATCACCGGGTACATGAAGACGTAGACGGTGATGTCGTTGATCTGCTGCAGCGTCTTCTCGAAGCGCTGGCAGTAGGGGCAGTACGGGTCGGAGAACATCGCGATCACGCGCCGGCCGTCGCCGCGCTGCACCTTCACCGCCTGCTCGAGGGGCAGCGACTCGAATTTGACCGCGTTCAGCACGCGCAGCCGCTCCTCGGTGAGGTTGCGGTCGTTCTTCAGGTCGTAGAGGTGGCCGTCGATGAGGTAGGCGCCGGCGGCGTCGGTATAGAGCACCTGCACGCCGCTGCGGCCGCGGATGCGCACTTCCCACAGGCCGGGCATGGGCCCGGGCTGCACGCCTTCGATCTTCGCGCCGCCGAGCTTGGGCCCGAGCGCCTTGCGAATCGCCGCTTCGTTGGCGTGCGCAACGGACGCTGCACACAGGAGCCCGATGAGGAAGAGCCGGATCATTGCATCGCCTGTCGCATCAGCATGTTCTTTATGACCGGCAGGCGGTCGGCGAGGTTCAGCCCGGAATTGCGCAGCCGCGCGGCGAGCGCGTTTTCGGCGCCGAACAGCCTGAAGAGCGAGTCCACCATGGTATCCATCGCGAGTATAGGCTCTGCGCGGGCGCGCTCATAACGGCGCAGCAGGCCAAGCTCGCCGGGGTCCCGGCGCGGCTCGCGCGAGGTGAGCACCTCGGCGAGGGTGCGCGCGTCCTGCAATCCGAGGTTGAGGCCCTGCCCGGCGAGCGGATGGATCACGTGCCCGGCGTCTCCGGCGAGCGCCACGCGCGGCGCGACCAGGCGCTCGGCGGCGAGCCTGTGCAACGGAAAGCTGCGCGGCGGGCCGAGCAGCTCGAGCGCGCCGAGGACGCCGCCCGACGCCTTCTCCACTTCGGCGGCGACATCGTCGAGCGGCGTGCTGCGCGACCAGACCATCGAGACATGGTCGCCGGCGAGCGGAAGCAGCGCGAGCACCGCGCCGCACTGGAACCACTGGTAGGCCACGTTCCCGTGCGGCCTGGCGCAGCGGAAGTTCGCCACCACCGCGTGCTGCCCGTAGTCGCGCTCGCGCACGGCGATGCCCGCGCGCTTGCGCACCAGCGAGCTCGCGCCGTCGGCGCCGACGACCAGCCGGGCCTGGATGCTTCGCTCATGCAGCGTCAGCGTCACCCAGTCCTGCTCGATGCGCAGCTCGCGGCATTCGCCGGGCGCGATGACATCGAGATCGCGCCACAACGCGGCCTGCAGGCGCGCGTCTTCCACGATCCACGCGAGCTGAGGCACCCCGGCCGAATAGGCATCGAACTCGAGCAGCGAGGCGTCGTCACCGTGGATGCGCATGGCATGCACCGGCGTGGCGCGCTCCGGCCATGCATCGATCTTCCGCAGGAACGCGGCGTTGCCCGGGGTAATGGCGTAGATACGGGTATCGAACGCTTCAGGCGGGGGCGCCGGCCGCTCGCGCGCGAGGAGCGCCACCGACATCCCGCGCGCCGCGCGCGCCAGGCACGCGCCGACCGGACCCCCGCCGACCACGGCGAGATCATGGCGCTCCGGGTTTATAATCGCGGCTCCATCCGTGGCGAATTAGCTCAGCTGGTTAGAGCAGCGGAATCATAATCCGTGTGTCCGGGGTTCGAGTCCCTGATTCGCCACCATTTCCCTTCCCGACCGTGAGATTGCTCGCCTTCCTCGCGCTTGCCTTCGCCACCGCCGCGGCGGCGCAGCTGCGCGCCATCCCGACCGAGGCGCAGCTCGCGCGCATGACCCACGTCGAGGCGAACGTGGTCGAGCTCGACGGCGTGCGCGACCAGCTCTCGCCCGGC
>DASVFV010000110.1:0-10101 GCA_036379875.1 Burkholderiales bacterium | reverse complement strand
TACCGCGCGCACGACGCGCTGCGCGCCCTGCATCGCGAGGGCGCGGTGTCCAACCGCATCTGGATCAACTTCCTGCACATGGAGGAGAAGACCGACACGCCCGAGCTGAACGCGCGGCTGCTCAACGCGTGGAACGACTTCGGCGACGACATGGTGCGCGTCGTGGGCATCGGCGAGTTCACCGCCGGCAGCCCGTTCGTCCCGGGCAGCCAGTTTTGGCGCAACGGCACCAAGCTGGTCGCGATGGCGCGCTGGCGCAACGAGAACCATTCGCTCGGCTTCCCGGTGGGCGGCGTGCCGGACTGGAAAATCATCATCGACGGCTGGCAGGCGGTGCACAACGAGATCGTGGCGGACACCTCGCTCGGCCTGCCCGACGGCATCACCAACCTGCGCTGGGTGCTCGCGCACGTGCCTTTCATCGACACCGAGTACCTGAACCGCCTGAAGGGCCTGGGCGGCGGCATCAGCCTGGTGGGCGGCTGGCGCTACATTTCCGGCACCGCCGCCGGCAACGGCCCGCCGTTTCGCATGATCGTCGACAGCGGCATCCGTGCGGGACTTTCGTCGGACGGCATGCAGATCTCGCCGATGAACCCGTGGCTCGGCATCTACTACGCCGTCACCGGCAGGAACGCGCGCGGCGACCTGATCAACGCCGGGCAGACGGTGTCACGCAAGGAGGCGCTGCGCCTCTACACGGCGGCGAACGACTGGTTCCTTAACGCCGACGGCCGGATCGGCACCATCGAGGAAGGCAGCCTCGCCGATCTGATCGTGCTGTCAGGTGACTACTTCGATGCCAGGAAGATCGGCGACGAGCAGATCAAGGACATCTACTCGGTGCTCACGGTCGTGAACGGCAAGGTAGTGCACGACAATCTCGACGGCCGCAAGCCGATGTACTGGAACCGCGAGTCGCGTCGGCCTTAACGCGCGGCGTAGGTGTACTGCATGAGCAGCAGGTTGATGCCGCCGTTCGGCTGCTTGATGCCGCCGTTCGAGAGGTGCTGCACGGCGATGCCGAGCGAGGAGTGCGTGCCCAGGTCGAATCCGAGGCCGAGGTGGGTGCCGAACTCGAGCGACGAGGGCATGCGCGTGTCCGCGTTGTTGATGGTCTTCGACAGCAGGTAAGGCCCGAAGCCGGCTTCCGCATAACCCCAGCGCTGCGCGGCGCGCCAGATCGCGCTCGCGCTCAGGTCGAAGCGCCGCGTCGTGCCGGCGAGATCCGGCACGCGCCACACGCTGCCGGCGAGCTGCGCGTGCGTCGGCATCCACCACTTGCCGGTTGCGCGCAGCGGCAGCCGGTAGCCCAGCCGCGCGATATCGGTATCCGACGCTTCGAGGCCATGGCCGGCGATTGCGACCCATTGCGCGTCGGCCGCGGCGGCGAAGCCGGAGGACCACAGCATGACGACGAGGATTGCCGCGCGCACCATGCCGCCAGGATGCCGGGCGGCCGTGGCGCGAGCGTTTCGCCCCCGGCCGGTCTTTGTTACAGCTGAAAATCAGGCCAGCCCGGTGACGGGGATGGCCGCGCCGTGGATGGCGCGCGCCGCATCCGAAGCGAGGAACACGATCACGGCGGCGAGATCCTGCGTCGACACCCAACGGCCCGGGTCGGCCTTCGGCATCGCGGCGCGGTTCTCCGGCGTATCGATGATCGAGGGCAGCACGCAGTTCACGTTGATGTTCTTGTCGCGCAGCTCGGCGGCCATGGTCTCGGTGATGCGGATCACCGCGCTCTTCGATGCCACGTAGGCGCCCATCTGCGCCGCACCCTTGAGCGCGGCGTAGGCGCCGACGTTCACGATCTTGCCGCCGCCGTTCGCGATCATCGAGGGCACGACCGCGCGGCACGTGTTGAGCACCGTCTTTGCGTTCGCGTCGAACAGGAAGTCCCAGTCCGCGTCGGTGGTCTCGTGCAGCGGCTTGCCCATGCGGAACGCCCCGGCGATGTTGCACAGCACGTCGACGCGCCCGTGCCGCTCGAGCGCATGCTCGATCGGGTCCTTCCGGCCGAGGCGCACCACGGTCGCGCCGAGCGCCTCGAATGCCGCCGCCACCGCACGGCCGAGATTGCCGGCCGCACCGGTGACCATCACGATCCGCTGGTCGAAGCGCATTACGCGGATTGTGCCGCGCCGAATTCGGGCCCGTCGAGCTGGCGCAGCTCGCACTCGATGTCCCACTCGTCGCCGTGGATGCTCAGGAAGCGCTTGACCAGCTCGAGCGCCTCCTGCCGGGAGCCGGCCTCCAGGATGGCAAAGCCGCCGATCACTTCCTTGCTCTCGGTGAACGGGCCGTCCACGGCCGACAGCTCGCCGCCGCGCAGGCGGATGCGCGCGCCTTCCGCGCTGGGGCGCAGCCCGGCGGTGCTGACGAGCACGCCCTGGCGCGTCATTTCCTCGATCAGCTGGCCCATCTCGCGCATCAGCCGCTCGCTGGGGCGCTGGCCGGTGGTCTCGTCGACGCGGATCATCGATAGGAATCGCATGCTCTTCTCCTCTGTTGAGGGGGGAGACTCTGTATCAAACGACCGCGCCGGCGTTACAGGCGTAACGGTGCGGCGTCCACCGCCGGTATGTTTGCCGGCGTTAGAATCGTCGCCCCTCTCGTGAAGGCAGCCATGAGCCTCAAACATCTGATTCCGGCGTCCGTCGCGCTCGTGCTCGCGGCGTGCAGTCCCTCCAATGGCAGCGAAAAAGGCGGCAAGGGTCACGGCGGCCCGATGGGCGGCGGCATGCCGGCGCCCGAGGTCACGGTCATCACTGCGGCCACCGAAGCGTTGCCGGTGAGCTGGGAATACGTCGGCCAGACGATCGGCTCGCGCGAGGTGGAGGTGCGCGCGCGCGTGACCGGCATCCTGCTCAGCCGCAACTTCAAGGAAGGCGAGCGCGTGAAGAAGGGCCAGTCGCTCTTCACCATCGATCCCGCGCCGTTCCAGGCCGCGCTCGCGCGCGCGCAGGCCGACGTGGTGGCGGCGCAGGCGCGCTACGAGCAGGCGAGGCGCAACGCCGCGCGCCTCAGGCCGCTCTACGCCGAGAAGGCGGTGAGCCAGAAGGAGCACGACGACGCGGTGTCGGCCGAGGAGATCGGCGCGGCCGACGTGAAGGCGGCGCAGGCGCGTCTCACCGAGGCGAAGCTCAATTTCGAATACACCCGGGTGGAGGCGCCGGTGGCGGGCATCACCACGCGCGCGCTGCCCTCCGAGGGCACGCTGGTCTCCGGGCCGAACGTGCTCCTCACCAGCGTGGTGCAGACCGACCCGATGTGGGTCAACTTCGGCATCCCGGACAACGACCAGGCGCGCATCCAGAAGGAAGCGCAGTCCGGCAGCCTCAAGCTGCCGAAGAACTTCGAGGTGGAGCTGCGCTTGTCCGACGGCAGCGTCTACAAGCACCACGGCAAGCTCGACTTCGCCGACGTGCGCGTCTCGACGCAGACCGGCACGCGCGAGGCGCGCGCCGAGGTGCCGAACCCCGACGGCGCGCTGCGTCCCGGGCAGTTCGTGCGCGTGGTGCTGAAAGGCGCGTCGATTCCGAACGCCGTGACCGTTCCCCAGAGAGCCGTTTTGGAGGGACCGCAGGGCAAGTTTGTTTATGTCGTCAATGAGAAAAGCCAAGCCGAGCCGCGCCCGGTGGAAGCCGGCCAGTGGTCCGGCGACCGCTGGGTGATCAGCTCGGGCCTGAAGGGCGGCGAGCGCGTGATCGTCGACGGCGTGATGAAGATCGGCCCCGGCGCCCCTGTGCGGATTGCCGAAAAGCCTCCGGCGCAGCCACCCGCCGAAAACCAGGCGAAGAAGTAGCCGATGTTCTCCCGCTTCTTCATCGACCGGCCGATCTTCGCCGCCGTCCTCTCGATCTTCATCGTGCTCGCCGGCCTCGCGGCGATGCGCGTCCTGCCGATTTCCCAATACCCGGAGATTGCGCCGCCGGTCGTCACGGTGACCGCGATCTATCCCGGCGCCTCGGCGCCGGTGCTCGAGTCCACCGTCGCCGCGCCGCTCGAGAACGCGATCAACGGCGTCGAGAACATGATGTACATGAACTCGACCTCCTCGGCGAACGGCATGGTGCAGATCCAGGTCACGTTCGAGATCGGCACCGACATCGACAAGGCGACGCTCAACGTCAACAACCGCGCCAAGCAGGTCGAGCCGCGCCTGCCGGCCGAGGTGCGTCGCCAGGGCATCACGGTGGAGAAGGGCTCTTCCGCGTTCCTGCAGGTGATCGCGTACTACTCGCCGGAAGGCCGCTACGACGACGTGTTCATCTCGAACTACGTGACGCTCAACGTGCTGGACGAGATCAAGCGCGTGCCCGGCACCACGCTGGTGCAGATCTTCGGCGCCAAGGACTACGCGATGCGCATCTGGCTGCGGCCGGACCGCCTCGCCACGCTCAAGCTCTCGCCCGGCGACGTGATCCGCGCGGTCAACGAGCAGAACGCGCAGTTCGCCGCCGGCAAGGTGGGCGAGACGCCCACCGCCGGCAAGCAGGAGCTCACCTACAGCGTCACCACCAAGGGGCGGCTGTCGGAAGTGAGCGAGTTCGAGAACATCATCCTGCGCGCCAACGGCGACGGCTCGCTGCTGCGCCTGAAGGACGTGGCGCGCGTCGAGCTGGCCGCCAAGGACTACAGCTTCCTCGGCAAGTACAACGGCCGCCCGGCCACGCTGATGGGCGTGTTCCTGCAGCCCGGCGCCAACCAGCTCGAGGTCGGCGAGGCGGTGCGCACGCGCCTGCAGGAGCTCTCGCAGCGCTTCCCGGATGGCCTGAGCTACGCGATCCCGTTCGACACCACGATGTTCGTCGAGGTGTCGATCCGCGAGGTGGTGAAGACGCTCGGCGAGGCGATGCTGCTCGTGTTCCTGGTGGTGTATCTCTTCCTGCAGAACTGGCGCGCCACGCTGATCCCGTTCGCCGCGGTGCCGGTCTCCTTGATCGGCACCATGGCCGGGCTGCTCCTGCTCGGCTACTCCATCAACACGCTCACCCTGTTCGGCATGGTGCTCGCGATCGGCATCGTGGTCGACGACGCGATCGTGGTGCTGGAGAACGTCGAGCGCATCATGGCCGAGGAGGACCTGTCGCCGCGCGATGCGGCGGTGAAGGCGATGCGCGAGGTGACGAGCCCCATCATCGCCATCGTGCTCGTGCTGTGCGCGGTGTTCATCCCGATCGCGTTCCTCGGTGGCCTGACCGGCGAGCTGTACCGCCAGTTCGCGGTCACGATCTCGATCGCCGTGGTGATCTCGGGCTTCGTGGCGCTCACGCTCACCCCGGCGCTGTGCTCGCTGGTGCTGAGGAGGGAGCACAAGCACGCGGACACCTGGTTCGGCTGGTTCAACCGCGGCTTCGCGCGCCTCACCGACCGCTACGAATCGGGCGTGGCGTGGATGATCCGGCGCGGCGGCATCGCGATGCTGCTGTTCGCCGGCATGGTGGCGATGACCGCGTTCCTGTGGCGCATCACGCCGGGCTCGCTGGTGCCCGACGAGGACCAGGGCTGGTACTTCTCGCCGGTGATCCTGCCCGACGGCGCCTCGCTCGCGCGCACCGAGAAGATGGTCGAGGAGGTGAGCGCGGCGATCCGCTCCAATCCCTTCAACGAGCACGTCATGTCGTTCACCGGCTTCGATTTCGCCGGCGGCTTCGTGTTCCGCGAGAACGCGGCGACCATCTTCGTCACCCAGACGCACTGGGACCAGCGCCCGGTGCCGGTGCAGGCGCTGGTGGGCGAGTTCTACATGAAGACCGCGCACATCAAGGAGGGCCTCGCGATCGCGTTCCCGCCGCCCGCCATCTTCGGCCTCGGCACCGCGGGCGGCTTCGAGTTCTACATCCAGAACCGCGGCGAGGGCGGCTCGAAGCGCCTGTGGGAGGTGACGCAGAAGTTCATCGGCGCGGCCAGCTCGAGCCCCAAGATCGCGATGGCCAACACCTTCTGGCGCGCCAACGTGCCGCAGCTCTACGTCGATGTGGACCGCGAGAAGGCCAAGTCGCTCGGCGTGCCGGTCGACGACATCTTCAGCACGCTCGCCGCCACGCTCGGCAGCTACTACGTGAACGACTTCAACAAGTACGGCCGCACCTGGCAGGTGCTGATGTCGGCGGAGCCCGGGCAGCGCGGCAGCCCCGACGACGTCGGCCAGGTGTACGTGAGGAGCACGCAGGGGCCGAATGCGGGCTCGATGATCCCGGTGAGCTCGCTCGCGCGCATCGAGTACACCAGCGGCCCCGGCACCATGACGCGCTTCAACAACTACCCGGCGGTGCAGGTGCTGGGCGCCGGGCGGCCGGGCGTGAGCTCGGGCGACGCGATCGCCGAGGTCGAGCGCATCGCGAAAGAGGTGCTGCCGGCCGACTTCAGCCTGGACTGGAGCGGCGCGTCGTTCCAGGAGAAGCGCTCGGGCGGCACCTCCATCCTGGTGCTCGCGCTCGGCGCGCTGATGGCCTTCCTGATCCTCGCCGCGCAGTACGAGAAATGGTCGCTGCCGCTCTCGGTGATGCTCGCGCTGCCGTTCGGCACGTTCGGCGCCCTGATGGCGGTCTACCTGAGAGGCCTGACCAACGACGTGTACTTCCAGATCGGCCTGGTGACCCTGCTCGGCCTGGCGGCGAAGAACGCGATCCTGATCGTCGAGTTCGCCGTGCTGAAATACGAGGAAGGCCTCTCGGCGTCGGCCGCGGCGGTCGAGGCGGCGCGCCTGCGCTTCCGGCCCATCCTCATGACCTCTCTCGCCTTCATCCTCGGCGTGCTGCCGCTCGCCATCTCGCACGGCGCCGGCGCCGGGGCGCGCGTCTCGGCCGGCACCGGGGTGATGGGCGGCATGCTGGCCGCCACCTTCCTCGCGATCTTCTTCGTGCCGACCTTCTTCAAGCTGCTCACCGACCGGCACCTGACCGAGAAGCGCTCGAGCCAGGAGATCAAGGACGAGGCCGCGCACGCGCGCAACGTCACGCATACCGGGGTCCACCATCCGCGCGTCGCCCCGCACGGAGGCGACGAATGAGGGCCCGCCTCGCTCTGCTCCTCCTGCTGGCCGGCTGCAGCCTGGAGCCGAAGTACGAAAAGCCCGCGCTCGACCTGCCGGAGCAATGGAAGCAGACCGCGCCGCGCTTCGCCGAGGACGGCCGCTGGTGGCGCATCTACGAGGACGAGAGCCTCGACAAGGTGGTCGACGAGGCGCTCGCCGGCAACGGCGACCTGCTGATCGCCGCGGCGCGCGTCGACGAGGCGCGCGCGGTGCTCGGCGAGGCGAACTCGTTCTTCTGGCCGCGCGTCGACGCGGTGGCGGGCGCGAGCCGCCAGCGCATCTCGACGCGCACCGCCACCTCGTTCCCGGGCATCCCGCGCGAGTACAACAACCACCGCGCCACGCTGAACGTGTCCTACGAGCTCGACCTGTTCGGGCGGCTGCGCTCCAACGCGAACGCGGCGCGTGCCGAGCTCGAGGCGAGCGAGGCCTCGCGCGAGGCGGTGCGCCTCGCGCTCGCCGCGCAGGTCGCCAAGTCGTACTTCTCGCTGCGCTCGCTGGACGAGCAGGTGCTGCTGACGCGAAAGACGGTATCCCTGCGCGAGGAAGCGCTCGCGCTGCAGAGGAAGCGCCTGCAGGGCGGCGTGATCTCGCAATTCGAGCTGCGCCAGCTCGAGGCCGAGGCCGCGGTGGTGCGCGCGCAGCTTCCGCCGCTCGAGCGCGAGCGCGAGCGCGAGGAGGTCGCGCTCTCGGTGCTGCTCGGCCGCAGCCCGCGCGAGGTGTTCGAAGGCACGGTGAAGGTGAAGCAGGCCGCCGACGAGATGCCCGGCCCGCCGGCCATCCCGTCCGGGCTGCCCTCCGAGCTGCTGCTGCACCGGCCCGACATCGTCGAGGCCGAGCGCGTGCTCTACGCCGCCAACGCGCGCATCGGCGTGGCGCGCGCCGAGATGTTCCCCTCGATCTCGCTCACCGCGTTCCTCGGCAGCGAGAGCCAGGCGCTGTCCAACCTGTTCGCGGGCGGCGCGGCCGCGACCTGGCAGGTGGCCGGCGCGATCACGCAGCCGATCTTCAGCGGCGGGCGGCTCAGGGCGCGCACCGAGCAGGCCGAGGCGCGCGAGCGCGCCGCGGTCGAGCAGTACCGCCAGGCCATCCGCGCCGCGTTCGGCGAGGTGCGCACCGCGCTCATCGCGCAGTCGCGCGCGCGCGAAAGCTACGACGCCGAATCGGCGCGCGCCAATGCGCTCGCCGAGACGCTGCGCCTCGCGCGGCTGCGCTACCAGAACGGCGTGGCGAGCCAGCTCGACGTCCTCGACGCCGAGCGCGGCCTGCTTGCCGCGCAGATCGCGCGCATCGAGGCGCTGCGCGCGCACCGCGCCGCGGTGGCGGACCTGTTCCGGGCGCTGGGAGGCTAGGGCGGATTAATTCGGCACGGCCAGCGTTAACCTCCTGACAGGGCTGCGGTACCATCCGCGGCTCTCAATCCAAGGAGGAGGACCAATGTCGAATTTCAAGGTGGCGCTCGGCGCCACCGCTCTCGTTGTCCTGCAAGCGTGCGCGCAGATGCCGGGGCAGGCCCCGGCCCAGCCCGCGGCGCCGTCAGGTCCCGAAGTCACGCTCACGCGGCTCGACTGCGGCACCGGCCCGAACGACCCGCGGCGCTTCAGCGACACGTTCGCCTACAACGAGCCGACCAAGCCCTTCACGTTCAGCTGCTACGTGATCAAGCACGGCAGCGATGTCATGGTGTGGGACACGGGCTACCAGCCGGGCTCGGTGCCCAATGCGAAGAACCCGCCGATCACCGAGCTGCTGAAGCAGATCAACGTCAACGCGGAGCAGGTGAAGTACGTCGGCATCAGCCACTTCCACGCCGACCACACCGGCCAGCTGCTGCCGTTCTCGAACGCCACGCTGCTGATCGGCAAGGGCGACTGGGACGGCGTGACCGCCAACCCGCCGATGGCCGGCGCGAACCTGACCGGCTTCAAGGTGTGGATCTCGGAAAAGCGCAAGGTCGAGCCGCTGAGCGGCGACAAGGACGTGTTCGGCGACGGCACGGTCATGGTGCTGCGTTCGCCGGGGCACACGCCGGGACACAGCATGCTGCTGGTGCGCCTCAGGGAGAAGGGCCCGGTCGTCCTGGTCGGCGACGCCGTGCACTTCCGCGAGAACTACGCATCGAACGGCGTGCCGGGCTTCAACTACGACCGCGCGCAGACCCTGGCCTCGATCGAGCGCATCAAGGAGATCGAGAAGAACCTGAAGGCCACGGTGATCATCCAGCACGACCCGCGCGACATCGGCAAGCTGCCGGCCTTCCCCGCCGCGGCGCGCTAGCCGCTTACTTGCGGGCGCGCTCGGGCCGCGACAGCTCGCCGAAGAAGCGTTCGAGGAGCGGCCCGATGCGCTGCAGCTCGCGGCGGTGCACCGCCGCGAGCTTCGCCAGCACCTGGCGGCCGCGCGCGCTCAGGCGCAGCTCCACCTTGCGCCGGTCGGCGCTGGAAGCTTCGCGCATCACGAGGTCCTGCTGCACCAGCCGGTCGACCAGCTCGACCGCGCTGTTGTGCTTGATCAGCAATTGCTGCGCCAGGTCGGCAATGGTGGTGCGCCGGTCCTCGGGGCAGGCGCGCAGGATCAGCATCGCCTGGTAGTGCTGTCCGGTGATTCCCGACTCGGCGGCGGCCAGCTCGCTGAAGCGCAGGAACTTGCGCAGCGCGTAGCGGAACGCGGCGAGCCGCGCATAGTCCTCGGTCGCCAGCTTGAATCTGCGCTCGGCCTTCTTCAGCTCCACCGCGGGCGAAGTTAGCACAGGCCGCGCCTTGCGGATTAATATCGCTAGGCGATAGTATCGTCTAGCGATATACCCCACGAGGAGGAGTCATGACGTACCGTAATCCGCATTCGTCCGGCCGCCGCGTGCTGCTGCGCGCCGGCCTCGGCGTGGCCGGCGGCCTTGCGCTGCCCGCCTACGTCCGCCTGGCGCTCGCCGAGAACCCCCCGGCGATCGGCACCTGGCCCGAGGGCGTGAAGGGCAAGGAGGTGTACATCGGCGTCGCGGTGCCGCGCACCGGCACCTACGCCGAGCAGGGCGAGGACGAGCTGAAGGGCTGGCAGCTCGC
>DASVFV010000109.1:0-10556 GCA_036379875.1 Burkholderiales bacterium | reverse complement strand
CCCCGACACCATCGCGGCAATCGTGTCGAGGACATGGTGCTTGGTTTTTTCGACTACCGCCCCGGGTAGCGCTCGCCGTTGAGCGATATGCCGGGCCAGAACCTCGATCACGGCATGTACCCGCCGCCGTTGACGTGGATTGCCTGGCCGGTGACGTAGCGCGCATCGGGCCCGCACAGCATGCGCACCATCGCGGCGATCTCCTCGGGCTCACCGCGCCGGCCGACCGGCGGCGGCGCTGCACGGTGTGCCGGCCGCTCGGGGACACCGGGCAGGCCGCGCTGACTCTCGATCGTGCCGGGCACGACGCAATTCACCGTGATCTTCTTCGGAGCGAGATCGAGAGCCAGTGCCTTGGTGAAGCCCGCCAACCCGGACTTCGCAGCGATTACGTGCGCTCGGCCAGTCGCTCCGCGATGACCGGTTAGCCCCCCGATGTTGATCACGGTCCCACCGTTGACCATATGGGGGATGCACGCCTGAGTGCAGAGAAATGCCCCATCGAGAATGATGGCGAATACCTTGCGCCATTCCTCGTAGGAAATCGAAGAGAAATCATTTTCGTAACGGACGGCGGCGTTGTTGACCAGGAAATCCAGACGCCCGAAGCGCTTTACGGTCGCATCGACCAGCTTCTTCACCTGGCCCGGGTCCGTCACGTCCGCGAGGAACAGATCCGCGGACTTGCCGATCATCTTCACCGTCTCCTCGGCCATGGCCTTCGACGTGTTCGCGTTCACCATCACCGAAGCGCCGCCCGCGGCGAGCGAACGGCAAATGGCGCGGCCGATGTTGCGCGCGCCGCCGGTGACGAGCGCGACTTTGCCGGCGAGCTCGTCGCCGGGTCTCATTCCGACATTACTCATCCAGCGATTGTAAGGGGCCGCCGAAGCCGAGATCGCGCCGGGCGAGCATCGCGGCCGCGCGCGCCTGCAGCTTGCCGAGCGTGCGCTCCAGCACGTCGCGTTCCGCCGCCGAAAGCACGGCGAGCACGTTGTCGTGGCGCCGCCGTGCCGCGAGGGAGATCGCGGCATAGCACCGCTCGCCCTTGGCGGTCAGGCTGAGGAGCAGCCGCCGGCCATGCCCCGGATCCGGCTTGCGCCGCACGTAGCCCGCGCTGATCAGGCGCTCGACCGAGCGTCCCACCCAGGCCTTGTCGGTGCAAAGCCACTGGCTGACCTGGTTGGCGCTGATGCCGCGGCCCGCGTGCAGAGCGTCGATCACGCGCCACTCGGCGAGACGAATTCCGAAGCGCCGCGGGTAGTAGCGCGAAGCTGCCAAGGCGAGCGTGTTGGAGAGAACCAGCACGCGATGCGACAGCAGGCCGCGCAGCAGCCGCGGGTCGTCGGTCTTGTCCATGGAAAGATTGTAGTCGTTGACAGATTGGTGTCATGACAACTACTCTCGCAGCGCCGTGGCGCTCACCCCAAGCAACCTGCTGGTCCTCATGTCCGACGAGCACAACCCGCAGGCGATGGGCGCGGCCGGCCATCCGCTCGCCCAGACGCCGAACCTGGACCGGCTCGCGGCGCGCGGCACGCGCTTCACCGCCGCGTACACCACCTCGCCGATCTGTGTCCCGGCGCGCGCCGGCTTCGCCACCGGCAAGTACGCGCACCAGATCGGCTACTGGGACAACGCCGACGCCTACGACGGGGCGGTGCCGAGCTGGCACCACCTGCTGCGCGCGCGCGGGCATCGCGTGGTGTCGATCGGCAAGCTGCATTTCCGCGGGCTGCCGGGCGACGACCACGGCTTTTCCGAGGAGCTGCTGCCCATGCACGTGGTGGACGGCGTGGGCGACGTGAAGGGCCTGGTGCGCAACGACATCCCGCGCCGCAACGGCTACGACAAGCTGGCCAAGACCGCCGGCCCCGGCGAGTCTCCCTACACGCGCTACGACCGCGACATCGCGGCGCGCGCGCAGGCCTGGCTGCGCGAGGAAGCGCCGCGCCATCGCAGCCGGCCCTGGGCGCTGTTCGTCTCGTTCGTCTGCCCGCATTTCCCGCTCATCGCGCCGCCGGAGTTCTACGAGCGCTATCCGCACGAGCGCATCCCGCTGCCCAAGCTGTACGTGGAGCGGCCGCGCCATCCGTACCTGCGCGACTACGACGAATGCGTGGCCTACGACCTCGGCTTCGGCGGCGACCACGCCAAGGTGCGGCGCGCCATCGCAGGCTATCTGGGGCTTGTGTCCTTCATGGACGACAACGTCGGCAAGGTGCTGCGCGCGCTGGCCGAAGCCGGCCTCGAGGGCGACACCCGCGTCGTCTATACCAGCGACCACGGCGACAACCTCGGCGCGCGCGGCCTGTGGGGCAAGTCGACGATGTACGAGGAGTCGGCCGGCGTGCCGCTGATCCTCGCCGGACCCGGCATTCCCGCCGGCGCGCACTGCAACACGCCGGCGAGCCACGTGGATCTCTTCCCCTTCTTCCTGGAAAGCGCCGGCGTGCCGGCGCCGCGCGATGGCTATCTCGGCGTTTCACCCCTGGAGCTCCTCGAGAAGCGGCACGCCGACCACGCCGTGCTCAGCGAATATCACGCCATCGGCTCGACCGGCGGCATCACCCTGCTGCGCAAGCGGCAGTGGAAGTACGTGCACTGCGTCGGCTATCGCCCGCAGCTCTTCGACCTCGAGCGCGATCCGGAAGAGCTCGTCGACCGGGCGCAGGACCCGGCTTGCCGCTCGACGCTGGAAAGCCTGGAAGCCGAGCTGCGGCGTTTCTGCGACCCGGAGGAAGTCGACGCGCGCGCCAAGCGCCGCCAGGCCGAGCTCCTGCGGCGCGCCGGCGGCCGCGAAGCCGCGCTCGCGCGCGGCGATCTGAATTACACGCCGGCGCCCGGCCAGGCGCCCGATATCAACTGAGGAGGAAACGATGAAGCAGCTACTGCTACTCGCGATGCTCGCGGTGAGTACCCTGGTGGGAGCACAGGGGTACCCGGCAAAACCGATGCGCCTGATCGTCGCCGACGCGGCGGGCGGCGCGCCCGACCAGCTCGGCCGCATCGTCGCGCAGAAGCTCTCGGAAAGCCTCGGCCAGCAGATGATCGTCGACAACCGCCCGGGCGCCGCCGGGGTGCTGGGCGCCGACATCGCCTCCAAGGCGCCGGCCGACGGCTACACGCTGCTCCTCACCACCACCTCGATCTACGCCCTGCTTCCCAGCCTCAAGAAGAACCTGCCGTACGACCCGGTGAAGGACTTCGCGCCGGTGACGCGCATCGCCACCGCGTCGAACGTGCTGGTGGTCAACGCCGCGCTGCCCGCGAACTCGGTGGCCGAGCTGGTCGCGCTGGCGAAGGCGAAGCCCGGCGTCTACAACTACGCTTCGGCGGGCATCGGCTCGCCCGCGCACCTCGCCGGCGAGATGCTCAACCTGCTGGCCGGCATCAAGCTCACCCACGTGCCCTACAAGGGCGCGGCGCCCGGGCTGCTCGACGTGATCGCCGGCAACCCGCACCTCATCATCACCTCGCCGATCTCGGCCGCGGGACACATGAACGCGGGGCGCGTGCGCGCCCTCGCCACCACCGGCAGCCAGCGCAACCCGCGCCTGCCGGACCTGCCGACCATCGCCGACACGGTGCCCGGCTACGAGATCTCGCAGACCTGGGGCCTCGCCGTTCCGGCCGGCACGCCAGCCGCGATCGTGGATCGCTTGAGCACCGAGTCGGCCAAGGCGATGAGCCTGCCGGACGTGAAGGAGCGCGTGCTCGCGATGGGCGCGGTGCCGGCCTCCGACACGCCCGCGCAGTTCCAGGCCTTCATGGCGAACGAGCGCCAGCGCCTAGGCGACGTGATCGCGAAAACCGGGATCGTGCTGGCCGACTAGCGCTGCGCGAGCTGGCGGTTGGCCTGCGCGAGGCGCTCGACCAGCACGCGCATGAAGGCCTTGTTGAAGCCGACCTGGCAGGCCGGCGTGGCGACGCGCAGCGCCGCGGCCTTGATGTGCAGCACGGTGATGCGGCTTTTCGCCGTCACCGTGGTGGTGCGGCGCTCCACCGAGTCCGCGAAGTAGAGGATCTCGCCGAAGCACGCGCCGGGCTTGAGCAGCGTGAGCGGCTTGCCGAGCAGCGAGACCTCGACCTCGCCTTCGACCAGCACGTAGAAGCTGTCGCCCTGCTCGTTCTCGCGCATCAGCACGGTGCCCGGGTCGATCTGCTGCCAGGTGGCGACGCGCACTACCTCCCAGAGCTCGACCTCGCCGAAGTCCTTGAAGAACGGCATCTCGCGCAGCTTGCCGAAGCGCTCGGAGTCGGAGGCCGGCGCGGGCGTGGTCATGTCGGCGCGCAGGCTCATGAACGCGCGCGTGACGTCCTTGCCGAAATCGAGCCACGAGCGGTAGCGCTCGGCCGGGTCCTTCGCGATCGCCTTCATCACGATCTCGTCGAGGAGCGGCGGCAGGTCGAGGCGGAACTTGGACGGCCTGGGCGGCGGCGTGTTGAGGATCGCGTAGGCGAGCGCCACGTGGCTGCCGGCCTCGTACGGCAGGCGGCCGGTGAGGAGGCGAAACATGGTCACGCCGAGCGAGTAGATGTCGGTCTGGTGGGTGAGCTGCTCGGTGCGCAGCTGCTCGGGCGACATGTACGCCGGCGAGCCGACGCCGCGGATCTGGGTGGTGCGGTCCGCCAGGCGCTGCTGGAACGACGCGCCGAAGTCGCCGACCTTGGTCTCGCCGTCGCTCGAGAGCAGGATGTTGCCGGGCTTGATGTCGCGGTGGATCACGCCGTGCTGGAACGCGTACTCGAGCGCGCGGATGCACTTGAAGATGATCTCCACCACCTTGACGAGCGGCAGCAGGTTGGCGCCGCTCGCGTGCTCGTCGAGCGTCTTGCCGGGCACGTACTCCATCACCAGGTAGCTGCGGTCCGGGTCGACCACCGCGTCGTAGATGTCGACGATGTGCGGGTGGTTGAGCTTGCCGGCGAGCGAGGCCTCGGCGACGAACGCCTTGTGCACCATGCGCTCGGTCTCGCGGTCGGCGCCTTTCTGGAACTGGAACACCTTGATCGCCACGTCGCGCTCGGCGAACGGATCGCGCGCCAGGAACACGCGGCTGGTCGCGCCGCTGCCGATCTCGCGCACCACCGGGTACTTGCCGATCGCCTGCTGCGGCTGGGGCTCCTCGACCTTCATTCGCCCGAGTAGCGCGCCACGAGCTGCAGCAGCTCGGCCTCGGCGTAGGGCTTGCCGAGGAACGCGTTGACGCCGAGCTGCGCGGCCTGGCTGCGGTGCTTCTCGGCGGTGCGCGAGGAGATGAAGATGATCGGCACCGACTGGGTGCGCGGGTCGCCGCGCACGTTGCGCGCCAGGTCGAAGCCGTCCATGCGCGGCATCTCGATGTCCACCAGCATCACGCGCGGCAGCGACTCGCTCATCTGCTGCAGGGCGTCGACGCCGTCCTTCGCCGTCACCACGCGGTAGCCCTCGCGCTCGAGCAGCCGCCCGGTGATCTTGCGCACCGTGAGCGAGTCGTCGACCACCATGACGACCGGCGCGAGCGCCGCCTTGACGTCGGTGGTGTGCAGGATGCGCGGCAGCGCCGGCGACACCGCGCGCTGGCGCAGCGCGAGCTGCACCGGGTTCATGATCAGCGCGATGCGCCCGTCGGCGAGCACCGTGGCGCCGGTCATGCCGGGCACGCGGCCGAGCTGCGCGCCGATCGCCTTCACCACGATTTCCTGGTTGCCGATCAGCTCGTCGACGTGCACCGCGATGCGCTGCACGCCGCTGCGCAGCAGCAGCACGGAGTTGTACGGCTGCAGGTCGCCCGGCGAGCCGCCGCCGAGCAGCTGGCGCATGGAGTGCAGCGGGTAGACGCGCTCCTGGAATTCGACCGCCTTCTTCTCGTAATGGCCCTCGAGCTGGTCGGACTTGAGGCGCAGCACCTGCTCGACCATCGCCGAAGCGAGCGCGAGCACGTGCTCGCCGCTGCGCACCAGCACGGCCTGCGTGACGGCAAGCGTGAGCGGCAGGTAGACCGTGAAGGTGGTGCCCGCGCCGCGCGCGCTCGCGATGTCGATGCGCCCGCCGATCGCGGCGATCTCGCTGCGCACCACGTCCATGCCCACGCCGCGTCCCGCGATCTCGCTCACGCTTTGCGCGGTGGACAGGCCGGTGGCGAAGATGAGCTGCGCGAGCTCGGTCTCGGTCGCCTCGCGCCCGGCCGGCAGGAGCCCCATCTCGCCGCCCTTGCGGCGCAGCGCCTCGAAGTCGAGGCCGGCGCCGTCGTCGCCGAACACCAGCGCGATTTCGTTGCTTTCCTGGCGCAGCGCGATGGCGATGCGCCCGCTCTCGTTCTTGCCCGCCGCGCCGCGCGCCGCGGGCTCCTCGATGCCGTGCACCAGCGCGTTACGCAGCATGTGCTCGAGGGGCGCGGCGATGCGCTCCAGCACCCCGCGATCGAGCTCCACCTCGGCGCCGCTGATCTCGAGCTCGGCCTTCTTGCCGAGCTCGCGCGCGGTCTGGCGCACGATGCGGTATAGGCGCTCGCTCAGGTTCGAGAACGGCACCGCGCGCACGCGCATCAGCTCCTGCTGCACCTCGCGGCTGATGCGCGCCTGCTGCAGGAGCGCGGCGTCCGTGTCGCCCATGTACTTCTGCAGGCCCTGCTGGATCGACACCACGTCGTTCAGGCTCTCGGCCATCAGGCGCGTGAGCTCCTGCAGGCGCGTGTAGCGGTCGAATTCGAGCGGGTCGAACTCGCTCTTCTTCTCGTCCATCACCGACAGGCGCGACTGCATCTGGCTGTCGGCCTGCACCTCGACCTCGCGCAGCTGGCCGCGCAGGCGCGCGACGCTCTCGCCCAGGTCCGACAGCGACTGCTTGATGGCGCGCAGCTCCGCCTCGGCGCGGGTGCGCGCGATGGCGATCTCGCCCGCCTCGTTGATCAGGTGGTCGAGCGTATCGGCATTGACGCGCAGCATCGACGCCGCGCTCGGCAGCGGCGGCTCGGCGCGCCGCAGTTGCGACTCCGGGGGCTGCGGCTGGACCTGGGTTTTTTCCGGAACAAACCCGGCGACCGGCGCGACCATGCGCTCGACGTCGGTCGACAGCCGGTCCATGCGCTCCTCGAGGTACTCGAAGAGATCGGCCGGCAGCGCGCCGCCCGCCTCGAGCGCGGCTTCGATGCGGCTCTCCATCAGGTGGCAGAGCTCGCCCAGCCGGATCGCGCCGGCCATGCGCGCGCTGCCCTTCAGCGTATGCAGCGCGCGGCGCAGCGACTGCGTGACGTTGGCGTCCGCGGGGTTCGCTTTCCAGTCGCGCAGGTCCGAGCCGATCTGCGGCACGAGCTGCTGCGCTTCCTCGATGAAGATCGGCAGCAGCTGCTCGTCGATGTCGTCCTTCATGCGCCGCTTCTCGCGCCCGTCGGGCGCCCCCGCCTGCGCGGGGGTGACAGCGGGCGGCGGCTTGTGCGCCGCGAGGCGCGCGGCTTCGAGGCGCGCGATCAGGGCGCGCAGGCCGGCCTCGGTCTGCGGCTCGAGGGTCGGCACCTCGGCCTTGCTGATCGCCTGGATCATGGCCTTCAGGTCGCGCACCGCGGTCTGGACGGTGTCCGCGTCGCGCGCGTCGGCGGTCTGGCCCGAGTGCTCGGTCCATTGCTCGAGCGCCGCCGCCACCCCCGCGACGTCCGCAAAGCCGGCGGTGCGCGAGGTGCTGGCGAGCGTATGCGCGGCGCGCATGAAGTCCTGCGAGGCCTCGGCCGGCACCGCGGCGCGCCACCTGGCGCATTCGGCCTCCAGCACCGCGATGTGCTCGGCCGCCTCCTTGGTGTAGATGTCGTACAGGCCGCGCGGCACCGTCACGCTGCCGACCGTCACTTCGTCGGGCGGGGTCCTGGCGTGCTTCGCCAGCTCGACCACGCGGCTGATGTCGAGCGGCCCGCCCAGCCTGGCCGGCGCGGCGATCCATTCGGCGAACACGGCTGCGGCGCCCTCGATCATCGCGAGGAGCGGCGGGTTGGCGGCGCGCTTCTGCTCGAGCCAGCCGTTCATGACCTGCTCGATTTCCCACGCCGCCTCGCCGAAGTCCTTGAGCCCGACCATGCGCCCGCTGCCTTTCAGCGTATGGAAGGCGCGCCGTACCGTGGTGAGCGCCTCGTGGTCGTCGGGCTTGTCGCGGCACACCGGCAGCGTGGCCTTGATCGTCGCCAGCACCTCGGCAGCCTCCTCGAGGAACACGCCGAGCAGCTCGTTGTCGCCTTCCAGCGGCGGCGGCGCGACCTGCGTGGTGACGGCGGGGGCCGCCGGCGCGTTGCGCTTCTCGTAGCGCCGGAAGAAGAGCGCGATCGATTCCTCGTGCGGGTCGCGGCCGTGCCGGCAGGGCTCGAGGAAGAAGCCGACGCTCGACAGGCCCTCGGCGATCCAGTCCATGTCGTCGGGCTTGCCGGGCTCGCCGCGCGCCTGCGCGAGGATCATGCCCTCGCAGACCGACACCGCCTGCGCGGCGCCCGGGAAGCCGAGCACCGAGAGCGCGCCGTGCATCTGGCGCAGGTAGGGCTGCAGCTCGGCGAGCGTGGCGCGCTTCGAGGCGTCGCGCGCCACCGCGTCGATCACCTGCTCCACGTGCTGCAGGTTGGCGAGGATCTCCTTCGCCACCTGCGCGCGCAGCTGCAGCGCGCCGATGCGTTCGGTCAGGTCGGGGCGCAGGCCGGCGGGCGGCTCGCCGCTCGACTTGCCCTTCGCCGCGTCGAGCAGCCAGCCGCCCATGATGACGATCTGCACCTCGAGGTCGTCGGCCGGGCTGCTGAAGTGGTCGATGACGTGCTCGACCAGCAGGAAGGCCGAGGCCATCTCGATCACCAGGGTCTGCTTGTCGCGCGGATACGGGTCGGGCAGCTTGCCCGCCACCAGCGCGATGGCGTCCAGGAGCTTGATCAGGTGCTGGTTGCCGAGGTCCTTGGTCTTGGCCTTGAAGTCGGTGACGCGCTCGCGGAACTGCTGCGCCTTGTCGCGCTCGCCGGCCACGTACTGCTCCCAGGTGCGCTTGAGCGCGTCGAGGCGCGAATGCATGTCGAACAGCGCGTGCTCGAGCCGCTCGGCGTCGAGCTCGAGGCCGGCGACCGGCTGCTCGGGGCTCGGGAACAGGTTGTCGAGCTGGTAGGCCTGCTTCACTTCCTTCATGCGCGGCGTGACCGGCTCGCGGCGCGCGACCGAGAACAGCACTTCGCGCAGCAGCGCGTCGCCGCTTTTCGCGGCGCCGGCGGCGAGGTCGCGGATCTGGAAGTCCAGGCGGTTGCACACCACCTTGGCGGCGGAGAGCCAGTCCGCCTCGTGCGCGCCCTGCTTCGCCAGTGCGTCGATCAGCGCGCCGGCCGCCCACCACAGCGCGCGCGGCTCGGGCAGCTGCGTGGCGATCTGGTGCAGCGCGTCGACGGTCTGGCGCATCTCGTCCAGGCCGGCGGGCGAGCCGCGCAGCCAGGCGAGCAGGCCGCGCTGGAAGCGCGCGCGCTGCGCCTGCAGGAAGGCCGCCAGCTCTTCCTCGGGCAGCGCCTTCGGGCTCGGGTGCGCCGGCGCCGGCACGCTCACGTCCGGGAAGAACAGGTCTTTCTCCGAGATCGTGGTCTTGCCGGTCAGCCCGGACAGGTCGCGATACACCGGGAACAGGCGCAGCGGCACGTCGGCATGGCCGCGCGCCAGCTCGCCGACGAAGTTCTTCAGCGCCACCACCGCCCGGTCGATCACCCCCATCGCGGCGGGCGAAGGCCGCGCGGCTGCCATGCTGGCGAAGCTGCCTTCGATCGCCTCGCAGACCAGCGTCGCGCCGCTCAGCCCCACCATGCGCAGCGCCCCGCTCACCTGGTGCAGGTGCTCGGGGCACGGCTGCAGCACCGCGACGTTGTCCGGCGCGGCGCTGAACTTGGCGATCGATTCCTGCACCAGGCCGAGCGCGCGCTCGACCTCCGCGTTGATCCACGACAGGAGTGTCGTGTCGGTCATCACCTTATGCGGCGAGCTTAAAGCCGGCCACCGAGCTCTTCAGGCCGTCGGCGAGCGCGGTGAGCTTCTGCGCCGAGCTCGCGGTCTGCTTGGTGCCGTCGGTGGTGAGCTGCGTGATGCCCAGGATCACCTTCATGTTCGCCGCCACCTTGCTCGCCGACGCGGCCTGCTGCTGCGTCGCGTCCGAGATCGAGGTGATCAGCTCGGCGAGCTGGGTCGACACCGTGCCGATCTCGCGCAGCGCCTGCTCGGCCTCGTCCGCGGTCTTGGTTCCCTGCACCACGCCCTGCGTGCTGCGCTCCATGGCCTCGACCGCTTCCTGCGTGTCGCGCTGGATCGACTTCACGATCGCGCTGATGTGCTTGGTGGCCTCGGCCGAGCGCTCGGCGAGCCGCTGCACCTCCTCCGCGACCACGGTGAAGCCGCGCCCCGCCTCGCCGGCCGAGGCGGCCTGGATCGCCGCGTTCAGCGCCAGCACGTTGGTCTGCTCGGTGATGTCCGAGATCAGCTGCACGATCTCGCCGATCTCCTGCGAGCTCTCGCCCAGGCGCTTGATGCGCTTGGAGGTCTCCTGGATCTGCACGCGGATGTCGTTCATGCCTCGGATCGCGTTC
>DASVFV010000108.1:0-2823 GCA_036379875.1 Burkholderiales bacterium | reverse complement strand
CGCGCGCCAGATGATCCAGCTGCTGATGCTCGGCGCCGGCGCCTACCTGGTGGTTGAGCAGCATGTCACTGCCGGGGTGATGATCGCCTGCACCATCCTGCTCGGTCGCGCTCTCGCGCCGGTGGAGACGCTGGTCGCCGGTTGGCGCACCCTGGTCGAGGCACGCGCCGCGTGGCGCCGTCTTGATGAGCTACTGAAGGGCATGTCAAGAGAAAGTCACACGGAGCTGCCGGCGCCGAAGGGCAGGGTTGAAGCCGAGAAGGTGGTGTTCGGCTTGCGCGACAAGCCGATCCTGCGCGGCATCACGTTCAGGCTCGAGGCCGGCGAGGCGCTCGGCCTGGTCGGCCCGAGCGCGTCGGGAAAGTCGACGCTCGCGCGGCTCATCGTCGGCATCTGGAAGCCGTCTTCCGGCGTGGTGCGGCTCGACGGCGCGGACGTGGCGGCCTGGCCGCGCGAGGAGCTCGGCCCGCACGTCGGCTACCTGCCGCAGGACGTGGAGCTCTTCGGCGGCACGGTGGCGGACAACATCGCGCGCCTTGCCGAGCCCGACTCGGCCGCGGTGATCCGCGCCGCGCAGCGCGCGCACGTGCACGACATGATCCTGCGCCTGCCGAAGGGCTATGACACCGAGATCGGCGAAGCCGGGCAGGCGCTCTCCGCCGGGCAGCGGCAGCGCGTGGCGCTCGCGCGTGCGCTGTACGGCAATCCGCGCCTCGTGGTGCTGGACGAGCCGAACGCGGACCTGGACAGCGACGGGGAGGTCGCGCTGCTGAAGACACTGCAATTGCTGAAAAGCGAAGGGGTCACCTTGGTCGTCATCAGCCACCGGCCGTCGCTCCTGCGCGGCGTGGACAAGATCCTGGTGCTGCGCGAGGGAATGATGGAGCGCTTCGGCTCGCGCGCGGACGTGATGGAGCGCGTCACCGCGCGCGCGGCGGCCGTCGCATGACCGAGCTCGAAGACCTGAAGAGCGTGGCGCGCACCGGCCTGCTGGTGATCGGCGGCGGAGTGATCGCGTTCGCGATCTGGGCGTTCTTCGCGCCGCTCTCCGGCGCGGTGATCGCGCCCGGCTTCGTCAAGGTGGACCTCAACCGCAAGGTGGTGCAGCACCAAGAAGGCGGCATCGTGCGCGCCATCAAGGTGCGCGACGGCGACCGCGTGAGCCAGGGGCAGGAGCTGGTGGTGCTGGACGACGTGCGCATCGACGCGCAGCTCGACCTGCTGCGCACGCAGCTCGACGCGGAGCGCGCCAAGTCGGCGCGCCTGGAAGCCGAGCGCACGCTCGCGGCGAAGCCGGCTTTCCCGCCGGATTTGTTGAAGAAAGAATTTGGTATCAGAGAACAAGAACTGTTTCGCGCGCGCCGCGAAGCGCTCGACAGCCAGATCGCGGTGCTCAAGCGCCAGATCCGGGAAAGCGTGCAGGAAGCCGACGCGCTCGCCGAGCAGATTGGCGCCGAGGAGAAGGCGCTCAAGCTGCAGAAGGAGGAGCTGGCGGCGAACGAGCGGCTCCTCGCGCAAGGCTACGTGCAGAAGACCCGGCTTCTGACCTTGCAGCGCGCGGTGGCCGAGTACGAGGCGCGCCACGGCGAGCGGCGCGCCGAGCTGTCCAAGGCTCGCCAGCGCGCCTCCGAGCTCGAGTTCCGCATCCTCGCGATGCGCAACACCTACGTGCAGACCGCGACCGACGAGCTGAAGGAAGCGACCTCGAAGATGTTCGACCTCGAGGAGCGCATCCGGCCGTCGCGCGACGCCTCGGAGCGGCAGAAGATCGCCGCGCCGATCGCGGGCGAGGTGGTCGGCCTGCGCGTGTTCAACGCCGGCTCGGTGATCGGCCCGCGCGAGGTGCTGATGGAGATCGTGCCGCAGGAGAAGCGCCTGATCGTCGAGGCGCGCATCCGACCCGAGGACATCAATCACGTGCGCCCCGGCTCGGAAGCCGACATCCGCCTCACCGCCTACCACAGCCGCACCACGCCGCTCGTGCCCGGCACCGTCACCTACGTCTCGGGCGACCGGCTGGTCGACCAGCAGACCGGCCATCCGTATTACATCGTGCACGTCAACGTGCCGGAGAAGGCGCTCGCGGCGTCGAGCCTGCGCCTGCAGGCCGGCATGCCGGCCGAGATATTCGTGCGCACCGACAACCGCACCGCGCTCGACTACCTGCTCGCGCCGGTAACCTCCTACCTGCGCCGCGCCATGCGCGAGCCGGTGTGAAGCTTCTCTTCGTCCATCAGAACTTTCCCGGCCAGTATCGGCACCTGGCCGCGCACTACGCAGCACAGAAGGGCAATGTCGTAGTCGGCATCGGCGAGAAGGCCAACGTCCTGCGCCAGCCGCGCATCCCGGGCGTGCAGCTGCTGGCGTACACCCATTCGGAAAAGCAATACGAAGACCGCTTCAGCGCGCCGGCCCTGAAGGCGATCGAGCGCGGCAAGCAGGTGGCCGCCGGTGCACTGCAACTCAAGCGCCAGGGCTTCTACCCGGACGTGATCTTCACCCACATCGGCTGGGGCGAAGCGCTCTTTCTCAAGGACGTGTTCCCGAAGGCGCGCGTGCTCCTTTACTGCGAGTTCTTCTACCGCGCGCGCGGCGGCGACATGGGCTTCGACCCGGAATTCCCGCCCAACGCCGAGAAGATCCTGCGCCTGCGCGTGATGAACGCGCCGCTCCTCATGTCGCTCGACGCTTCCGACTGGGGCATGGCGCCGACGCGCTGGCAGCAGAGGCAGTTCTCGCCCGCGCATGCTTCACGCATGAGCGTGATCCACGATGGCATCGACACCGATGTGGTCACCCCCGGAAAACCCGGGGAAGAACTGA
>DASVFV010000107.1:0-8246 GCA_036379875.1 Burkholderiales bacterium | reverse complement strand
CGCGCCAAGCTCTACTACCTGCGCGCACGCTCCGGCAAGTCGGCGCGCATCCGTGAGCGCACGGGTGGAGAAGACGCGGGCGGCTCAGGCGAAGCTCAGGAGTAAAATCGGCTGATGCGCCGCGAAACCGCAGCCATCAGCCCCGTAGCCGAAGTCCTCCAGGCGATCCGCGCCGGCGAGATCGTCATCCTGGTCGACGACGAGGACCGCGAGAACGAAGGCGACCTCGTGTTCGCGGCCGAGTTCGTCACCGCCGAGAAGATCAACTTCCTCGCCAAGCACGGCCGCGGGCTGATCTGCATGCCGATCACCGAGGAGCACGCGGCGCGCCTCGGCCTGCGCCCGATGGTCGAGCAGAACCGCTCGCGCCACGGCACCAACTTCACCGTCTCGATCGAAGCCGCCGAAGGCATCGCGACCGGGATCTCGGCGCACGATCGGGCGCTCACGGTGCGGGTGGCCTGTGCTCCGAATGCAAAAGCCGAAGACATCGTCCAGCCGGGTCACGTGTTTCCGCTCGTCGCGCATCCCGGCGGCGTGCTGGCGCGCGCCGGGCACACCGAAGCGTGCTGCGACTTCGCCCGCCTCGCCGGGCTCGCGCCCGCCGCGGTGCTGTGCGAGATCATGCGCGACGACGGCACGATGGCGCGCCTGCCCGATCTGCTGCACTTCGCCGCCGAGCACAAGCTCAAGATCGGCACCATCGCCGACCTCATCGAGTACCGCAGCCGCAACGAGTCGCTGGTGCAGCGCGAAGGCGAGCGCGACATCGAGACGCCTTGGGGGCGGTTCCACATGGTGCCGTACCGCGACCTGACGGTCGGTGCCCTCCACATAGCGCTCGTCGCGGGCAAGCCCGATGCCAAGAAGGAAACCCTGGTGCGCGTGCACGAGCCGCTGTCGATCATCGATCTCCTCGATGCGGGCAAGGGCACGCACTCCTGGGCAATCGGCGAGGCGCTGACCGCGATCCGGCAGTCGGGCGCGGGCGTGATGGTGCTGATGAACTGCAACCAGGAAGGCGGGCGGGCGCCGAAGGCGGGCCGCAGCTTCGACCTGCGCCTCTACGGCATCGGCGCGCAGATCCTGCGCGACCTGGGCGTGGGCAAGATGAAGCTGATGGCCGCGCCGCGCAAGATGCCCAGCATGGCCGGCTTCGGCCTCGAAGTGACGGGCTATCTGCAGCGCTAGGCGATGCGCCTCGGCATCGTCGCGAGCCGGTTCAACGAGGACATCTGCGGCAAGCTCCTCGAGCGCGCACGCGCCGAGGCGCAGAAGCTGAAGGCCGAGATCGAGGTGCTGAGCGTGCCCGGCGCGCTGGAGATCCCGCTCGCCCTGCAGTGGATGGCGCAGTCCGGCCGCTTCGACGCGCTGGTGGCGGTGGGCGCCGTGGTGCGCGGCGACACTTATCATTTCGAGGTGGTGTCCAACGAGTCGGCGCGCGGCGTGATGGACGTGATGCTCGAGTTCGGCGTGCCGGTCGCGAACGGCATCCTCACCACCGACGACGAGAAGCAGGCCATGGCGCGCCTGGAGAAGGGCGCCGAGGCGGTGCGCGTGGCCGTCGAGATGGCGCGCCTCAGGGCCCAGCTGCATGCGCCACGCTAGGCGCCAGGCGCGCGAGGTGGCGCTGCAGGCGCTGTACGCCTGGCAGCTCTCGGGCGGCGATCCGCTCGAGGAGGCGCGCGCCAACGAGTCCTACGAGAAGAGCGAGTTCCTCGAGGAGCTGCTGCGCGGCGTGCGCGGCGCCGCCGCCGAGCTCGAGGGCCTGATCGCGCCGCATCTCGACCGCGAGTTCAAGCGCCTTTCTCCGGTCGAGCGCGCCATCCTGTACATCGGCGCCTACGAGCTCGCGCGACATCCGCGCACGCCCTTCAAGGTGGTGCTGAACGAGGCGGTCGAGCTCGGCAAGAGCTTCGGCGGCACCGACGGCTACCGCTTCGTCAACGGCGTCCTGGAGAAGATCGCGTACGCGCTGCGGCCGGAAGAAGTCGCGCGCTCGCGCAACGTGGTCTGAACGAATTCGACATCATCAAGCGGTACTTCGATCGCGCGCCCAAGCGTGCGCTGATCGGAGTGGGCGACGACTGCGCGCTGCTGCGCCCCGACGCGGGCCTCGACCTCGCGGTGACGAGCGACATGCTGGTCGAGGGCCGCCACTTCCTGCCCGACGCCGAGCCGCGCGCGCTCGGCCACAAGGCGCTCGCGGTCAACCTCTCGGACCTCGCGGCGATGGGCGCCACGCCGCGCTGGGCCACGCTCGCCATCGCGCTGCCCGCGGTGGAGCCGGACTGGCTGGAGGCGTTCGCCGCCGGCTTCTTCGCGCTCGCCGAGCGCTACGGCGTCGATCTGGTCGGCGGCGATACCACGCGCGGCGAGCGCCGCACGATCTGCATCACCGCGATGGGCGAGGTGCCGCCCGGCATGGCGCTCGAGCGCGCCGCCGCCCGGCCGGGCGACGACGTGTGGGTATCGGGCGAGCTCGGCGGCGCGGCGCTCGCGCTGGTGCACCCCGAGATTTCCGCGGCCCGGCAGCGCCTGCACACGCCCGAGCCGCGCGTCGAGCTCGGCGAGCGCCTGCGCCGGCTCGCGCACGCCGCGATCGACGTGTCGGACGGGCTGGCCGGCGATCTCGGCCACATCCTCGGGCGCTCGCAAGTCGCGGCGCGCATCGAGTACGAGCGCATCCCGCGCGGCGATTTCTGGCACGCCTTGGACAAGCCCGAGCTCGAAAAAGACTGCGTGCTGTCCGGCGGCGACGACTACGAGCTGCTGTTCACCGCGCCGCAGGCGCAGCGCGGCGAGATCGAGGCGCTCGCGGTCGAGCTCAAGCTCGCGCTCACGCGCATCGGCGCGATCGAGGCGGGCGCGGGGCTGCGCATCGTCGACGCGCAGGGCAAGCCGCTCGCGCACCGCGGCGGGTACGACCATTTTGCAAGATGAGCGCCCGCTGATCATGGTTCGGCCGAGCGCCGCCTTCGCCTTCTCGCATCCGGCGCATGTCGTCGCCCTGGGCTTTGGCGCCGGGCTCGCGCCGTTCGCCCCCGGAACATTCGGCACCGCGCTCGGCTGGGCCATCGGGTGGGCGCTCGGGAGCGACGCGCTCGTATTGCTCTGCGGGGCGGCAGCCGGTTTCGTGGTCGGCTTGTGGGCCTGCCAGGTCACCGGACGCCACATGGGCGTGGAAGACCACGGCGCGATGGTGTGGGATGAAGTGGTGGCGTTCCTCCTCGTGCTGGCGTTCGTGCCGGCCGAGCTCGCCTGGCAAGCAGCCGCGTTCGTGGCCTTCCGCTTCTTTGATATCGCGAAGCCGCCGCCCATCCGGTTCCTCGAGCGGCGCTACGGCGGCGGGTTCGGGGTGATGTTCGACGACCTGGTCGCCGCCGGCTACACGCTGCTCGTGCTCGCGCTCGCCAAGCGGATGTTCCTCTGATGGAGGCGCTGGCGAAAAAGGTCGGCGAGCGGCTGAAGGCCGCGGGCGCGCAGCTCGTCACCGCGGAATCGTGCACCGGCGGCTGGGTGGCGCAGGCGGTCACCGCCGTCGCCGGCTCCTCGGGCTGGTTCGAGCGCGGCTTTGTCACCTACTCGAATGCGGCGAAGCAGGAGCTGCTCGGCGTCGCGAAGAAGACGTTGCAGGCCCACGGCGCGGTCAGCGAGGAAACGGCGCGCGAGATGGCCGGCGGCGCCTTGAGAAAAAGTAAAGGCACCATCGCCCTCGCGGTGACCGGCGTTGCCGGCCCCGGCGGCGGCACGCCCGACAAGCCGGTCGGCATGGTGTGCTTCGCGTGGGCCGATGGAAAGAAGCTCCGCAGCGAGACCCGCCGCTTCTCGGGCGACCGCGACAGCGTGCGGCGCCAGTCCGTAATCCGTGCCCTGGAAGGGGTGTTGGAGACCCTTGACGGCCGCTGAGAGCGGCCCAACATTAAGGTATGCAGACAGTCCGACCAGCCGCCGTCGCCGGCATGTTCTATCCGGGCGACGCGCGCTCGCTCGCCGCCGAGGTCGACGAGCTTCTCGGCGGCGCCGGCGACCCGTCGCCGCGCCTCGGCCATCCGAAAGCCCTGGTGGTGCCGCACGCCGGCTACATCTATTCCGGCCCGGTCGCCGCGCGCGCCTACGACGAGCTCGGCGCGGCGCGCGGCATCGTGCGCCGCGTCGTGCTGCTCGGCCCCACGCACCGCGTGGCGGTGAAGGGACTCGCGGCGCCGAGCGCCGCGGCGTTCGCCACGCCGCTCGGCACGGTGCGCGTCGACCAGCAGGCCATCGCGCAGGTGCGCGACCTGCCGCAAGTGGTGGTGAGCGACGCCGCGCACGCGCTCGAGCATTCGCTGGAAGTCCAGCTGCCGTTCCTGCAGAAGATGCTCGGCGACTTCTCGCTCGTGCCGTTCGCGGTCGGCATGGCGAGCGTGCAGGAGGTCGCGCAGGTGATCGAGCGGCTGTGGGGCGCTCGCGAGACGCTGATCGTGATCTCGACCGACCTGTCGCACTACCACCCCTACGAGACCGCGCGCGCCATCGACGGCGCCACCATCGGGCGCATCCAGAGCTTCGCCACCGACATCGACCACGAGGAAGCCTGCGGCGCCACGCCTTTGAATGGTCTCTTGTTCTTCTCGAGGCAACGAAATCTCTCGCTGAAGCTGCTGGCGGCCTGCAACTCCGGCGACACCGCGGGCGGGAAGGGGCAGGTGGTCGGCTACTCTTCCTTCGGGCTCTACGAGGGCGGCGAAGTGCCGCTCGACGAGGCCGGGAGCAAGCTGCTCGCGCTCGCGCGCGGCGCGATCGAAGCGCGCCTTTCCGGCAAGCCGTCGCAGGCCGAGGCGGCGCCGTGGCTGGAGCAGGCCGGCGCGACTTTCGTGACGCTGACCAAGAACGCGGAGCTGCGCGGCTGCATCGGCAGCCTGGAGGCGGCGCGGCCGCTCGGCGAAGACGTGGCGCACAACGCGCTCGGCGCGGCGTTCCGCGATCCGCGCTTCGCGCCGATGAGCGCGCCCGAGTGGCCGCAGTGCCGCGTCGAGGTCTCGCTGCTCTCCGCGCCCAAGCCGTTGCGCTTCGCGGACGAGGCGGACCTGCTCGCGCAGATCCGCGCCGGCGAGGACGGGCTGATCCTCGAGGCGGACGGCCGGCGCGGCACCTTCCTGCCGCAGGTCTGGGAAGACATCGAGGACAAGCGCGCGTTCCTTTCACACCTGCTGCGCAAGGCCGGACTGCCGGCGGATACGCGCCTCACGCGTTGCAGGATCTCGCGCTACCGCGTGGTGAAATGGAAAGAGTGAACCACCCGGGCAAGTGGTGGCACGCGCTGGCGGACGGCCGCGTGCAATGCGACCTGTGCCCCCGCGATTGCAAGCTGCACGAGGGCCAGCGCGGGCTGTGCTTCGTGCGCAAGATGGAGGGCGGCCGCATGGTGCTCACCACCTACGGCCGCTCGTCGGGATTCTGCGTCGACCCGGTGGAGAAGAAGCCGCTCAATCATTTCTATCCCGGCACCTCGATCCTCTCGTTCGGCACCGCGGGCTGCAACCTGGCGTGCAAGTTCTGCCAGAACTGGGACATCTCGAAGTCGCGCGAGATGGACCGGCTGCAGGACGAGGCGAGCCCCGAGGCGATCGCGGATGCGGCAATCCGGCTCGGCTGCAAGTCGGTGGCGTTCACCTACAACGACCCGGTGATCTTCGCCGAGTACGCGATGGACATCGCGGATGCCTGCCATGCGCAGGGCGTGCAGACCGTGGCGGTCACCGCGGGCTACATCCACGCCGAGCCGCGGCGCGAGTTCTACGCCAAGATGGACGCCGCGAACGTCGACCTGAAGGCCTTCACCGACGACTTCTACTACAAGATCTGCGGCGGGCGCCTGCAGCCGGTGCTCGACACGCTGGTCTACCTCGTCAAGGAAACCGGCGTGTGGACCGAGATCACCACGCTGCTCATCCCGGGCAAGAACGACTCGGACGAGGAGCTGCGCGCGATGAGCAGGTGGATCCGCGCGAACCTCGGGCCCGACGTGCCGCTGCACTTCACCGCGTTCCATCCGGACTGGAAGATGACCGACGTGCAGCACACGCCGGCCGAGACGCTCACGCGCGCGCGCGAGATCGCGCAGCTCGCCGGCCTGAACTACGTGTACACCGGCAACGTGCACGACGCGTCGGGCGGCTCGACCTACTGCCCCTCGTGCGAGACGCGCGTCATCGAGCGCGACTGGTACCGCATCGGTTCTTATGAGCTGACCGACACGGGCGCGTGCAAGGCTTGCGGCACGCAAATTCCCGGTCGCTTCCAGAAGTTCGGCAAGGCCTTCGGTCCGCGCCGCATCCCGGTTCGCCTCGCGGCTTGAACCCGGGGTCGGGCAGTTGGCTCGCCGCCCTGTGCACGAGCCGGGTCCTCGCTGCGACCTGGTTCGTCGCCTATTCGGCGGTCCTGCCGCTCACGCAGGCTGAATGGGGCCTGAGCGCGCGCGAGGCGGGCATGATCCAGGCCGCGTTCCACCTCGGCTACCTCACCTCGCTCTTCATCGTCGGCTTCATCGCCGACCACTTCGGCGCGAAGCGCGCCTACATCTTCACCGGCGTCGCGGCGTGCCTGAGCCCGTGGACTTTCGTGCTGTTCGCCGACGGCTTCACCTCGGCTCTCTGGCTGCACGCGTTCACCGGCCTGTGCCAGGGCGGCACGTACACGCCGGCGCTCGCGCTCATCAACGACCACGTCGAGCGCGTGCGCCGCGGGCGCGCGATGGGCTACCTGATCGCCGGCTCGAGCGCCGGCTACGCCATCTGCCTCGGCGTCGCCGGCCTCGCGCTCAAGTTCACCGACTGGCGCGGCGCGTTGACCGCCGTTGCCGTCCTTCCGGTCGTTTCCTGGGTGACGGGCGTATTGGTCCTGAGGACGACGCCCAACACCGTGCATCCGCGTCCCGCCGGCGAATCGCTGCTCGCGTCGCTGCCCGCGGTGTGGCGCAACCGGCGCGGCATTCTGTCGATCTGGGGGTACACGTTCCATAACTGGGAGCTGCTCGGGCTCTGGGCATGGCTGCCGGCCTTCCTGACGGCCGCGCTGCTCCTGCAGGGCTACCCGGCCGAGAACGCGCTCATGTTCGCGGCGCTCACCTACATCGCGAACATCGCCGGCAGCATCATCGGCGGCACCATGGCCGACCGCTGGGGCCGGCTTCAGACCATCCTGTTATGGTCGTGCGTGAGCCTCGCGCTGTCGTTCTCGATCGGCTGGCTGGTCGCGCTGCCCATCGTGCTGCTGGTCGCGCTCGCGTGCCTCTACAACTTCGCCGGCATCGCCGACTCGTCCACGCATTCGCTGGTGCTTGCCGAGAGCGTGCCGCCGCATTACCTTGGCGTCGCCTATGCGGTGCGCTCGGTGATCGGCTTCGGCGCCGGCGTGGTGAGCCCGGTGGTGTTCGGCTGGGCGCTCGACGCGTCGGGCCGCAGCTGGGGAATCGCCTGGGCGACGCTCGGCGCCGGTGCGCTGCTCGGCCCGATCTGCACGTTGAGATTGAAACGGCTGTGAGACCGTTCTCCGGCGCCAGCGAACGCAACCGCGCGCCGATTCTCGCGGTGTTAAAGCGCGTTTTCTCTCAAAGTCGGCTTGTGCTCGAGATCGGATCAGGTACGGGGCAGCACGCGGCGTACTTCGCGCCCGAGCTTCCGCACCTGGTCTGGCAGGCAAGTGACGTGGCCGCCAACCTGCCGGACATTCGCGAGTGGGTCTCCACCCCGCCGCCTATCGAGCTCGACGTCGACAAGCCGTGGCCGCAGGTTGACGCCGACGCCGTGTTCTCCGCCAATACGTGCCACATCATGTCCTGGCCTCAGGTCGAGCGCATGTTCGCCAATATCGGCGCGATGAAAACGGTGCGCACGTTCTGCCTGTACGGCCCGTTCAACTACGGCGGGAAGCACACCTCCGAAAGCAACGCGCGCTTCGATGCCATGCTGCGCACCCGCGATCCGGCCAGCGGCCTGCGCGATTTCGAAGCGATCCGCGGCCTGGCGAGGCGCGCTGGCCTGACGCTCGCCGAGGACAACGCGATGCCGGCCAACAACCGGCTACTGGTCTTTCAGAAGTAGCTGGATCAGCGCCGAGGTCGAGTCCCAGCGCTTGCCGCCGCGCGCTTCAAGCCGCGAGTAGAACTGGTCGACCAGCGCCGCGACCGGCAGGCTGGCGTTGCTCGCCTTGGCCTGCTGGAAGCAGATGCCCATGTCCTTGCGCATCCACTCGATGGCGAAGCC
>DASVFV010000106.1:0-7193 GCA_036379875.1 Burkholderiales bacterium | reverse complement strand
GCCGAGCTGCCGCGGGACGTGAAGCGCCTGCACGCGCATTTCCTGCACACGCCGGCGTCGGTGACGCGCTACTGCGCCGGCCTGCTCGGGCTGCCGTGGACGGGCTCCGCGCACGCGAAGGACATCTGGACCACGCCGGAGTGGGAGAAGCGCGAGAAGCTCGGCTCCTGCGAGTGGCTGGTGACCTGCACGCGCGCGAACCGCGACTATCTTGCTGCGCTCAATCCGGCGGCGAAGGTGGACCTGGTCTATCACGGGGTCGACCTTGAGCGATTTTCAAGAAACGAACCTGTTACTCAGATGCGCGACGGGCGCAACCCCGCGGACCCGGTGGTCATCCTGTCGGTGGGACGGCTGGTGGAGAAGAAGGGCACCGACACGCTGCTGCGCGCGCTCGCGCGGCTTCCCGCCGGCCTGCACTGGCGCTTCGTGCACGTCGGCGGCGGGCCGCTGAAAAGGCGCATGGTGCGGCTTGCCGAGGAGCTGGCCATTTCCGACAGGGTCCAGTGGCGCGGCGCGCTCGCGCAGGAAGACGTGCTCGCGGCATACCGCGCCGCCGACGTGTTCGCGCTCGCGAGCCGCATCGCCGCCGACGGCGATCGCGATGGGCTGCCGAACGTGCTCGCCGAGGCGCAGAGCCAGGCGCTCGCCTGCGTGAGCACGCGGGTTTCCGCGATCCCCGAGCTGCTGCGGGAAATTCTCGTCGAGCCCGACGACCCGGCGGCGCTGGCCGGCGCGCTGGAAGCGCTCATTACGAGCCCGGCGCGCCGGCGTGCGCTCGGCCAGGCCGGCCAGGCGCGCGTCGCCGAGAGCTTCGCGCTGGAAGCGAACCTCGACGCGCTCGCGCGCAAGTTCGGCCTCGGCGCCTCCGGTGCGCATCGCGTTCTACGCTCCGCTTAAGCCGCCGACGCACACCACGCCCTCGGGCGATCGGCGCGTCGCCGGCCTGTTGATGGACGCGCTCGAGCGCGCCGCGGAAAAAGTCGAGCTGGTGTCCACGTTCCGCAGCTTCGACGGCGACGGCGACGCGGAGCGCCAGGACGCGCTGCGCCGCCAGGGCGAGGCGCTCGCCGCGCGCATGGCGAAGCAGTGGCGCGCCGCGCCCGAGGCGATGCGACCGCAGCTCTGGTTCACCTACCACGTCTACTACAAGGCGCCCGACTGGCTCGGCCCCGCGATCAGCGAGTCGCTCGGCATTCCATATGTCATCGCGGAGGCGTCCTACGCGGAGAAGCGCGCCGGCGGCCCGTGGGCGACCGGGCACGAGGCGGCAGCGGACGCGATTGCGCGCGCGCGCCTGGTCATCGCGCCCTCGCGCGACGACGTGGCGGGCCTCGAGAAGCTGGTGCCGAAGGAGCGCGTGGTGCACGTTCCGCCGTTCCTCGACCCCGCGCCCTATCGCGCCGCCGCGAAGCGGCGCAAGGCGCACCGCGAGCGCATCGCGCGCGCGCACGGTCTCGACCCCGCGGTGCCGTGGATCGCGGTGGCGGCGATGATGCGCCCCGGCGACAAGCTCGCTTCCTATCGTGCGCTCGCCGCGGCGCTGGCGCGCGTGGCCGACCTGCCGTGGCGGCTGCTCGTCGCCGGCGGCGGCTCGGCGCGCGCAGACATCGCGGGCGCGCTCGAAGGCGCGGTGCCCGGGCGCGCGTGCCTGCTCGGCACGCTCGGCACGCGCGAGCTTGCCGAGGTCTACGCCGCCTGCGACCTGTACGCCTGGCCGGCGGTGAACGAGGCCTACGGCATGGCGCTCCTCGAGGCGCAGGCCGCCGGCCTGCCGGTGGTGTCGCGCGCCACGCGCGGCGTGCCCGACGTCGTCGAGCACGGCCGCACCGGGCTCCTCGCGACGGGTGACGACATTTCCGCCGCGCTGCGCGAGCTGCTCGGCGATGCGAAGCGCCGCGTCGCGCTCGGCGCCGCAGCGGCGGAGTTCGTCGCCGGCGAGCGCAGCCTCGAGGCGACCGCCCGGCGCCTCAAGACCCTGCTCGCCGCGCTATGACGCGCGTCGCCTTGCTGCGCCACGCAGACACCGCGTGGAGCAGGGAAGGCCGCATCCAGGGTAGAACGGATGTTGATGTTCTTACCGAAGTATCAGCTCCCTCTTTGGCCAAAACCTGCCAGGGCATGCGCATCGTCACGAGCCCGCTCAAGCGCTGCGTGCAGACCGCCGCGCTGCTCGGCGCGCCCGATGCGCCGCGCGAGCCGCGGCTGATCGAGATGGACTGGGGCGACTGGGAGGGGCAAACCATCGCGTCTCTGCGAGAGCGGTTGGGTGATGAAATGCGCGAGAACGAAGCCCGCGGCCTCGATTTCCGGCCGCCGAATGGCGAATCGCCGAGAGAAGTGCTCGCGAGAGTGAAAGCGTGGCTGCACGAGGTCACGACGCCGACGCTCGCCATCACGCACCGGGGCGTGATCCGCGCGCTGCTCGCGCAGGCCACGGGATGGGACATGCGCGGCAAGCCGCCGGTCAGGCTGGACTGGAGCGCGGTGCACTTTTTTGCGGTGGAGAATGGAAACCCGCGCGTCGAGCAGCTCAACGTCAAGTGAAGGCGTTCTTCTACGTCCAGCACCTGCTCGGCATCGGCCACCTGAAGCGCGCCGCAGCCGTCACGCGCGCATTGCGCGCGGCCGGGGTCGAGGTGACGCTCGCGAGCGGCGGCATGCCGGTGGACGGGATCGAGGTGTTGCAGCTACCGCCCTTATCGAGCCCGGACTTCAAGACCCTTTTGGACCAGCACGGCCGGCCGGTGGATGAAGCGTGGAAGGCGCGGCGCCGCGACGCGCTGCTCGCAGCCTTCCAGGGCCACGACGCGCTGATCGTCGAGCTTTTTCCGTTCGGCCGGCGGCAGATGCGCTTCGAGCTCATTCCGTTGCTGGAAAAAGCGCAGTCCGGCCTGGTGGTCTGCTCGGTGCGCGACCTGCTGCAGCCCAATCCGGCAAAGGAAGCCGAGGCGCTCGAGCGCTTCGAGCAGTACTTCGACCACTTGCTCGTGCACGGCGATCCGCGCATCGCCACCTTCGAGCGGACTTTCGGTCTCGCCGCACGCCTCGCCGGCAGGCTGCATTACACCGGCTACGTGGTCGACGAGCCGCCGGCGGGCGGCGATGCGGGCGCGGGCGAGGTCCTGGTCTCGGCAGGGGGCGGGGCGGTGGGGCGACGGCTGCTCGAGGCCGCGATCGCGGCGCGGCCGCTCACCCGGCTGCGCGACCGGACCTGGCGCGTGCTCGCCGGCGTGAACGCCGCGGACCTCGGCGCGCTGGGCGGCGACGGCGTGATCGTCGAGCGCGCCCGGAACGATTTCACGCTGCGCCTCCGAAACTGCGTGCTATCGGTGAGCCAGGCCGGGTACAACACGGTCATGGAGGCGCTGCAGGCGGGCGCCCGCGCGGTGCTGGTGCCGTACGCGGGCGGCGGCGAATCCGAGCAGACGTCGAGGGCGAGATTGCTCGCGGGGAGGGGGCTCGTGCAGGTGGTGGAAGAAAACGCGCTGGCGCCGCAGGCGCTCGCCGCGGCGATCGGGCGCGCGCTCGCCGCGCCGCGCCCGGCGCCCGGGGCCGTGGATCTCGACGGCGCGCGCAAGAGCGCCGAGTTGGTGCGGGGCTGGCTCGCGTGAACTGGAACGAATTCGAGGCCGAGTGCGCGCGGCGCCGCCCGCGCTTCTGGTGGCGAGATGACGATGCAGGCGCCGTTACGCCGGAGCTGAAGAAGCTCTTGAATTTATCAATAAGAACCTCGAGGCCCTTGGCGCTCGCAGTCGTGCCCGACGCTGCGCAGCCCGAGCTGTTTCGCCTGGTGCACGACGGCGTGACCGTGATCCAGCACGGCACCGACCACCGCAACCGCGCCGCTCCCGGCGAGAAGAAAACCGAGTACCCCGCCTCCGAGCCGAACGAGCAGGCGCTCGCGCGCATCGCCCGGGGGCAGGAGCGCTTGCGCGCGCTGGCCGGCCGGCGCTTCTTCCCCGTGCTCGCGCCGCCGTGGAACCGGCTGCGCAAGGATCTCGCGGACGAGCTGCCGGCGATCGGCGTGCGCGGCGTGAGCGGTTACCGCGCCACCGGCGCGGGGCACACGCACGTGGACGTGGTCGCCTGGCGGCGCGGCAAGCGCTTCATCGGCGAGGAGCCGGCATTCGAAGCCGCGCTGTCCAGTGCGGAGCCGGTCGGCTGGTTGACGCACCACGCGGTGCACGACGAGGCGACGTGGGAATTCCTCGAGCGCCTGCTCTCGTTAAAGACCGTGCACTGGGTCTCGGTCCAGGAGGCCTTCTCGTATACTGCGGCGGCCCATGGCTGACCTCATCAACGTGCGCGACCTCAAGGTCTACCTCGACGTCGACGCGGGAACCGTGAAGGCGGTCGACGGCGTGTCGTTCCGCATTCCGGCGGGCGGCACGGTGGCGCTGGTCGGCGAATCGGGCTCCGGCAAGTCGGTGGTCGCGCAGTCGATCATGAGCATCCTGCCGCGCATCGCGCGCATCGAAGGCGGGGAGATCGTGTTCAAGGACCCCAAGAGCAATTCCGAAGTCGATATCTCGCGGCTCGACCCGCGCGGGCGCGCGATGCAGGACATCCGCGGCGCGCGCATCTCGATCATCTTCCAGGAGCCGATGACCGCGCTCTCGCCGCTGCACACCATCGGCAACCAGATCGGCGAGGCGCTCGCGCTGCACCGCGAGGACCTCGGCAAGCGCGAGCGCCGCGAGGCGGTGATCGACATGCTGCGCCGCGTGGGCTTTCCCGACCCGGCGAAGGCGGAGCACACCTATCCGTTCGAGCTCTCGGGCGGGCTGCGCCAGCGCGCCATGATCGCGATGGCGCTGGTGTGCCGGCCGGCGCTCCTCATCGCCGACGAGCCGACCACCGCGCTCGACGTCACCATCCAGGCGCAGATCCTCCAGCTCATCAAGGCGCTGCAGCAGGAATTCCACATGGCGGTGCTGCTCATCACGCACGACCTCGGCGTGGTGGCGAACATGGCCGACGAGGTGGTGGTGATGCACCGCGGCCGCGTGATGGAGTCGGGCAGCGTGAGCGACATCTTCCGCGACGCGCGCCATCCCTACCTCCGCGCGCTGATGCGCGCGGTGCCGCGCTTCAACATGAAGCCCGGCGAGCGCCTCACGCCGATCCGCGAAGTGCAGGTCACGCAGGACCACCTGATCACCACCGGCGTGCGCCCGAGCGTCGACCTGAGCAGGCCGTTGCTCGAGGTCCGCCATCTCACCAAGCGCTTCGCCACGCGCAAGCGCGGCGGCGAGCTGCTCGCGGTCGACGACGTGAGCTTCGAGGTCGGACCGGGCGAATGCCTGGGCCTGGTCGGCGAGTCGGGCTGCGGCAAGACCACCACCGCGCGCATGATCCTGCGCTCGGTGACGCCGGATGCGGGCGAGATTGTCTTCAAGAACGAGAAAGTTCTGGAGTTGAAGGGCGACGAGCTGTTCGCCTACCGGCGCAAGGTGCAGTTCGTGTTCCAGGACCCGTTCAGCTCGCTCAACCCGCGCATGACCGCGTACGACATCGTGAGCGAGCCGCTGGTGATCCACGGTATCGGCGACGCGGAGGAGCGCTTCGCGCGCGTGAAGGAGATGATGGGGCTGGTGGGCCTCGACGTGCGCCACCTGCGCCGCTATCCGCACAGCTTCTCCGGCGGCCAGCGCCAGCGCATCGGCATCGCGCGCGCGCTCGCGCTCGGGCCGGAGCTGCTGATCTGCGACGAGCCGGTCTCGGCGCTCGACGTCTCGGTGCAGGCGCAGGTGCTCAACCTGCTCGCCGACCTGCGCGCGGCGCTCGGCCTCGCCTACATCTTCATCTCGCACAACCTCGCGGTGGTGAACTACCTCGCCGACCGCATCGCGGTGATGTGCGCCGGGCGCATCGTCGAGATGGCGCCGGCGGCGGAACTGTTCCGCAACCCCGTGCACCCGTACACGAAGGCGCTGTTCGCCGCCGTGCCGGAGCCCGATCTCGCGCGGCGCCTGGACTTCGACGCGCTCATGGAAGGCAAGGCCTCCGACCCTTCGGCGTGGCCGAGCGAGTTCCGCATCACCGCCGAAGCGCGGCCCGGCATGCAGGACATCGGGCGCGGGCACCTGGTGAGGGCCGCATGAGGCGGTTTTTGCTCCTCGCCGCATTGCTGGCGGGGAATTCGTTCGCACAGACGACGAACGAAACCCCCATGCTGGGCCTCGAGGTGTCGAGCGGCAGGCTGCCGCCGCTCGAGAAGCGCCTGCCGCAGCCGCCGCTCGTCACGCACATGGAACAGATCGGCAAGCACGGCGGCACGCTGCACAGCCTGGTCGGGCGCAGCCGCGATACGCGCCTGCTCGTGGTCTACGGATACGCGCGGCTGGTCGGCTACGACCGGGACCTGAACCTCGTGCCCGATATCCTCGAGAGCCTGGACGTGCAGGAAGGCCGCATCTTTACGCTCAAGCTGCGCAAGGGCCACCGCTGGTCCGACGGCCATGCGTTTACCGCCGAGGACTTCCGCTACTACTGGGAGGACGTGGCGAACAACAAGGAGCTCGCGCCGGCCGGACCGCCGCGCGACCTGCTGGTGGACGGCGAGCCGCCCAGGTTCGAGGTGCTTTCCCCTACCGTGGTGCGCTACACGTGGGCGAAGCCCAACCCGCATTTCCTGCCGCGCCTCGCCGGCGCCTCGCCGCTCTTCATCTACCGGCCGGCGCATTACCTGAAGCGCTTCCACAAGAGATACTCGGAGAAGGTGCGCAAGGCGGAGGCCGACGGCACCGCGAAGCGCAAGTGGTCGGCGGTGCACAACCGCGCCGACAACCTCTACGAGTTCGACAATCCGGACCTGCCGACGCTGCAGCCGTGGATGAACACCACGCGCCCGCCGGCCGACCGCTTCGTGGCGGTGCGCAACCCGTACTTCCACCGCGTCGACGAGCACGGCCGCCAGCTGCCGTACATCGACCGCTTCATCCTCGCGGTGGCCGACCCGAAGCTGATCCCGGCCAAGACCGGCGCGGGCGAGGCCGACCTGCAGGCGCGCGACGTGAACTTCAACAACTACACCTTCCTCAAGCAGAGCGAGAAGCAGAACAACTACCGCACCTTGCTGTGGCGGCCCGGCAGGGGCTCGCACTTCGCGCTGTTCCCGAACCTGAACGCAAACGACCCGGTGTGGCGCAGCCTGCTGCGCGACGTGCGCTTCCGCCGCGCGCTGTCGC
>DASVFV010000105.1:0-13109 GCA_036379875.1 Burkholderiales bacterium | reverse complement strand
CCATCGCCGACATCTCGATGTGCGGCTACCTGTACTTCGCCGACGAGTTCGGCGTATCTTGGAACGATTACCCGCGCATCGGCGCGTGGCTCGAGCGCATCAAGGCCCTGCCGGGCTGGGTGCATCCGTACGAGCTGATGCCCGGCCACCCATTGAAGAGGTAGCCCATGCTGCAAGCCGTCGAGCTGACCATCCGCCTTCATCCGGAAGACGACGTGGTGATCGCGCGCATCGAGCTCGCCACCGGCACGCTGGTGAGCAAGGAAAACGTGCGCCCGGTGGTCACGATCCCCGCCGGGCACAAGCTCGCGGTGCGCGATATCGCCAAGGGCGCGCCGGTGCGCCGCTACAACCAGATCATCGGCTTCGCCACGCGCGACATCAAAGCCGGCGAGCACGTGCACGTGCACAACCTCGCGATGGGCGACTTCCAGCGCGACTACGCGTTCTGCTCTCTGGTCAGGAAAACGGATCTCGTGGAAAAACCCGCCACCTTCCAGGGCATCGTGAGGGCGGACGGCCGCGTCGCGACGCGCAACTACATCGGCATCCTGACCAGCGTGAATTGCTCGGCGACGGTGGCGCGGATGATCGCCGATCACTTCAAGAACAGACTGGAGAAATATCCGAACGTGGACGGCGTGGTGGCGCTCACGCACAAGAGCGGCTGCGGCATGGCGTCCGAAGGCGAAGGCATGGACGTCCTGCGCCGCACGATGGCGGGCTATGCGCGCCACCCGAACTTCTACGCCACGCAGGTGGTCGGCCTCGGCTGCGAGGCGAACCAGATCAACAACCTGCTCTCCACGCAGGCGCTCAAGCGCCACGACCGCCTGCACGCGTACACGATTCAGGAGAAGGGCGGCACGATGAAGGCGGTGCGCGAGGGCATCGCGCGCATCGAGGCCATCCTGCCGGACGCGAACAAGGTGAGGCGCGAAAGCGTGCCGGCGAGCCATCTCGTGCTCGGCCTGCAGTGTGGCGGCTCGGACGGCTACTCGGGCATCAGCGCCAATCCTGCGCTCGGCGCGGCGGTCGACCTGCTGGTGAGGAACGGCGGCACGGCGATTCTGTCCGAGACGCCGGAGAACTACGGCGCCGAGCACTTGCTCACCCGCCGTGCCGTCTCCCGGGAAGTGGGCGAGAAGCTGATCGCGCGCATCCGCTGGTGGGAGGAGTACACCAAGCGCAACAACATGGAGATGAACAACAACCCCTCGCCCGGCAACAAGGCGGGCGGCCTCACCACGATCCTCGAGAAGTCGCTCGGCGCGGTGGCCAAGGGCGGCACCACCAACCTGGTCGACGTCTACGAGTACGCGATGCCGGTCACGGCGAAAGGCTTCGTCTACATGGATACGCCGGGCTTCGACCCGGTGTCGGCCACCGGCCAGGTCGCCGGCGGCGCCAACATGATCTGCTTCACGACCGGGCGCGGCTCGGCCTACGGCTGCAAGCCCGCGCCCTCGCTCAAGCTCGCCACCAACACGCCGCTCTTCGTGCACCAGGAAGAGGACATGGACTTCAACTGCGGCACCATCATCGACGGCACCGAGACCATCGCGCAGGCCGGGCAGCGGTTTTTCGAACTCATGTTGAAGACGGCTTCTGGCGAAAAAACCAAGTCCGAAGCGTTCGGCTACGGAGACGACGAGTTCGCGCCGTGGACTATCGGCGCGACGATGTAGCTACTTCTTCCACTTGATCGAGCAGCCGATCGAGTTGGTAGCCTTGGCCGGCGGCGTCCCAGTCATGGCCTGCACCAGCTCCTCGAGCCGGCCGTGATAGCGCAGCTCGAGATTGGCATCGAAACCGTAGAAGTCCGGCGTGCATACCGCGTCGTAGGCGCGCGCCACGTCCTGCGTCTCGTCAATCACGTATGGGAAGGGAAAGCCCTTTTCACGCGCCACGCGCTTCATGTTGTCGAACGAGTCCTCGGCGTTGTAGAGCGGGTCGTTCGGCATCACGGCGATCGAGCCGAAGCCCCTTGACTTGAGCTCGGCGCAGTCGCGCACGATGCGCTCGATGGAGCGCTTCACGTACGGGCAGTGGTTGCAGATGAACATCACCACCAGGCCCTTCTCGCCGCGCGCCGTTGCCGGCGAATGGCGCTTGCCGTCGGTGCCGAGAAGATCGAAGTCGTGCGCCTTCATGCAAAAATCCTAGCATGCCCATGGCACCGCGCTTCTACCTCGACGCCCCGCTGCGCGCGGGCAGCGTGTGCACGCTGTCCGAGGACGCGGCGCACCACGCGATCCACGTGCTGCGCCTGCGCGAGGGCGAGGAGGTGACGCTGTTCAACGGGCGCGGCGGGGAATACGCCGCGCGCATCGCGTCGATCCAGCGGCTGCGCATCTCGATCGATCTCCTGGAGCACCGGCAGGTGGAGCGAGAGCCGCCGCTGCGCGTGACGCTGGTGCAGGGCGTATCCGCGGGCGAGAAGATGGACAGCACGGTGCGCAAGGCGGTCGAGCTCGGCGTCGCCGAGATCCAGCCGCTGCTCGCCACGCGCTCGGTGGCGCGGCCGAAGGGCGAGCGCGCCGACAGCCGGCGCGCGCACTGGCAGAAGGTGGTGATCGCGGCCTGCGAGCAATGCGGGCGCAACCGCATCCCGGCGGTGCAGCCGCTGACTTCCGTGGAGGACTACAAGCCCGGCGAAGGGATGAAGGTGCTCCTGTCGCCCCAGGCGAAGCTGAAATTCTCTGAGACGATCAAGAACTCTACTGCGTTCATCCTCGCGGCCGGGCCCGAGGCGGGATTCACGGCGCAGGAGGAAGCGGCGTTCGTTGCCGCCGGCTTCGAGCCGGTGTCGCTCGGCCCGCGCGTGCTCAGGACGGAAACGGCGAGCGTTGCGGCGCTGGCGGCTCTGAACGCGCTGCGGGGCGACTCCTGAGGATCAGCTGGGCGAGGTTCTCGTTGTGGTTGCGGCGCGCGAAGTCGACCGCGTCGCGGCCCCAGAAGTCGGTGGCCGAGAGGTCGACGCCGCGCCCGGCGATGAAGAGCTCCGCGGCGATGGTGTCGTTGCGCTTCACCGCGTCGAGGAACTGCTTCGAGTCGTGGTAGGTGAGCCCCATGGCGGTGAGCTGCTTGCGCGCCTCGAGCGAGCGGTCCGGGAACAGCGCTTCGCCGGGCTTCATGCCGAGCACGTTCTTGCGCGCGATGCCGACCAGGTCGCGGCCGATCGCGGCGATGGTGGCGCGGTCTTCCGGCGACACGTCGGCGAGCATGTCCTTCAGCAGGCCGGCCACCGCCTCGTTGGCGGCGGCATTGCGGCCGCTCAGCACCTCGTCGATGGCGCGCAGGCTGGCCGTCGAGCTGTCCGACTCGGCGGCGGTGCGCACGAACATGTGCACCAGGGTCAGCGCGTGGCTGAGGCCGGTCGGCTCCTCGGCGGCTTGCGCGGGCAGGACCGGGATCAGCAGGGTGGCGAGGACCAGGGTTCGGATCGTTTTCATAGTGGGTGAAAGCATAACGCCTCAAACGGGTTTTGGTTTCACCCAGTAGAATTTGAAAAAATTACATGCAGAACGCCGACAACTTCGTCCGCTGGTTCCGCCAGGTCGCGCCGTACGTGCACGACTTCGGCGGGCGCACGTTCGTGATCGGCTTCGGCGGCGAGATGGTCGCCGAGCGGCAGAGGTTCGCGAGCTTCATCCACGACGTCAACCTGCTCGCCGCGCTGGAGATCCGCCTGGTGCTGGTGTACGGCGCGCGGCCGCAGATCGAGGCCGAGCTGAAGGCGCGCGGCCTGAAGTCGAAAACCGCGCAGGGCCTGCGCGTCACCGACGAGCAGGCGCTCACGGTGGTGAAGCACGCGGGCGGCATGCTGCGCGTGGAGATCGAGGCGCTGCTCTCGCAGGGCCTCGCCAACTCGCCGATGGCGCGCGCCGGCATCCGCGTGGTCTCGGGCAACTACATCACCGCGCGGCCGATCGGCGTGCGCAAGGGCATCGATTTCCAGTTCACCGGCGCGGTGCGCAAGGTCGACGCGGCGGCGCTGTCGGCGCACCTCGACGTGGCCGACATCGTGCTCGTGCCGTTCGTCGGCTACTCGCCGACCGGCGAGGTGTTCAACCTCGCGTGGGAGGACGTGGCGGAGAGCGTGGCGGTCGCGCTCAAGGCCGACAAGCTCCTCATGTACACCGACAAGCTGCCCACCGGGCGCAAGGGCGAGGTCGTGTCCGAGCTCACCGCCGACGAGGCGCTCGCGCTGTCGGGCAAGTCGAACCTCACGCCGGGCGCGGCGCGCGCGCTCGAGCACGTGGCGCGCGCGGTGGACAACGGCGTGCTGCGCGGGCACCTGGTGACGCGCCGCTCGCCGGGCTCGCTGCTGCTCGAGCTCTTCACCCACGCCGGCGTGGGTACCATGATCACGGACGACAGCGTGGAGAAGCTGCGCCCGGCGCGCATCGAGGACGTGCGCGGCATGCTCGAGCTGATCGAGCCGCTCGAGGCCGAGGGCACGCTGGTGAAGAGGAGCCGCGAGCTGCTCGAGGCCGAGATCGGCAACTTCATGGTCATCGAGCACGACAACCGCATCGTCGGCTGCGCCGCGCTGTATCCGTTCCCCGACGACAAGAGTGCAGAATTTGCCTGCCTCGCGGTCGCGCCCGGCGCGCGCGACGCGGGCTACGGCGAGCGCCTGCTGAAAGCCTGCGAGGCGCGCGCCAAGAGCCTCAAGCTGCGGCGCATCTTCGCGCTCACCACGCACGCGCCGCACTGGTTCCTCGAGCAGGGCTTCCGCGCCGCCGACGTCGACGCGCTGCCGGAGCAGAGGAAAGCGCTCTACAACTGGCGGCGCGGCTCGAAGGTGTTTTTGAAGCGCCTATAATCCCGCCATGGCAAGAATGGTGAAGTGCGTAAAGCTCGGCCGCGAGGCCGAGGGCCTCGAATTCCCCCCGTATCCCGGCGCGCTCGGCAAGCGGATCTGGGAGAACGTGTCCAAGGAAGCGTGGCAGCAGTGGCTCAAGCAGCAGACCATGCTGGTGAACGAGAACCGGCTGAACCTCGCCGACCAGCGCGCGCGCAAGTACCTCATGGAGCAGACCGAGCGCCATTTCTTCGGCGCCGGCGCGGATACCGCGTCGGGCTACGTCCCGCCCTCGCCCGACAGGAAGTAGCGGAACGCCGCGGCCAGCGCGGCGAGCCCCAGCGCAGCGCCGAGGAACACCGGTGTAAAGCCGGCAGCGTCCACCACGCGCGCCGCGAGCCACACGCCCGAGGCCTGCCCGAGGAAGAGGAAGGTGGCGAAGAGCGCGACCACCGAGCCGCGCTCCTCGGGCGCAACCTGGGTGACGTGGATCTGCACCGTGGTGTGGAACATGTAGAACCCGGCGCCCACCACCGCCACCGCCAGCGTGCCTAGCGTCGCGTTGCCGGCGAGCGCCAGCCCGGCGTAGCCGAGCGCCAGCGCGGCGCCGCCCGCGATCACCAGCCCGTGCTCGCCGAGCCGGCGCACCGCGCGGCGCGCGGCGAGCGCGTAGGCGAGGCCGCCGGCGGCCCACATCGCCACCATGGTCCCCGACAAGCCCGGCCCGATTCCGAAGCGGCTCTGGAATGACACTGCGATGAAGGCGAACGGGCCGGAGATCAGCAGGCCCTCGGCATAGCCGGTGCCGAACAGCTTCCGCAAGCGAGCGTTCGCGAGCAGGCCGGGCATGCGCCGGAAGCTCTTGCGCATCGCGCCGCGCCCGGCGCCGGCCGGCGGCTGGGTGCGCAGCTCGAGGAAGAGCAGCAACGCGATGAAGAGCAGCAGCGCGGCAAGCGCGTAGAAGATGGTGCGCCAGCCGAAATGCTCGCCGAGCCAGCCCGCCGCGGCGTTGCCGAAGGCGAGGCCCACCATCTGGCCGACCAGGAAGCGCGCGAGCATCAGCTGGCGCCGCTCGTAGGCCACCGCGTCGCCGATCCAGGCGAGCGCGAGCGGAATGAAGGCGCCGATGGTGGCGCCGGACACGAAGCGCGCCGCCACCAGCGCGTCGAGCGAAGGCGCGAGCGCGCACGCCGCCGACCCGAATGCGGAGACCAGCGCCGCCGCGGCGATGGTGCGATAGCGCCCGAAGCGATCGCCGACCGGGCCGACCACGATCTGCAGCAGGCCGTACGACAGCGCGAACGCGGTCACCGCGCCGGACGCGGCGCCCGTCGTGGCGCCGTATTCCCGCGCGATCAGCGGCAGGAGCGGATCGGTGGCGCGCAGGCTGGCCGCGCTCGCAAAAGCCGCCAGCGAAAGCAGGAAGACCGCGCGCCCCACTCAGCTGCCGCTCAGGCGCACGATCGCCGCCGCGACCAGCCCCGCATCGTGCACGCCGCGCTGCCACGGGTCCTCGAAATCCTCGCTGAGAACCTGGATCGAGCGCTGCCGCAGCAGCGCATCGCGCTCGTCGAGCGCGATGTATCTGCGCCCGCCCACGCTGCGTTGCACGGGCATCGGGCTGCGGTTTGCCAGCACGTGCGTCGGGCAGCCGTGCCGGCAGAGCTCCTCGAGCATGTGATTGAGGCTCAGGCCGACGGTCTCGCCGCATTCGAGCATGTTGCCGACGAGGATCTTCGGCGCGCGGCTCGCGCCGAGCGCGGCCGCGATGCCCGGGACCAGCAGGTGCGGCAGCACGCTGGTATAGAAGCTTCCCGGGCCGAGCACGACCGCGTCGGCCGACGCCACGCTTTCCAGCACGCGGGGGTTTGCCCGCGCAGCGGGCTCGAGCCAGACCGCGCGGATGCCCCCGGCTTCCAGAGCGGTGATCCTGTGCTGGCCCGCGAGCGTCTCGCCGTTCGCCAGCCGCGCGTGAAGCTCAAGGTCGTTCTGGTTCGAGGCCGGCCATACGTTGCCGCTGATCGAGCACAGCCGCCGGAACACCGAGATCGCGGCGTTGATGTCCCTGCCGTGCGTGAGGAACGCGCCGGCGAGCACGAAGTTGCCCAGGCTGCCGCGCCGCAGGTCGAAGTGCGGCCCGGCTTCCGAGATGAAGCGGCCGAGAAAGCCGATGATCGACGCGCGCTGCGCCGGCTCCATCGCGCGCAGCGCCGGATGCAGCCCCTGGCTGTAGAACGCGAGCTCCGCCTGCAGCGCGGCGGGGTCCGCGCTGTCGGAAAGCCGGGTGTTGAAGACCTTCACCACATGGCCCGCGCGCCCCTCGCCGTGCGCGAGCGCCATCAGCGCGTTGCGGATGTCGCCGATCGAAAGCATGCCGAGCGCCGCGCGGATCGGCCTCGAGCTGCCGCCGCTGTCCCAGGCCGGCACGATGCGCGTCACCTCGACGCCGCGGCGCGCGAGCTCGATGGTGATGGCGCGGCAGCCGGTGCCGCCGCCGAAGATCGCGAGGCGCGTCAGGCGCGCCGTGCGGCCACGGTCCGCACGCCGGAGGCTTCGGCGAGCAGCAGCACGTCGGCCGGGCGGCGGGCGAAGATGCCGTTGGTGACCACGCCGGCGAGCTGGTTCAGCTCGCCCTCGGTCCTGGGCGGGTCGAGCAGGGTCATGCCGTGGCAGTCGAGCACCACGTTGCCGTTGTCGGTGGTGAAGCCCTCGCGCAGGCGCGGATGGCCGCCCATCTTCACGATCTCGCGCGCCACGTAGCTGCGCGCCATCGGGATTACCTCGACCGGCAGCGGGAACTTGCCGAGCACCGGCACCAGCTTGGAGCCGTCGCAGATGCAGACGAACTTGCGCGCCACCGCGGCGGTGATCTTCTCGCGCGTCAGCGCGCCGCCGCCGCCCTTGATCATGTGCAGGTGCTCGGTGACCTCGTCGGCGCCGTCGATGTAGACCGGCAGCTCGCTCACGCTGTTCAGGTCCATCACGCGGATGCCGATCTTGCGCAGCCGCTCCGCGCTCGCCTCCGAAGCGGCGACTGCGCCGTCAATCCGGTTTTTTATTCCTGATAAAGCTTCAATAAATTTGAAGACGGTCGAGCCCGAACCGACGCCGATGATCGGGTCCTGCACGTACTTGAGCGCCTCGCGCGCGACGGCTTCCTTGAGCTGGTCCTGAGTCATGCGGCCTGATAGAGCAGCGTAGCGACGCCGAGCACGACGAGAGCCGCGCCGAACGCACGCGCCGTGAGCGGGCCCGCCGGCAGCAGCTTCTCGACCAGGATCAACGCGGCAAGCGCGGCTACCCAAGCGAGGCTCATCACGCCGAGCGCGAAGAGCAGGAGCATGAGCATCGCGCAGCATCCGACGCAGTACGCGCCGTGTCGCATGCCCATGCGCAGCGCCCCTGCCTTGCCCTCCCGCCAGTGGGCGATGAAGAAGGGCAGCGGCTCGCGGCACTTGCTCAGGCAACGGTGCTTGAGCGGCGTGAATTGATACACGCCGGCCGCGGTGAGCAGCGCCCCGTTCAGTATTCTGCTCGAGGAGCTCATCATGGCGTCGAGCAGCGCCGCATGCCGCAGGACAGCCTGCAGGAGCGCCGCGCCGAAACTGAAAGCCGTCCAGGCAAGAAGATACCCGGCGGCGAAGATCCAGACCGCCGGCAGCACGCGGCCCCGCTCGGCGTGCTTTCTGGCCAGCGAGCCGTAAAGCAGGATGGCGGGCGCGGCGCTCGGCAGCATCATGCCGACCATCATCACCACCCACATGAAAAACACGAGCGACAGGCCGAGCGCATCGGCCGGCGCCGCCGCGGGCATGCTCATCGCCATGCCGGCCATCTGTACGCCGCTCATCTCCATCGCCACCGCCTGGCGCCACAGCCACAGCCAGGCGAGGGCCACCACGCCCGCCAGGCTGAGGACGACGACCAGCCGCTCGCGGCCTAGGCGCTCCACGCGAAAGGCGCGAAGTGGCCGTTGCGCTTGCCGCTCGAGTCGCTCCAGCGCATGCCGAACACGTCGAACTTGCTGCGCGTCGCCTTGGCGAGCGCGAGCCGCGCGTTCACGGGGTGGCAGGTGTTGTCGAGATAGATCGGCTCGCCGGCACGCGCCGGTCCCGGCACGCCCTCGATCGACTGGTCGACGAGCTCGCCGGCCGTGACCCTGAACTTCATGCCGTCCTGCTCGAAGCGGATCGCCCGCTTCTCCACGCCCGCCACTTTCCCGACCAGCGGCGCGAGCGCCGCCATCGGTCCGCCCGCGGCGCCGGTGGCGATATCCGCGATCGCCTTCACCTGCGCCTCGGAGGCCCGCTCGTCCACGATCAGGCCGACGGTCATGTTTCCCTCCGCCATCGCGGCGGGCGAATGCAGCATGACGATGAACGACAGGCCGTTCAGCTTGACGCCGTCCTTCTCGCCCCTGTCGATGCGCAGCGCGACGGCGGCCTTGCAGTCGCCTTCGCTAGGCCGCGCGGTGAGATTGGAGCCGATGCATGGACAGAGGTAGGTGCAATTGCAGCTTTCCATGTACTGCCCCTCGATGCGCCAGCCGGCCATGACGTTCTCCTCTCGCGGGCAAAGAAATCAGCGTACTCCTCAACAGTTTCGAAGTCAGGGTTTTTTGCGCTGCGGCGGCAGGTCGGTGCAAACGCCCTCGAACACCTCGGCGGCCATGCCGACCGACTCCGCGGTGGTCGGATGCGGGTGGATGGTCTTGCCGATATCGGTCGCGTCCGCGCCCATCTCGACCGCGAGCGCGATCTCGCTGATCAGGTCGCCCGCGCCCAGGCCGACGATGCCGCCGCCCACGCAGCGGTGCGTCTCGGCGTCGAAGAGGAGCTTGGTGAAGCCCTCGTCGCGGCCATTGGCGATCGCGCGGCCCGAAGCGGCCCACGGAAACTTCGCCACGCCCACCGCCACGCCCTGCTTCTTCGCCTCGTCCTCGGTGAGCCCGACCCAGGCGATTTCGGGATCGGTGTAGGCGACCGAAGGCACCACGCGCGCGTCGAAATGCGACTTCAGCCCGTTCGCCGCCTCGGCCGCCACATGGCCCTCATGCACGGCCTTGTGCGCGAGCATCGGGTTTCCCGCGATGTCGCCGATGGCAAAGATGTGGGGAACGTTGGTCCTCATCTGGGAATCGGTGCGAACAAAGCCCCGCTCGTCGACCTGCACACCGGCCTTCTCGGCGCCGATCTTCTTGCCGTTCGGCACGCGGCCGACCGAGACCAGGACCATGTCGTAGGTTTTCGATTCGCCGTTATCGAACGCCACCCTGATGCCGTCCTTGGCGGCCTCGACCTTGGTGGTCTTGGTCTTGAGCATGATCTTGTCGAAGCGCGGCGCGTTGAACTTCTGCCACACCGCGACCAGGTCGCGGTCGGCGCCGAGCATCAGGCCGTCCATCATCTCCACCACGTCGAGGCGCGTGCCGAGCGTCGAGTACACGGTGCCCATCTCCAGGCCGATGATGCCGCCGCCGATGACGAGCATTTTCTTGGGGATGGAGCGCAGCTCGAGCGCGCCGGTGGAATCGACGATGCGCGGATCCTCGGGAAGGAACGGCAGCCTGGCCGCCTGCGAGCCCGCAGCGATGATCGCGGACTGGAAGCGGATCTTATTGCCGTTCACCTCGAGATGGTTCCTGTCGACGAAGCTGCCCACGCCCTGCACCACCGTGACCTTGCGCACCTTGGCCATCCCGGCGAGACCGCCGGTCAGCTTGCCCACCACCTTGTCCTTGAACGCGCGCAACTTGGCGAGATCGACCTTCGGCTCGCCGAACGTGATGCCGTGCGACGCGAGCGCCTTCGCGCCGTCCATGATCGCGGCAGTGTGCAGGAGCGCCTTGGATGGAATGCAGCCCACGTTCAAGCACACCCCGCCGAGCGTCGGATAGCGCTCGACCAGCACCGTCTTCATGCCGAGGTCCGCGGCACGGAACGCCGCCGAGTAGCCGCCCGGCCCGGCGCCCAGCACCAGCACGTCGCATTCGATGTCCGCGCCCGCGGAAGGCGAGGGGGAGGCCGCCCTGGGCGCTTCCGGCTTTTCGGTCTTTTTCGAATCCAGCATCAGGATCGGCGAACCTTTGGAAACCTTGTCGCCGACCTTCACGCGCAGCTCGCCGACCACGCCGGCCTCGGGCGACGGAATCTCCATCGTCGCCTTGTCGGACTCGAGCGTGATGAGCGACTGCTCCTTGTTGACCTGGTCGCCGGGCTTGACCAGCACCTCGATGACTTCGACTTCCTTGAAGTCCCCGATGTCGGGGACCTTCACCTCGGTGCCGGCCATCTAGAGGATGAGCTTGCGGATGTCGGACAGGACGGAGACGAGGAACGCCGAGAAGCGCGCCGCGGTCGCGCCGTCGATCACGCGGTGGTCGTAGGAGAGCGAGAGCGGGAGCATCAAGCGGGCTTTGAAGACGTCATTCCCCTTCTCGTCCTTCCCCGAATAGACGGGTCGCAAGGCCGAGCGCGAAACGCCGAGAATCGCCACCTCGGGCGCGTTGATGATCGGCGTGAAGGCGGTGCCGCCGATGCCGCCCAGGCTCGAGATCGAGAAGGTGCCGCCCTGCATGTCGCCGGGCTTGAGCTTGCCGTCGCGCGCGAGCTTGCTGATGTCGCCCAGCTCCTTCGCGATGTCGAACACGCCCTTGCGGTCGGCGTCGCGCACCACCGGCACCACCAGCCCGCCCGGCGTGTCGACCGCCACGCCGATGTGGAAGTACTTCTTGATCACCAGGCTGTCGCCCGATTTTTCGAGCGAGGAATTGAACTGCGGGAACTGCTTGAGCGCCGTGACGCAGGCCTTGATCATGAAGGCGAGCATCGTCAGCTTGAAGCCTTTCTTCTCGGTCTCGACGGTCTGCGCCTTGCGGAAGGCTTCCAGGTCGGTGATGTCGGCCTCGTCGAACTGGGTGACGTGCGGGATCGAGATCCAGTTGCGGTGCAGGTAGGGACCGGAGAGCTTCTGGATGCGCGACAGCGGCTTCGATTCGACCGGGCCGAACTTCGCGAAGTCGACTTCGGGCCAGGCCGGCAGGTCGAACGGCACCCCCCCCTGCCCCCCCTTGTCAGGGGGGCGGACCCCTTGCAGCGCGCTTTTGACGAAGGCCTGCACGTCGGAATGCAGGATGCGGCCCTTCGGCCCGCTGCCCTGCACGCGCGCGAGGTCGACGCCGAGCTCGCGGCCGAACTTGCGCACCGAGGGACTCGCGTGCGGCTTGGAGACGGTTTCTTCACGCGGCTCGCGCGGCACGGGACGTGCGCTCACTGCGGGCGCCGGCGTGGGCGCCGGCGCCGGTGCGGGTTTCGGTGCTGGCGCTGTCTTGGCGGCTTCCTGCCTCGGAGCGGCGGGAGCTTCCTTGGAATCCAGAACCAGGATGGGCGCGCCCTTCGACACCTTGTCGCCCACCTTCACCTTCAGGTCCTTCACCACGCCGGCGGCCGGGGACGGGATCTCCATCGTGGCCTTGTCGGACTCGAGCGTGATGAGCGATTGCTCCTTGGTCACCGCGTCGCCCGCCTTGACCAGCACTTCGATCACTTCCACTTCCTTGAAGTCGCCGATGTCGGGCACGGGAACCGTCATCGCGCCGCCGGCCGGCTTGGCAGCCTCCTTGGGGGCTTCTGGTTTCGGCGGCGGCTTCAGCTTTTCTTCGGGAGCAGTCTCGCCGTTGCCTTTCTCCTCGAGCAACAGGATCGGCGAGCCTTTCGAGACCTTGTCACCGACTTTTATTTTTATTTGCGAGACCACGCCGGCTGCCGGCGACGGAATCTCCATGGTCGCCTTGTCGGACTCCAGCGTGATGAGCGACTGCTCCTTCGACACCGCGTCGCCCGGCTTGACCAGGACTTCGATGACTTCCACTTCCTTGAAATCCCCGATATCCGGGACGACCACTTGGCTCATACGGTGGTGGGGTCGGGCTTGTCGGGGTCGATGTCGTACTTCTTGATCGCGTCCGCCACCACCTTCGGCTTGATCTCGCCCTGCTCGGCGAGCGCCTTGAGCGCCGCGACCGCGACGAAGCAGCGGTTCACCTCGAAGAAATAGCGCAGGCGCGCGCGCGAGTCGGAGCGGCCGAAGCCGTCGGTGCCGAGCACGCGGTAGGCGCGATCCTTCGGGATGAACGGCCGGATCTGGTCGGCGAAGGTCTTGATGTAGTCGCTGGAAGCGATCACCGGACCGGCAGGCCTTTCCCTGAGGGATTTCTCAACGAAGGAGACCTTCGGTTTCGCTTCGGGATGGAGCAGGTTCCAGCGCTCCACCGCGAGGCCCTCGCGCCGCAGCTCGGTGA
>DASVFV010000104.1:0-2186 GCA_036379875.1 Burkholderiales bacterium | reverse complement strand
CGGTAGTCGCCGAAGTCCGCGTCGGGCCGATCGGTGAACGCGGGCACGTGGTAGATGCGCGTGTAGCGGAACGAGCCTTCGAACCACGGAAACACCGTGACGTTCGACCAGAGCGCCTCGTACGGCCGCAGAAAGCTTACGCCGCTGCGCCAGGTGCCTTCCGGCGCGAAGCGCGCGTCCGGCATGCTGATGAGGCCGGCCTGCCCGGAGACGCTCGGCTCCTGCGCGAACGCGCGCGCCGCCGCGCAAAGCAGCAGCAGGAATAAGAAAGGCCCCGATCGGGGCCTTTCGCACTGAAACGCTACAGCGGGATTAATGATGCGTCGTGGTGGTCTGCGGCAGGTCATCGTCCGAGGCCGCCGCGGCGGCGGCAGCGATCACGCCGCCCACCACGACGACCGGCAGCGCGGCGACTGCGGCTCCGCCGACGCCGCCCGCGGTGGTCGCAACGCCGACGGAAGCGGCGCCGCCGGCCGGCGCGCCTACCGAGGCTACGCTGAGCGAGCCCATGGCCGACGCTGCGCTCGCCGGCAGCTCCGCAACCGAGATCGCCGCCGGCGCCGTCGAGCTGGTGGCCACGACCGACGTCGTGCCCGCGTTCTGCGCCACCGGGCTGCCCCAGCCGTTGTTCGAGATCACGGTGCCGGCGTTCACGTGGATGTACGCCGGGTTGACGAGCGCGACCTGGAAATCCGCGCCGCGCTCGACCGACAGCTCGGTGTGCGGGGTGCGGAAGTGGAACTCCTTCGCATTGTTGACCACGATCTTGCCGGTCACCACGCGCGCGCTGCCGCGCAGCAGCTCGAACACCGCGCGGTCGCCGCTCGCGCTCGTGGTTTGCGGCTGATAGCGATAGTCCAGGACGCGCATCAGGCTGTTCTCGCCGAGCACGATCTGCGTGCCGTCGTCGAACTTGAGCGAGGCCTGCGCGCCCGCACCGGTCGACACCGTGGACGGCGCCACGATGCGCCGGCCCTGCGGCACCGGGTTGTTGCCGACCAGCACTTCGCCCTTGAGCGATTCGAACACGCCGTGCGCGGACGCGCAGAGCGGCGTTGCAAGTGCGAGGACGCCTGCCAGGAAAAGTCTGAACATATTGTTGTCTCCCTCCACCGCCCTCCCACAGGGCGTTACCGCATTGTCGCCAAGCCCCGCGAGGGCCGCAACAAACTTCTTAGCCCGAAGCGAGCTTCGCCTCCTCGTCGTCGGCTTTTTGCACCGCGCGCAGCACCATCCAGCCGGGAACGCGGAACCGCACCAGGCGCCGGTAGGCGAGCGTGTAAGAAATACCAAACACGGCGGCCGCGAGCTGGAGCGGCAGCGAGTTGTCCCAGAAGGCCAGCGCCACGCCCAGGCACGCCGCCGGGACGATCCAGAGACACATCGAGGCGATCGAGTTGCGCAGCACGTAATCCCGCGGCTTGCCCTCGAAGCCGCGCCAGCGCACCACGCGCCGGTAGACCAGCGTGTGGAAGTGCAGCGCGTCGGCGTTGCCGGTCGACTGCCCGCGCATCTTGCGCCGGAACATGGAAAAGAGCGTTTCCCAGATCGGGTACGCGAGCAGCATGAGCGGGAACCACGGCGAGACCTCGGAGTTGCGGTGCACGAGCAGCACCGCGAGCTCGCCGAGCAGCAGCCCGACCAGGTACGCGCCGCCGTCGCCGAGGAAAATGCGCCCGCGCGGGAAATTGACCAGCAGGAACCCCGCGATGCTGGCCGCCAGCGCGCACGCCGCCGGGAACACCAGCGTGTCGCCCACGATCGCCGCCACGATCGCCATGCCGATCGCCGCGAGCATCGCGACCACGCCGGCAAGGCCGTTGAGGCCGTCGATGATGTTGATCGAGTGCGCGACGCCGGTCACGGCGAACACCGTAAACACGAACGAGACCGCGCTGAACCCCAGCGCGTAATCGAGCCCGACGACATCCAGCTCCGGGATCCGCGCGTCGAGCAGCACAAACCCGATCGCCGCCGAAAGCGCCGTCAACGCCAGGCGCACCGCTACCGCGCCGCGGTTAGACAGATCCTCGATCAGGCCCCAAGCAAAGGCAGGCGCCCCGCAGAGCAGCAACAGCGACCAGGGACAAATCCCGCCGTTGATCACACAAGTCGCAAACAACCCGGCGACCAGGCCGGCGAGCACGGCGACGCCGCCGATCCGCGGCGTGGGAATGACGTGGACC
>DASVFV010000103.1:0-3943 GCA_036379875.1 Burkholderiales bacterium | reverse complement strand
GCGCAGCCTGCCTCTCTACATGAACACGGCGACGGTGTTCGCCACGTGGTTCGGCGCCGAGAGCGTGCTGTCGGTGTCGGTCGAGTTCTCGAAGCACGGGCTGGGCGGCATCATCGCCGACCCGTTCGGCGCGTCGATGTGCCTGGTGGTGGTGGCGCTGTTCTTCGCCAAGGCGTTCTACCGCATGGATCTCCTCACCATCGGCGACTTCTACCGCAAGCGCTACGGGCGCAGCATGGAGCTCGGCACCAGCGCGGTAATCGCGATCTCGTACTTGGGCTGGACCGCGGCGCAGCTCACCGCGCTCGGCCTGACGTTCCGCATCCTGTCGCACGGGGCCATCGCGCTCGAGCACGGCATCGTGCTCGGCGCCCTCGTCACGCTCGCGTACACGCTGTGGGGCGGCATGTGGTCGGTGGCGCTGACCGACCTCTTCCAATCGGTGGTGATCGTGCTCGGCATGCTGGCCATCGCCTGGGTGGTGGGCGACATGGCGGGCGGCGCCGGCGCCGTGATCGCCGCGGCCTCGGCAGCGGACAAGTTCCAGTTCCTGCCCAAGGCCGACGCCAGGGAGTGGCTCGCGTTCGCCACCGCGTTCCTGACCCTGGCGATCGGCTCGATTCCGCAGCAGGATCTCTTCCAGCGCGTCACCTCGGCGAAGGACGAGAAGACCGCGGTCGCCGGCACGCTGCTCGGCGGCGCGATCTACTTCGCCTTCGCGTTCGTGCCGATCTATATCGTCTATGCCGGCCTGCTCGCCGATCCTTCGCTCGGCACGCTGCTCTCCGCCGAGGACGCGCGCGAGACGCAGCGCCTGCTGCCGGCGTTCATCCTGGCCCACACCCCGATGTGGATGCAGGTGGTGTTCTTCGGCGCGCTGCTGTCGGCCATCTTCTCGACCGCGAGCGGCGCGATCATCGCGCCCGCCTCGCTGGTCGCCGAGAACATCCTGCGGCCGCTGTTTCCGCGCATGGACGAGCGGCGCTTCCTCGTCACGCTGCGCGCCGTGCTGCTCGCCTTCACGGCGGGCGCGCTGGTCTTCGCGCTGCAGTCGAAGCAGACCATGTACGACATGATCCAGAACGCCTACACCGTCACGCTGGTGAGCGCGTTCGTGCCGCTCGCCGCGGGCGTTTTCTGGGAGCGGGCGAACAACCTCGGTGCGCTGGTCTCGGCGCTCGCCGGGGTCGCGGCCTGGATCGTGGCCGAGCGCCTCGCCACCGAGGCCACGCTGGTACCCGCTCCGCTGGTCGGCCTGGGCTTTTCCATCGCCGGCATGGTGGTCGGCTCGCTCGCGCCGCGCGCTGCGACTTCGCAGCCGGCGCACCCCCACGGCAAGCATTGATCCAGCGGCGGGTGCGGCGCGCGGCTCGAACCTCGCGCGCATCCTGTTCCTCGTCTACGTGCTGCTGGTGGGGTACGCGTCGCTCTATCCGCTCTCGGGCTGGCGCGACGTCGGCCTGTCGCCCTTCGCCTACCTGAGCGCGCCCTGGCCTCGCTACGCCACCGTGTTCGACATTGCGGTGAACGTGGTCGGCTACCTGCCGTTCGGCTTCCTCGCCGTCATGGCGTTGCACCCGCGCGTGGGCGGGGTGGGGGCGGTGGCCGCGGCGATCGCCGGCGCAACGCTGCTCTCGCTCCTGCTCGAGGCGCTGCAGAGCTACCTGCCGGCGCGCGTGCCGACCAACCTCGACGTGCTGTGCAACGTCGGCGGCGCCGCGCTCGGCGGCGCGGTCGGGCAGCACTTCACCGCGCTGATCGCCGGCGGCCCGCTGTCGCGCCAGCGCGCCGCGGCGTTCCAGCGCGGCCCCGGCGCGGACTTCGGCCTGGTGCTGGTGGCGCTGTGGCTGTTCATCCAGCTCAACCCGGCGGCGCTGCTCTTCGGCGCCGGCGACCTGCGCGACTTGCTCGCGCCCTTCGAAGGGCGCGCGCGGCGGCCGGAGTTCTTCGTCTTCATCGAGGCGTTCACCACTGCCGCCAACCTCGTCGCGGTGGCGCTCATTCTTTCCGCGCTTGCGCAGCCGGGCAGCCCGGTGCGCCGCATGGTGCTCGCCACGGTGCTCGCCGCGCTCGCGGTGAAGGCCGCCGCGGTCGCGATCCTGATGCGCGCGGAGAACGTATTCGCGTGGCTCACGCCGGGCGCGCAGCTCGGGCTCGCGGTCGGCATCGCGGTGGCGATGGCCGCGGTCGCGCTGCCGCGCACCGTGCGCCTCGCGCTGGCCGCCGTGCTGCTCATGGCGGCGACCGTGCTGGTCAACCTCACGCCGCCCAATCCCTACTTCGCCGATTCGCTGAAAGTGTGGCAGCAGGGTCACTTTCTCAACTTCAACGGTCTCACGCGCCTGGTGAGCGTGCTATGGCCCTTCATCGCGCTGGGCTATCTGATTCAGCTCGCATCGCGGCGGTTAAAATAGCGCGATGTCGTATTACGCGAAGCACGTATTCTTCTGCTGCAACCAGCGCGACGCCAACGCCGACCGGCCGTCGTGCAACGCCAAAGGCGCGTCGAAGATGCGCGACTATGCGAAGGCGCGCATCAAGCAGCTCGGGCTCGCCGGCGAGGGCAAGATCCGCATCAACCAGGCCGGCTGCCTCGACCGCTGCGAGGAAGGGCCCTGCGTCGTGGTGTACCCCGAGGCGGTCTGGTACACCTACGTGGACGAGTCCGACGTCGACGAGATCATCGAGGAGCACCTCCAGAACGGGCGCATCGTCGAACGCCTGCGCATGTAATGCGGGCCAGCACGCGACGCGAGTTCGTCGCCGGCCCGGCCGGCCGCATCGAATGCGCCGTCGACAGCCCTGACGGCGAGGGGCGCGGCGTCGCGCGGGGCGTCGCCCTCATTGCGCACCCGCATCCGCTGTTCGGCGGCACGCTCGACAACAAGGTGGTGCAGACCCTCGCGCGCGCCTTCGTCGAGCTCGGCTACGAGGCGTGGCGGCCGAACTTCCGCGGCGTCGGCCAGACCGAGGGCACGCACGACGAGGGCCGTGGCGAGCTCGAGGATCTCGCCGCGGTCCTGAAATTCATCCGCAAAGACAAGCTCGTCCTCGCCGGGTTCTCGTTCGGCGGCTCGCTTGTTGCGCAGCTGGCGGTAAAGGCGAAACCGGAATGGCTGGTCCTGATCGGCGTGGGCATCACGCGCATCATGGCGCCGCCGGTGCCGCCCGGTACGCTGGTAATCCACGGCGAGAACGACGAAACCGTGCCGCTTGCGGCGGTGCTCGACTGGGCGCGGCCGCAGGACCTGCCGGTCGTGGTGGTGCCCGGCGCGGACCACTTCTTCCACCGCAAGCTGCAGGTCATCAAGCAGATCGTCCTGGCCAACAGGCGATGAGCGCGCTCGCCACCCGCGCGCTGCGCAAGTCGTATGGCGCAACCGAGGTCGTCTCCGGCCTCGACCTCGCGGTCGAGCCGGGCGAGTGCTTCGGCCTGCTCGGCCCGAACGGCGCCGGCAAGACCACCACGCTGAAGCTGTGCCTCGGGCTGATCGAGCCCGACGCGGGCGAGATCCGCCTGCTCGGCGAGCCGGTGCCGCGGCGCGCGCGCCAGGCGCGCATGCGCGTGGGCGTGGTGCCGCAATTCGACAACCTCGATCCGGACTTCACCGTCGAGGAGAACCTCGTCGTGTACGGCCGTTACTTCGGTTTTTCCGAACAAGCCATCCGACCCCGCCTCCCGACGTTGCTGGAATTCGCCGGCCTGACCGGGCGCGAGGGCGCGAAAATCATGACGCTGTCGGGCGGCATGAAGCGGCGTCTCACGCTGGCGCGCGCTCTCGTCAACGACCCGCAGCTCGTATTCATGGACGAGCCGACCACCGGCCTCGACCCGCAGGCGCGCCACCTGATCTGGGAGCGGCTGCGCCGCCTCACGCAGGAAGGCAAGACGCTGGTGCTTACCACGCACTTCATGGAGGAGGCCGAGCGGCTGTGCCACCGG
>DASVFV010000102.1:0-60200 GCA_036379875.1 Burkholderiales bacterium | reverse complement strand
TGGGGGCGATCGCGGGGCTCCTCGGCACCATCGGCGCCGCCGTCATCGGCGAGGTGGTCGCGCGCCAGGTGTTCGAGCTCGACCTGCGCCCGAGCCTTGCGCTCTGGCTCAGCGGCCCGCTTGCCGGCGTCGCGCTCCTTTCACTGAATGCCTGGCTCTCCGCGCGCAAGGTCCTGCGCGTCTCGCCCGCCCTCACGCTCCGGGATTCGACCTAGGCGGCCCCAACTGTATTAATATACAGCATGGTCGAAATCCTCCTCGCCCTGACGCTGATCGCCGCCGTCACCACGGCCGGGCTGCTGGCGGTGTTCCTGATGCGTGCCCGCAGCGCCGAGCGCGAGGCGCGCGAGGAGCTGTCGAGGAGCATGGCGACGTTCAGCCAGACGCTGTCCACGCAGATGGGTTCGGTCGCGAGCGTGCAGAACGCGCAGTTCGAGAGCCTGCGCGGCGCGGTGGAGCAGCGCCTCGACCGCATCCAGCAGGACAACGCGGCGAAGCTCGAGCAGATGCGCCAGACGGTCGACGAGAAGCTGCACGCGACGCTGGAGAAGCGCCTCTCCGACTCGTTCCGCCAGGTTTCCGAGCGCCTGGAGCTCGTGCACAAGGGCCTGGGCGAGATGCAGACGCTCGCCGCCGGCGTGGGCGACCTGAAGAAGGTGCTGTCCAACGTGAAGAGCCGCGGCGTCTTCGGCGAGGTGCAGCTCGAGGCGCTGCTCGAGCAGGTTATGGCTCCGGAGCAGTACGAGAAGAACGTCGCCACGCGCCCGGGCTCGCGCGACCGGGTCGAGTTCGCCGTCAAGCTGCCCGGCCGGGAGCGGGGCGAGCACGTGCTGCTGCCGATCGACGCCAAGTTCCCGATCGAGGACTACCAGCGCCTCCAGGCCGCGCAGGACGCGGGCGACAAGCCGCTCATCGAGATGGCCGAGAAGGCGCTCGAGGCGCGCGTCAAGCAGGAGGCGAAGACGATCTCCGAGAAGTACGTCGAGCCGCCGCACACCACCGAGTTCGCGCTCCTCTACCTGCCGTTCGAAGGCCTGTTCGCCGAGGTGCTGCGCCGGCCCGGCCTCTTCGACCAGGTGCAGCGCCAGTGGCGCGTGACGATCTGCGGCCCGACGAACCTGCTCGCCTACCTGAACAGCCTGCAGATGGGCTTCCGCACGCTCGCGATCCAGCAGCGCTCCTCGGAAGTCTGGAAGGTGCTCGGCACGGTGAAGTCGGAATTCGGCAAGTTCGCGGAGGTGCTCGCGAACACGAAGCGCCAGCTGCAGACGGTGGCGAACACGATCGACCAGGCCGAGGTGCGCACGCGCCAGATCGAGCGCAAGCTGAAGGACGTCGAAGTGCTGCCCGGAGTCGAGGCCGCGCAGGAGGACCTGCCGCTCGAGGACAAGCCCGTCGGCACGCTGCTTCGCCTGCCGGAGGACCGGTAGTCGGTACATTCGCGATCCGCCGTTCGGCGTGTCGTTGAATCACTACACAGTTCCCTGAATCGAAAGGGCTTTTCAGCCCTCGATCGTTTCGCTACTATCGCGTCAAGGGGGTGCTGGCGGCCCCTTTTTTGCTTTTTGCTGCTCGCACCTCACCAGCGACCATGCCGATATCGCTCCGTTTCGTCGTTCCCCTGGCGCTTGCCCTGGCGGCGATCGCCTATGCGGTGGTGCCGCTGGTCGACCGCTTCACGTTCCAGTGGTCGGTACGCGACCTCGACGCGCGCGGGACGCTGATCGCGAAGACCGCGCAGGAGCCGCTGATGGAGCTGATGAGCGAGCCGCGCGGGGCGAAAGCGCGGGTGGTGCGCTACTTCGAGCGGATCATCCAGGGCGAGCGCATCTTCGCGCTCGGCTACTGCGACCGGAACGGCAAGCTGCTGTACTACACGCAGGGCTTCCCGAACGTCGTGCATTGCTCGCCGACCAACCTGTCGGAAGAGCGCAACCTGGTCCTCCAGCTTCCGGACGGCCCATTGCACATCTCGTTCAATCCGATCGCGTCGGAAGGCACGACCGTCGGCCAGCTCGTCGTGGTGAACGACATGAGCATCATCCAGCGCCGCAGCGAGGACACGAAGAAGTACGTGTACTACCTGTTCGCCGCGATCGCGACCGTCGTCGCGCTGATCACGGTGATCATCGCCGAGATCAGCTGGCGCGGCTGGGTGGCGGGCCTGAAAGTGCTGCTGCGGGGGCAGACGCTGCTGCGGGAGCCCGAGGGCCTGAACCGCATCACCACCTCACCGGAGCTCCGGCCGATCGCCCGCGACCTGCAGGCGCTGGTGCGCGACCTGGAAGCCGAGCGACAGTCGCGCGACGAGAGCCAGACGGTGTGGGGCCCCGACGCGCTGCGCCGCATCCTGCGGCAGGACCTGCACGGCGACGAGGTGCTCATCGTCTCCAACCGAGAGCCCTACATCCATACCCGGCGCAAGGACAACATCATCGAGATCCAGCGCCCGGCGAGCGGCCTGGTCACGGCGCTCGAGCCGATCGTGCGAGCGTGCTCCGGCACCTGGATCGCGCACGGCGCCGGCACCGCCGACCGCGACACGGTGGACCGCCACGACCACGTCATGGTGCCGCCGGAGCGCCCGTCCTACCGCATCCGCCGCGTCTGGCTCTCGGAGGCCGAGGAGAAGGGCTATTACTACGGCTTCGCGAACGAAGGCCTGTGGCCGCTCTGCCACATCGCGCACACGCGGCCGATCTTCCGCGCCGAGGACTGGGAGCATTACAAGGCGGTGAACCAGCGCTTCGCGGACATCGTGGTCGACGAGGCGCGCACCGAGGACCCGATCGTGCTGGTGCAGGACTACCACTTCGCGCTGCTGCCGCGCATGGTGCGCGAGCGCCTGCCGCGCGCGACGATCATCACGTTCTGGCACATTCCGTGGCCGAACCCCGAGGCCTTCGGCATCCTGCCCTGGCGCGAGGAGATCCTCGACGGCATGCTCGGCTCGTCGATCCTCGGCTTCCACACGCAGTTCCACTGCAACAACGTCTTCGACACGGTCGACCGCTACCTCGAGGCGCGCGTCGACCGCGAGACCTTCAGCATCTCGTTCGGCGGCAACCTGACCGAGGTGCGCCGCTACCCGATCTCGATCGAGTGGCCACCGGCGCCGCTCGCGGTCCAGGCCGACGTGGCGGAGGCCCGGCGGCGGGTGCGCGAGCGCCTCGGCCTCGACCAGGACGTGAAGCTGGGCGTGGGCGTCGACCGCCTGGACTACACCAAGGGCATCTTGGAGCGCTTCATGGCGATCGAGCGCCTGCTCGAGCTCGAGCCGCGCTGGATCGGCAAGTACTCGTTCCTCCAGGTGGCGGCGCCCTCGCGCTCGTCGATCGACGAGTATCAGAACCTCGACGCGCGCGTGCGCGGACTCGCGGCGCGGATCAACGAGCGCTTCGGCAAGCCGGGCTACCAGCCCATCGTCCTGAAGATCGAGCACCACGACGCGGCGCAGGTGTACGAGCTCTACCGCGCCTCGGAGCTCTGCTACGTCTCGAGCCTGCACGACGGCATGAACCTGGTGGCGAAGGAATTCGTCGCCTCGCGCGACGACGAGCAGGGCGTGCTCATGCTGTCGCAGTTCACCGGCGCGGCGCGCGAGCTCGCGGAGGCGCTGATCGTCAACCCGTACGACATCGAGCAATGCGCCGCCGCGATGCACATCGCGCTCACCATGTCGCCGGAGGAGCAGCGCACGCGCATGCGCAGCATGCGCAACCTGGTCGCCGAGTTCAACGTCTTCCGCTGGGCGGGGCGGATGCTGATCGACGCCGCCCGCATGCGCCATCGCCGCAGGGTGGCATCGCGCGCGCGCGCGGCGCGCCGGCGTGCCGCGGGCCTCTAGCATGGCGAGCCTGCCCATCTTCGACGTCCGCTGCGCCTGGTTCCTCGACATCGACGGCACGCTCCTCGACATCGCGGCCATGCCGAGCGCGGTGCGCCCGGCGCCGGCCGACAGCCGCATCGTCACGGCGCTCTACGCGGCGACCCGCGGCGCGCTCGCGCTCATCAGCGGCCGCTCGCTCGCCGGCATCGACCGCATGTTCGCGCCGCTCAAGCTTCCCGCCGCCGGCCAGCACGGCATCGAGCGGCGCGACGCGCTCGGTCGCGTGCACCGGCACCCGATTCCCGAGGCAGGCCTGCGGCGCGCCGCCGACTTCATCCGCGCCTTCGCGGCGCGCCACGAAGGGCTCGTGTTCGAGGACAAGGGCGCCAGCATGGCGCTGCACTATCGCCTTGCGCCGCAGCTCGCGGGCGCCGCGCACGCGGCGGTCAAGCGCGCCGCGCTCGACCTGGGCGGCGGCGTCGAGGTCCAGGGCGGCAAGATGGTCGCCGAGCTCAAGCCCGCGGGCCGCGACAAGGGCATGGCCATCGAGGAGTTCATGGCCGAGACGCCGTTCAAGGGGCGCGTCCCGGTGTTCCTCGGCGACGACCTCACCGACGAGCAGGGCTTCGAGGTGGTGAACCGCCTCGGCGGCCACTCGGTGAAGATCGGCAACGGACCGAGCGCCGCGCACTGGCGGCTGCAGGACGCGGCGGCCGTGCGCCGCTGGCTCAGCGAGGGCCTGGAGCGGCTGCCCGCAGCAGCGAAAGATCAGCGACCCGTTGCTTGAAGGTCGCGCGGGCGCGCGGGCGCGCGCTGCCATTCGGCGTTTAGAATCGTTTTGGTGAAGCGAGTTGCAGTCCTGACGAGCGGCGGGGACGCGCCCGGAATGAACGCCGCGGTGCGCGCCGTGACGCGCGGCGCGCTCTCCAAGGGCTGGGAGGTGTTCGGGGTGCGCAACGGCTACGCCGGCCTGCTCGTCGACACCATCCATCCGCTGGCCGCGCGCGACGTCGGCGGCATCGTGCAGCAGGGCGGGACGGTCCTCGGCAGCGCGCGCTCGCCGGAGTTCATCCAGCCGGCGGGGCGCTCGAGCGCGCTGCACAACCTGGCGGGGCACGGAATCGAGGCGCTGGTGGTGATCGGCGGTAACGGCTCGCAGACCGGTTCAGCTTCGCTCGACAAGGAAGGCTTCGCGGTGGTCGGGGTCCCGTCGACGATCGACAACGACCTCTACGGCACCGACGTCAGCATCGGCTCGGATACGGCGGTGAACATCACGCTCGAGGCGATCGACCGCCTGCGCACCACGGCCTCCTCGCACCATCGCGCGTTCGTCGTCGAGACCATGGGACGCGACTGCGGGTACATCGCGCTGATGGCGGGCCTCGCCGGCGGCGCCGAGGTGATCGCGCTGCCCGAAGGCGAGCTCACGCCGTTCGAGGTCGCCGAGCGGTTGCGCGCGGCCTATCGCCGCGGCAAGACGCACGCGCTCGTCGTCATCGCCGAGGGCGCGAAGTGCGGCGTGAAGGAGCTCATGCAGCACTACGAGAGGGAGAAGGCCTCGATCGGCTTCGAGCTGCGCGTCACGCGCCTGGGCCACGTCGTGCGCGGCGGAGCGCCGACCGCCGCGGACCGCGTCCTCGCGACGCGCCTCGGCGCGGCCGCAGTCGAGACGCTCGCCCGCGGCGAGCGCGGCGTGCTGGCTGGCCTTTCGAGCGGCGAGATCCGCACCACGCCGCTCGCCGAGATCACCGGGCGCCCGCGCCCGGCCGACGCGGGCCTGCTCGAGCTGGCGCGCGTTATGGCAATCTAGCGGCATGAAAAAACTCCTGCTCGCGCTCCTCGCGCTGGCGCCCCTGGCTGCGCACGGCCAGCTCATCGTCTACTGCTCGATCATCGACGAGCAATGCCGCGCCGGCGTGGCCGCGTTCGAGCGCGCGAGCGGCACCAAGGTCACCATGGTGCGCAAGAGCACCGGCGAGATCTACGCGCAGGTGCGCGCCGAGGCCTCGAACCCGCGCGGCGACGTGTGGTGGGGCGGGCCGGCCGATCCGCACATGCAGGCCGCGGAAGAGGGCCTGCTCGAGGAGTACCGCTCGCCGCGGCTCGCCGAGCTGCATCCCTGGGCGCAGCGCGTCGCCGAGCTGTCGAAGTACCGCGTCTCGGGCATCTATCTCGGCGCGCTCGGCATCGGCTACAACACCGAGGTGCTGAAAAAGAAAGGCATCCCCGAGCCGAAGTGCTGGGCCGACCTGCTCGACGCGCGGTTCCGCGACGAGGTGCAGATCGCCGACCCGAATTCCTCCGGCACCGCGTACGTGATGCTGGCGACCATGGTGCAGCTGATGGGCGAGGACAAGGGCTTCGCCTACCTCAAGGCGCTGCATCGCAACGTCAACCAGTACACCAAGTCCGGCATCGCGCCGGTGAAGTCGACCGCCAGCGGCGAGAGCGGCGTCGGCATCGCGTTCATGCACGACATGGTCACGATGCGCGTGCAGGGCGCGCCGATCCGCACCATTGCGCCGTGCGAGGGCACCGGCTACGAGATCGGCGCGGTGTCGCTCATCAAGGGGCGCAAGAACGCGGAGGCGGCGCGCCGCTTCGTCGACTGGACGCTGTCGGCCGAGGCGCAGAAGGTGGTCGGCGTCGACCAGAACATCTACTCCATCCCGTCCAACAAGGCCGCGCCGGTGCACGCGCAGGCGCCGGACATCGCGTCGATCAAGCTGATCAGCTACGACTCGGCGAAGTACGGCTCCTCGGCCGAGCGCAACCGGCTGCTCAAGAAGTGGGGCGACGAGGTGAAGGCGCTGCCTAAGTAGCGAGCCGCGGCAGCCGCTTCATCAGCGCGGCCGCGCCCGCCGGGTCCGGCGCGTTGGCCGGGATGCCGGCGACGAAGTGCGTGACGCGCTGGATCGGCGCGGGCAGCGGCCCGACGATGTCGATGCCCGGCACCGGCTCGAGCTCGCAGAGCTGCTGCACGCCGATCTGCGCTTCCCCGCGCGCCACCACCAGGCCGACCGGGCCTTTCTCCACCACCACGCGCTTCTTCAGCCTGATGTCGAGCCGCTGCAGGAGCTCGGCAAAGTAGATTCCGCTCGCGCCGACCTTCGAGTGCGCGACCGACTGCGCGCGCTCGAGCGATGCCTTGAATGTTTCCACGGTGCCGATGTCCGGCCGCGGCGCGCCGGCGCGCACCGCCACGCCGACGCCGGAGCTGCCCAGCGCGCGCGTTTGCGTGATCAAGCCCTTGTTCTTCAGATCGTCCATCGCCTCGGCGGTGAGCACCAGCAGGTCGGCGCGCACGCTTGCCAGGTTGGCGAGAATGGCTTGCGTGGCGTCGAAGCGCAGATCGAGCGCGCCGAGCTGCGCACGGTTCTTCTCCAGCACGCCCTTCAGGCCGAGCGAGCTCAGGACGATCACGACGGATAGAGCCGGTTGATGCCGGTGGTAAGGCGCTCGGCGCTCACGCCGTAGAGGTGGAGCGAAACCAGCGTCACCGGCGAGCGGTTCGACACGCGGTGAATGATCTTGCGCTCCAGGTCGCGCTCCGCCACGTCGCCCGGCCGGTAGAGATTGGTCTTCACGGTGGTCAGCTGGCCGAAGGACTCGTGGAAGTGCTCCTCGGTGAGCTCGCCTTCCGCCACCCCGTAAGCGCACCACACCTGGTGGCCGTGGATCGGGCTCACCTGCCCGGGCAGCCAGGTGATCGCGGTCATGACGAAGTCGCCCTGCGGGTCGACGTAGAGCACGTGGCGCATGTACGCCTTCGGGTCGCCGACGCGGTGCTCGGGGCGCAGCCAGTCCTTCCGGCGCAGCGCCTCGGCGAGCACCGGCGCCAGGTCCTCGAACGGCATCTCCTTCGCCGCGCGCGCGAGGTCGGCGAGCGCGGGATGGATCGGATTCACGCCAGTCCCTCGAAGAGCTGCACGCTCACCGGCTCGCCCGCCTTCACGCTGCCGCGCTCGTGCTCGAGCACGATGAAGCAGTTCGCCTCCGACATCGAGCGCAGCACCCCCGAGCCCTGCTGGCCGGTAGTACGGACTTTCCAGGAATCTCCGTCCCGGAAGACAACGCCCCGCTGGTATTCGGTGCGCCCGGGGACCTTGCGCATGTTCTCGGCCGTGGGCACCTGGAGCAGCGGCAGCCCCGCGTCGTCGCGGCCCTGCATGTAGAGGAGCGCCTCGCGCACGAACTGGTAGAAGGTCACCATCACCGCGACCGGGTTGCCGGGCAGGCCGAACAGGAACGCCGCGCCGATGCGCCCGAACGCCATCGGCCGTCCGGGGCGCATGGCGATTTTCCAGAACAGCACCTCGCCCAGGCGCGCCATCAATTGCTTCACGAAATCGGCTTCCCCTACGGAGACTCCTCCGGTCGTGATCACCACGTCGGCCGTTTCGGCGGCGCGCCGGAAGGCCTTCTCCAGGGCGGGCGGATCGTCGCGCACCACGCCCATGTCGATGAGCTCGACGCCCAGGCGCGCGAGCATGCCGTGCAGCGTGTAGCGGTTCGAGTCGTAGACCTCGCCTTCCTTGAGCGGCGCGCCGATCGAGGCGAGCTCGTCGCCGGTGGCGAAGAACGCCACGCGCAACCGGCGCTTCACCTTTACTTCCGCGATGCCGAGCGAAGCGATGAGACCGAGCTCGGCCGGCCGAAGAAGCCGACCCGGATGCAGCACCGCTTTTCCTTTTGAGAGATCTTCGCCCGCATAACGCACGTTCTGCGCTTTTTTCTGGCCCGGCGGAACGACGATTCGCTCGCCGTCTTTCTTCACCACTTCCTGGATCACCACGGTATCGGCGCCCTGCGGCATCACCGCGCCGGTCATGATGCGCACGCATTCGCCGGCGCCGACGTTGCCGTGGAAGGGCTTTCCCGCCAGGGCCGTGCCGACTTCCTTGAGCGGCTTGTCGAGGTCGGCAAAGCGCACCGCGTAGCCGTCCATCGCCGAGTTGTCGTGCGCCGGCACGTTGATGTCCGGCACGATGTCCTGCGCCAGCACGCGGCCGAGCGCATTTTTGACCGAAACGGGTTCCGTTTCCTGGATGCGAGAAAGACAATTCCGAATCGCCTCGCGCGCCTTGTCGACGCGCAGCGAATCCGGGTCGTAGCCGTCCAGGCAGCTGACGGTCTTGGCGATGCTCATTCGCGCTTCAGTTCCTCGAGGGTGTTGATGTTGCGGAACGCGTCGGCCTCGTCGTCGAAGCTGACCTCGACGACCTTGAGCGCGGCGTACCAGGCGTCGATCTTGCGCCCACCCTGCGCGAGGAACGCTTCCAGGCTCTCGCGCACCTCGCGCTTCATGAGCGCGAATACCGGGTGCGCCTGGTCGCCGGTTTTGGCCACCGCGAGATCACAACCGGGCAGATTTTTCTCTAAACGAAAAACCAGATCTGTCGGAAGAAAAGGCGAGTCGCAGGGCACGGTGACTACGAGCGCATGCGCGGCCGCCTTCAGCCCGGCGTGCAGGCCGGCGAGCGGGCCGGCGAAGCCGCCGATCTGGTCGCTCACCACGCGATGGCCGTATTTTTCGTAAACAGCGACGTTCTGGTTCGCATTGATCACCACTTCCGCGACCTGGGGGCGCAGGCGCTCCAGTACCCACTCGACCATCGGCTTGCCGCGCAGCGGCTGCAGGCCCTTGTCGACGCTGCCCATGCGGGTGCCTTTTCCTCCCGCCAGCACGATGCCCGTGACGTTCATGCGGCGCGGAAATGCGAGGGCGGCTGGCCGAGCTCGCGGCGGAACATGGCGCTGAACGCCGACGGGCTCTCGTAGCCGAGGTCGAGCGCCACCGAGAGGATCGAGCGGCCCTCGGCGATCCAGCCGAGCGCGCGCAGCAGGCGCGCGCGGCGGCGCCATTCGGCGAAGCTCATGCCGGTCTGGCGGCGGAAATGCCGCGCCAGGGTGCGCGCGGTCGTGTCATGGCGCGCCGCGAAGCCCTCGAGCGTGGCCGGGTCGTTCGGCGCCTCGAGCAGGCGCGCGCAGATCGCGTCGAGCGGGGCGCTCTTCGGCATCGGCAGGTTGTAGGGCAGTCGCTGCAGCGACGCAAGCTCGTCGAGCAGCAGGCGCATCACGCGCCCGGCGGGCCCGCGCTCCTCGTACTCGATCGGCAGCTCGGTGGCGCGCAGGATGAGCTCGCGCAAGAGCGGCGTGACCTCGAGCACCTCGCAGCCGCGCGGCATGCGCCGCGCCGCGGCGGGCTCGATGTACAGCGTGCGCATGTGCACCTCGCCCCAGGCCTTGAGGCGGTGCGCGGTCTTCGGCGGCATCCACACCGCGCGCTGCGGCGGCAAGAGCCAGGTCGCCTCGTGCGTGTCGACGGTCATCACGCCGCGCACCGCGAAGATGAGCTGGAAGCGCGGGTGGCTGTGCCAGTCGATCTCGTAGGCCGCGGGCAGGTCGCGCGCCATCGCGCCGACCGGCCGGGGAACGTGCTGGTAGGCGTCGCCGCGGGTGGGCTTGAGGGGGGAAATGGGCTGTCGCATTTGCGATAGAAATTGTCCGGTGGTCGCGTGACGGACGCAAGCGCTCCGGCTACGATGGCGCCCATGAAACGCGACTGGCTCGTGCCGTTCATCAACATCGGTCACCTGCTCGACCACCTCGTGATGCTGGTGTTCCCGACCGTGGTGCTCGCCCTCGGGCGCGAATGGGGCCGTCCGTATTCCGAGCTGCTGCCGCTCGCGCTCGGCGGGTTCATCGCGTTCGGCGCGTTCGCCATCCCGGCCGGCTGGCTCGCCGACCACTGGAGCCGCTACAAGATGATGGCGGTGTTCTTCTTCGGCATCGGGGCGTCGCTGTTTCTTACCGGCTTCTCGACTGCGTCGTGGCAGATTGCGGTCGGCCTCACGCTGACCGGCATGTTCGCCGCGATCTACCACCCGGTGGGCATCGCGATGCTGGTCGCCTCGCCGAAGAACCTCGGCATGGCGCTCGGCTGGAACGGCCTGTGGGGCAACCTCGGCCTCGCCTTTGCCGCCATCGTGTCGGGCGCGCTGATGGACCTGTGGGGTTGGCGCATGGCGTTCTTCATCCCCGGCGCGGTGTCGGTGGCAGTGGGCGCCGCTTTCCTCTTCCTGGTACCCGACCCCGGGCCGGTGGTGAAGAAGTCCAAGACCATCGGCCTGCACCTCGACGCGCGCACCATGACGCATATCTTCGTCATCCTGCTCGTCGCCACCGCCTGCGGCGGCGTGATCTTCAACTCCACCACCATCGCCATGCCGAAAGTGTTCGACGAGCGCCTGCGCGCGCTCACCGACACCAACCTCGGCATCGGCGCGCTGGTCGCCATCGTGTACTCGATCGCGGCGTTCGCCCAGGTGCTGATGGGCACCTTGATGAGCCGCTACGACATGAAGCCGCTCATGATCGGCGTCGGGCTGGTGCAGGTGCCGCTGCTCTTCGCCGCCGCCACGCTGCAGGGCTGGGCGCTGCTGGTCGCGGCGCTGCTCATGATGATGGCGATCTTCGGCCAGATTCCGCTCAACGACGGCATCGTCGGCAAGTACGTGGCCGACGAGTACCGCGCGCGCGTGCTGTCGGTGCGCTACGTGGTGTCGCTGGGCGTCGCCTCGGTGGCGGTGCCCATGATCTCGATCCTGCACGGCACCGAGGGCGGCTTCCGCAACGTGTTCCTGGTGCTGGGCGTGCTGGCGAGCGCGGTGTTCGTCTCGGCGCTGTTCTTCCCGTCGCGCGAGCGCTTTACGCGCGCGCAGTCTGCTGCGGCCTAATAAATGGGGACGGACCCCATTTTTCTCATTTGAGAATCAAGTACAGCTGCGAAAAATGGGGTCCGTCCCCATTTATTTCTACGCGAGCGCGGTCGGCTGCGACGAAGTCCTGACGAGCCTTTCCTTCCCGGTGAACGCGAGGTAGTGCCGGCCGCTCGCCCGGCCGAGCATGGTGATGCCGACTTTCTGCGCGATGGCGTGGCCCATCTGCGTGAGCCCCGAGCGCGAGACGAGGAACGGGATGCGCATCTGCGCGCACTTGATCACCATCTCCGAGGTCAGCCGGCCGGTGGTGTAGAACACCTTGTCCGAGCCGTCGATGCCCTCCAGCCACATGCGCCCGGCGATCGCGTCGACCGCGTTGTGGCGCCCGACGTCCTCGACGAACATGAGGATCTCGCCCGCCGTGGTGCACAGCGCGCAGCCGTGTACCGCGCCGGCCTGCTTGTAGATGGTCTCGTGCTTGCGCACCTTTTCGAGCAGCACGAAAAGGTCGGCGTCTTCCAGGAAGACATCCTTGCGCAGCTTGACCTGGTCGATTTCCTCCATGAGATCGCCGAACACGGTGCCTTGCCCGCAGCCGGTGGTGACGGTCTTCTTGTCCAGCGCCTTGAGCTTCTTTTTCGAGCGCGTGGTCACCGCGACCGAATCGGTCTCCCAGTCGACCTGCACCGCCTCGATGTCCCCGACGGACGAAACCAGCCGCTGGTTGCGCAGGTAGCCGATCGCGAGCGCCTCGGGCGCGTGGCCGAGCGTCATCAGGGTGACGATCTCGCGCTTGTCGACGTAGAGCGTGAGCGGATGCTCGCCCGCGATCGCGGTGGGCACCATCTCGCCGCGCTCGTTGTAGGCCTCGACCTCGAAGGTCGCGGGCCGCGCGGCGCTGGTGAGCTTAGGTTTTCTCACGCAGCAGCGCGCGCATCGCCGGCTGGATGCGCGATTCGAAAGCGTCGAGGCCGAAGCCGTGCGCGCGAACTTCCCCGTCCACGAACAGCGCGAACCAGGGCGTGCCGCGCAGGCTCGACTGGCGGGTGAGGGCGCGCGCCAGTCCCGGGCGCAGGTGCGCCGGGGCGTCGTTCACGCCGAAGCGGTTGCGGAAGCTGCCGATGTCGACCGGCGTGAACCGCACGGCCGCCCAGTCGAGCCTGACCTTCGGCTGGCCGCGCTCCAGGTATTGCGCCTCCCATTTGCGGCAGAACCCGCAGTCGGCCGCGCCCACGTAGAGCAGCTCGACCTGCGCCAGCGCGGCCGAGGAGAAGGCAAGCAGCAGGGCGCCGAGGATCCTAGCCACCGATGTAGGACATCTCGACTTTGCGTTCCCTGGAGGTTTCTGCCGTGCGGATCTCGGAATAACGGTCCGTCCTGCGCTGCCAGAGCGCCGCGATCTCGTTGCGCAGCTGATCGTCCGACGCGCCGGCGCGCAGCAGGGACTTCAGGTCGTGGCCGTGCTGCGCGAAGAGGCACGTGTAGAGCGAGCCTTCGGTGGACAGGCGCATGCGCGTGCAGGTGGAGCAGAACGCCTGCGTCACGGAGGAAATGACGCCGATCTCGCCCGCGCCGTCGAGGTAACGCCAGCGCTCGGCCACCTCGCCCGCGTAGTTGGGGTCGATCGGCTCGAGAGGCCAGCGCTCGGAGATTCTCTGCACCACGCTCGCCGACGGCACCACGTCGTCCATGCGCCAGCCGTTGGTGCTGCCCACGTCCATGAACTCGATGAAACGCAGGATGTGCCCCGTGCCGCGCCAGCGCTCGGCCATCGCGAGCACGCCCTGGTCGTTCACGCCGCGCTTCACCACCATGTTGATCTTGACCGGCCCGAGGCCCGCGGCGGCCGCGGCGTCGATGCCTTCCAGCACCTTCGCCACCGGAAAGTCCGCGTCGTTCATCGCGCGGAACGTCGCATCGTCGAGCGAGTCAAGGCTTACCGTGACGCGCTGCAATCCGGCCTTCGCCAGTTTTTCCGCCTGGGCGGCGAGCAAGGACCCGTTGGTGGTCAAGGTCAGCTCGGCGCCGAGCGGCGCCAGCATCTCGACCAGGCGATGCACGTGGCGGCGCACCAGCGGCTCGCCGCCGGTCAGACGAATTTTCTTCGTCCCTAAATCCACAAATACCCGCGCGAGGCGCGCAATTTCCTCGAAGCTGAGGATCGCGTCGTGCGGCAGGAAGCGGTAGCCCGCGTCGAACACTTCGCGCGGCATGCAGTACGTGCAGCGGAAGTTGCACCGGTCGGTGACGGAGATGCGCAGGTCGCGCATCTCGCGATTGCGCGTGTCGGCGAGCCGGCCGCCTTGGAAAGCGGGCGCCGGAATGCGCGCGGTCTGCAGTGCAATAACCTTTTTCATCAAGGGTTTTCGCTCGGAAATCGATTATAGAGCGCGTATAGTTCGACCGGTGGAAAAGCCTTCCCTTCCAGTCGCGGTCGTGATGCAGAAGCGGCCTTCGCAGAGCCGCTGGGTCGACTCGATCTGGGAGCCGCACGGCGTGCTGCCGGATCTCGGCGGCGCGCCGCGCATGCTGCGCGAGCAGGGCGGCGCGGTGCAGTGGCTGCATCCCGGCTTCAAGATCGTGCTGCACAGGGACGAGGCCGAGGGCTATTACCTCAACCTCACCGGCGCGCAGCCGCGCGTGTTCGTGCTCTGGCGCATGGAAGGCGAGCAGGCGCTGCCGCTCGACGTCACCGCGAGCTCGGAAGAAGCCGGGCGCTGGATGGACGGCGGCCATTCGGTCGACGCGGTGGCGATGCCGCCCGAGATCTTCGCCTTCGTTGGCCAGTACGTGGAGGACAACTACCGCCCGCAGCCTAGAGTGCGCATCAAGCCGCGCTCCTTCAAGCATCCGAAGGCCCGCGTGTAGATGGCCGTAGAGGATAAAAAGGAAGCGTTCCTCGACCGTTGGTCGCGCTTGAAGCGCGAGAGCGTGCCGGAGAAGCAGGAGGAAACGCCGAAACCGGCGACCCCGCCGGTGGACAGGCTCACGCCGGAATCGGACTTCACGCCGTTCATGCATCCGAAGGTCGAGGACGCGCTGCGCCGCGTCGCGCTGAAGAAGCTGTTCAACGACCCGCACTTCAACACCCCGGACCCGTTCGAGCCCTTCTCGGGCGACTGGAACGTGGGCGAGCCGATTTCCGAGGAGCTGCTCGCGACCCTCAACCAGGCGAAGCAGCACCTGTTCAGCGAACCGAAGCCGGAAAAACCTGAAGAACCGAAAGAGCAAGCCGCAAAACCGGATGAGCCTGGAAAGCAAGACGCTTAAGGTCTGCAGCTGCAATCGCACCATCGCGCTCGACGCAGCCGCGCTCGCGAGCGCGCTGCACACCGAGCCGCTGCAGCTGCACCACCAGCTGTGCCGCAGCGACGCGGGCGCCTTCCAGGCCGCGCTCGGCGGCGGCGACGACGTGCTGGTGGCCTGCACGCAGGAAGCCGCGCTCTTCAGCGAGATCGCGCAGAAGCCGCTGCGCTTCGTCAACATCCGCGAGCTGGGCGGCTGGTCGGCGGAGAAGTCGACGCCGAAGATCGCCGCGCTCATCGCCATGGCGGCGCTGCCCGAGCCCGAGCCCGCGCCCGCCGTGGCGTACAAGTCGCAGGGCCAGCTGCTCGTGATCGGCCCGGCCGCGCCGGCGCTCGACTGGGCCGCGCGCCTCGCCGGGCAGCTCGAAGTCTCGGTGTTGATCACCGCCGGGGGCGGCGAGCTGCCGCTCGAGAGGAAATACCCGGTCTGGTCGGGCAAGCCGGCGCGCGTGAGCGGCTGGCTCGGCGCGTTCGAAGTCGAATGGCGGCAGGAAAATCCGATCGACCTGGAGCTCTGCACGCGCTGCAACGCCTGCATCCGCGCCTGCCCCGAGGACGCGATCGGCTTCGACTACCAGGTAGACCTCGCGAAGTGCAAGGAGCATCGCGACTGCGTGAAGGCGTGCGGGGCGATCGGCGCGATCGACTTTTCCAGGTCGGAAGTGACGAGAAAGGAATCGTTCGACCTCGTGCTCGACCTGTCGCGCGAGCCGTTCATCCGCACGCACGAGCTGCCGCAGGGCTACCTCGCGCCGGGCGACGATCCGCTCGAGCAGGCGCTCGCCGCGCAGCAGCTCGCGGGGCTGGTCGGCGAGTTCGAGAAGCCGCGCTTCTTCCACTACCGGGAGAAGATCTGCGCGCACAGCCGATCCGGAAGGGAAGGCTGCAACGCCTGCATCGAGGTGTGCTCGACCGGCGCCATCACGCCCGACGGCGACCACGTGAAGGTCGAGCCGCACCTGTGCGCGGGCTGCGGCGGCTGCGCCACCGTGTGTCCCTCGGGCGCGATGAGCTACGGCTATCCGAAAGTGCCCGACCTCGGCGCGCGGCTGAAGACCGCGCTCGCCACCTACCGCGAGGCCGGCGGCAAGGACGCCTGCATCCTGTTCCACGACGCCGAGGGGCGCAACGCGCTTCTCGAATACGCACGCAAGTCGAAGGGTTTGCCGGGGCGCGTCATTCCGGTGGAGTGCTTCCACGTCGCCTCGATCGGCATCGACCTGATGCTCGGCGCGATGGCCTATGGCGCATCGCAGGTCTGCATCCTGGCCGGCGAGAAGACGGCGCCGAGCTACGTCGAGGCGACGCAGCGCCAGATGCGCTACGCCGAGACGGTCGTCAACGCGCTCGGCTATGGCGGGCGGCATTTCCAGCTGCTGGAGCGCCCGGGCGCTCTCTGGGAGCTCGAGCCGGCGGCGGCGGTGGCGAAGCCGGCGACGTTCCATCTGTCGCCCGACAAGCGCACCAGCCTCGACTTCGCTCTGGATCACCTGGCCAATCGGAAAGAGCACACCATCCCGATGCCCGCCGGCGCTCCGTTCGGGGCGATCACGGTCAACAAGCAGACCTGCACGCTCTGCAAGGCCTGCATCGGCGCCTGCCCGGCCTCCGCGCTCGTGGACGCGACCGAGACGCCGGCGCTGCGTTTCATAGAGCGAAACTGCGTGCAGTGCGGTCTGTGCGAGGACACCTGCCCGGAGGATGCGATCCAGCTCACGCCGCGGCTGCTCATTGGCCGCCAGGCCAAGGAAGCCGTCACGCTGAACGAAGCCGAGCCCTTCCACTGCGTGCGCTGCGGCAAGCCGTTCGGCACGCGCCAGATGGTCGAGAACATGCTCGGCCGGCTGGGCGGCCACTCGATGTTCGCCGGCGGCACCAACCGGCTGCAGATGTGCGGCGACTGCCGGGTGGTCGACATGATGGAAAACCGCAGCGAAAAATCGATCTTCGACTTCACGAAGAAATGATGGCCCCGGAAGAGCAGGCGCGCGCCAATCTCTACGGCCTGCTCGCCCGGCTGTTCTACGCGCCGCCCGACGCGGCGCTGCTCCAGGGCATCGCGGCGGAGAAGATGGAAGGCGAGCTGGCCGCCGAGTGGGACGCGCTGGCGCGGGCGGCCGCCGCCGCCGACGCCGAGGCGGTGCGCGAGGAGTACGAAAGCGCCTTCATCGGCACCGGCAAGGCGCCGGTCACGCTGTACAGCACAGCGTACGCGATCCGTTATTCCACCGACGTGCCGCTCGTCGCGCTACGCGATGAGCTCGCGCGCCTCGGTCTCGCGCGGCGCCAGGAAGTTGGCGAGCCCGAGGATCACATCGCCGCGCTGTGCGAGGTGATGCGGCATCTTGTTGCGCAGCAGAAGCACGCGCTCGAGGAGCAACGCGGCTTTTTCAGTCGGTGGATCCAGCCCACGATCGAGCCCTTGTGCAGCGCAATAGAACGCAGCGATAAGACATCGTTCTACAAAGCTGTTGCGCGCTTCGCGAAAGGGTTCTGCACTCGCGAGCATATGGCTTTTGAAATGCACTAGAATCGATCGGCGTAGCCGTATAACTACTACTAGATTGCAGTTTCTGACGGAGGAGTCGTCATGAGCGAACGCAACCTGCGCCTGTCTCGTCGCAAGTTCCTGTTGACCGTCGGCGCCGGTAGCGCCGCGACCGCGGCGGCGGTCGTGGCAACCAAGAAGTCCTCCCAGGCAACGACGTCCGGCAGCGGCAAGCGCGACACGCGCGGCTATCACGCCACCGAGCACGTCAACAACTACTACCGCACCGCCAAGGTTTAAGGAGGCGCAATGCTGCTTACCCGGAAAGCCACCGGCCAGGCTGTCCCCCAGTCGCGCCTGTCCCGCACCATCCCGATCCAGACGCTCGACCGCCGCACGTTCCTGAAGCGCTCCGGAATCACCGTCGGCGCCGGCGCCGTCGCCTCCCAGCTGCCGTTCAGCATGATCCGCGAGGCCGAGGCGCAGAACGCCGAGGGCAAGCTCGAGGTGAAGCGCACGATCTGTACGCACTGCTCGGTGGGCTGCGCGATCGACGCGGTGGTGCAGAACGGCGTGTGGGTGCGCCAGGAGCCGGTGTTCGACTCGCCGATCAACCTCGGCGCGCACTGCGCGAAGGGCGCCTCGGTGCGCGAGCACGGCATCACGCACGACTCGCACCGCCTCAAGTACCCGATGAAGCTCGAGGGCGGCAAGTGGAAGCGCGTGTCCTGGGACCAGGCCTACGACGAGATCTCCAAGAAGATGCTGGAGATCCGCAAGCAGAGCGGCCCGGACTCGCTGTTCCTGGTCGGCTCCTCCAAGCACAACAACGAGCAGGCCGAGCTGCTCTGCAAGTGGGCGCGGCTCTGGGGCACCAACAACACCGACCACCAGGCGCGCATCTGCCATAGCACCACGGTCGCCGGCCTCGGCCAGACCTGGGGCTACGGCGCGATGACCAACTCGTACAACGACGAGCAGAACTCCAAGTCGCTCCTGTTCCTCGGCTCGAACGCCGCCGAGGCGCACCCGGTGTCGATGCTGCACACCATCCACGCACGCGAGAACGGCTGCAAGGTGATCGTCGCCGACCCGCGCTTCACGCGCACCGCGGCGAAGGCCGACAAGTACGTGCGCTTCCGCTCCGGCACCGACGTGCCGCTGCTGTTCGGCGTGCTGCACGTGATCTTCAAGAACGGCTGGGAAGACAAGGAGTACCTGAAGAACCGCGTGTATGGCATGGACCAGGTGAAGAAGGAGGTGATGGAGAAGTGGTCGCCGCAGCAGGCCTCCGCGGTCACCGGCACGCCGGTCGAGGACATCGAGTACATCGCCAAGACGATGGCCGAGAACCGGCCCGGCTTCATCATCTGGGCGATGGGCCAGACGCAGCACAACAACGCCAACGGCATCGTGCGCGCCAGCAACATCGTGCAGCTCGCGCTCGGCAATGTCGGGCGCTCCGGCGGCGGCTGCAACGTGTACCGCGGCCATGACAACGTGCAGGGCGCGACCGACGTCGGCCCGAACCCCGACACGCTGCCGGGCTACTACCCGGTGGCGGTGCCCGGCTCGTGGACGCACTGGGCCAAGGTGTGGAACGTCGACATCGAATGGCTGAAGAAGCAGTACGCCAGCGAGGCGATGATGGCCAAGCCCGGCATGACGGTGTCGCGCTGGATCGACGGTGTGCTGGAGAAGAACGACGCGATCGACCAGGACTCCAACCTGCGCATGATCATCTACTGGGGCCACGCGCCGAACTCGCAGTCGCGCGGCTCCGAGATGCTCGAGGCGATGAAGAAGATCGACCTCATGGTGGTGATCGACCCGTATCCGTCGGCGAGCGCGGCAATGTTCGCCAAGGTGCGCCAGGACGGCGCCTACCTGCTGCCGGCGGCCACGCAGTTCGAGACCGACGGCTCGGTGACGGCGTCGAACCGCTCGCTGCAGTGGCGCGAGAAGGTGATCGAGCCGCTGTTCGAGTCGCGCACCGACCAGATGATCATGTACCAGCTCGCCGGCAAGCTCGGCTTCGGCGACCAGTTCATCGGCAAGAAGGACGGCAAGGCCGACCACATCCGCCTGGTGAAGGGCAAGGGCGGCATGGACGAGCCTTCCATGGAAGACACGCTGAGGAACGAGATCAACGCCGGCACCTGGACCATCGGCTACACCGGCCAGTCGCCCGAGCGCCTGCAGGCGCACATGCGCAACATGCATGTGTTCGACGTGAAGACCACGCGCGCGCGCGGCGGCAAGGACGCCAAGACCGGCTACGACCTGACCGGCGACTACTTCGGCCTGCCGTGGCCGTGCTACGGCAACGCGAAGATCAAGCACCCGGGCACGCCGCTGCTCTACGACACGCACAAGCACCCGATGGACGGCGGCCACGCCTTCCGCGCGCTGTTCGGCGTGGAGAAGGACGGCGTCAACCTGCTCGCCGAGGACGGCATCGCGAACAAGGGCAGCGACATCACCACCGGCTACCCGCAGTTCGACCACGTGCTCTTGAAGAAGCTGGGCTGGTGGGACGAGCTCACCGACGAGGAGAAGGCCGCCGCCGAGGGCAAGACCTGGGCGAACGACCTGTCGGGCGGCATCCAGCGCGTCGCGATGAAGCACGGCTGCACGCCGTTCGGCAACGCGAAGGCGCGCGCGGTGGTGTGGAACTGGCCCGACCAGATCCCGCAGCACCGCGAGCCGCTGTTCAGCCCGCGCCCGGACATGGTGGAGAAGTACCCGACGCACGACGACGTCAAGGTGCTGTGGCGGCTGCCGACGCTGTTCAAGTCGGTGCAGCAGCAGGCCGTCAAGGACGAGGTGTACAAGAAGTTCCCGCTCGTCCTCACCAGCGGCCGCCTGGTCGAGTACGAGGGCGGCGGCGACGAGACGCGCTCCAACCCGTGGCTCGCCGAGCTGCAGCAGGACGGGTTCTGCGAGATCAACCCGAAGACCGCGGCCGACCGCGGCATCCGCAACGGCGAGTGGGTGTGGGTGTCGACGCCTGGCAAGAACCCCGGCGGCGGCAACGTGCGCCTCAAGGTGAAGGCCAAGGTCACCGAGGGCGTGGGACCGGACACCATCTTCATCCCGTTCCACTTCGCGGGCTGGTGGCAGGGCGAGGACATGCTGCCCTACTACCCGGAGGGTTCGGCGCCGATCGTGCGCGGCGAGGCGGTCAACACGGCCACCACGTACGGCTACGACCGCATCACGCTGATGCAGGAAACCAAGACCACGCTGTGCCAAGTGGCCAAGGCCTAGGAGAGACCCATGGCGAGAATGAAATTTCTTTGCGACGCCGAGCGCTGCATCGAGTGCAACGGCTGTGTCACCGCCTGCAAGAACGAGAACGAGGTGCCGTGGGGCGTGAACCGCCGCCGCGTCGTCACGATCAACGACGGCGTGGTCGGCGCGGAGAAGTCGATCTCGGTGGCCTGCATGCACTGCTCGGATGCGCCGTGCATGGCGGTGTGCCCGGTCGACTGCTTCTACCGCACCGACGACGGCGTGGTGCTGCACGACAAGGACCTGTGCATCGGCTGCGGCTACTGCTTCTATGCCTGCCCGTTCGGCGCGCCGCAGTTCCCGCAGGCCGGCGCGTTCGGCCTGCGCGGCAAGATGGACAAGTGCACGTTCTGCGCCGGCGGGCCTGAACCCGACCGCAGCGCGGCCGAGTTCCAGAAATACGGCCGCAACCGCCTGTCCGAGGGGAAGCTCCCGGCGTGCGCCGAGATGTGCTCGACCAAGGCGCTGCTCGGCGGCGACGGCGACGTGATCGCGGACATCTATCGCGAGCGCGTCACGCGCCGCGGGCGCGGCTCCGAAGTCTGGGGCTGGGGCACCGCGTACGGCCAGGCGCCGAGGCCCGGCGCGCAGCCGCCGCAGCAGCAGCAGCCGAGCGGGCAGAAGTCATGAGCCGGCTCCTCGCAGCGTTGGTGCTCGCCGCGTTCGGCCTTGCCGCCTGCGGCGAGCGCGAGCAGGTGATCCAGCCGGTCTCCGAGAAGCGCTATCAGGGCAAGCGCGACAGCAAGCCTTGGGACAACGACTCGCCGGTCGCGGAGCTGCGCGGCGGCAAGTGGACCAAGGGCAACCAGGCGAGCTGGGAAGAGCAGATCAAGATCCGCCAGCTCGCGCAGCACGAGCACAAACGCATCTACCAGTAAGGTAGAGCGGGCCCTTTTTCGAGGAGATGGCATGAAATTCTTCACCGGGCTTTGCCTGGCAGTCCTCGTATCCATGAGCGGCGCCGCAATGGCGCAGCAGCAGCCTTCCACGCCCGAGCAGGCCCAGCAGCAGCGCCAGCTCACGCAGCCTGGCAACAACGCGCCGGTGTGGCGCGAGGTGCAGCGCGGTGAGCCGAACTTCACCAGCATCCCCGGGCGTGAGATGAACGTGCTGATCCAGCCGCCGGCGCGCTTTCTCGGCCAGGACGTGCGCAGCACCGCGGGCGAGGCATGGCGGCAGTTCCGCAACGGGCCGGTGACGTTCTGGGGCGGCTGGCTGGTGGTGCTGGTGCTCGCCGCGATCGTCGGTTTCTACCTCGTGTTCGGCGCGGTCAAGCTGCACGGCAAGCCCACCGGGCGGCTGATCCGGCGCTTCAGCACGCTCGACCAGGTGCTGCACTGGACGGTGGCGATCAGCTTCAGCGTGCTCGGGCTGACCGGCCTGCTCATGCTGTTCGGGAAGCACGTGGTGCTGCCGCTGCTCGGCTACACGCTGTTCGCCTGGCTCGCCGCGCTCGGCAAGAACCTGCACAACTTCGTCGCGCCGATCTTCATCGTCTCGGTGGCGCTGTTCGCCCTGCTGTTCGTGCGCCACAACCTGCCGCGCGCCTACGACTTCGTCTGGTTCCGCAACGCGCTCGGCTACGTGACCGGCAAGAAGCACGTGCCCTCGGGCAAGTTCAACGGCGGCGAGAAGGTGTGGTTCTGGGGCGGCGTGGTGGTCCTGAGCATCGTGGTGGCGTGGAGCGGGCTGGTGCTGCTGTTCCCCAACTTCGACCAGACGCGCGCGGTGATGCAGGACGCCTGGAACGTGCACGCCATCGCGGGGCTGGTCTACATCGCGATCTCGTTCGGCCACATCTATCTCGGCACCGCCGGCGTGCACGGCGCCTACCAGGCGATGCGCACCGGCTACGTCGACGAGACGTGGGCCAAAGAGCACCACGAGTACTGGTACAACGACATGAAAGCCGGCGGCGCGGCTGCGGCGAGCGGCGCGATCCCGGCCGGCGCGCCCCACATGAAGGAAAAATCATGAAAAGGATCCTTGCTGTCCTGATGGCCGGCCTGTTCGCCGGCGCGATCGGCGCTTCCTACGCCAAGCTGCCGCCGGCGCCGGCCAAGAGCGACGCGGAGAAGAAGGCCGAGGCCGACAAGGCCGCCGCGGCCAAGGCGAAGGACGCTGCGGACCTCGCCAAGGCGCAGGACCGCGCGGTCGCCAACTACAAGAAGAACAAGGGCGGCGCGTCGATGGCGCCTACCAAAGCGAAGAAGTGAGGACGCCGCTGCTCGTCGCGGTCGGCGCCGCCGCGCTGCTGGCGGGGTGCGACACGATGCGCAGCTGGATGCGCGGCGGCGGGCCGAAAGCCACCGCGAAGCTCGAGCCCACCAAGGGCAGCAACGTGCGCGGCAGCGTCGAGTTCGACGAGCTGAGCGGCGGCAAGCTGCGCGTCAGCGCCGACGTGAGCGGGCTGCGCCCGAACGGCGAGTTCGGCTTCCACATCCACGAGGCCGGCGACATGCCGAGCCTGAGGGCTGACGCGAGCGGCAACGCCAAGGCGAGCTTCGAGGTGGACACCATCACGGTATCGCCCGGCCCGGCCAGCATCGTGGGCCGCGGGCTGATCGTCCACGTGCAGCCCGACGACTACAAGACGCAACCCACCGGCAACGCCGGCGCGCGCAGCGCGTGCGCCGTCATACAGCGGAACTGAGCACGCGCAGCTGATACACCGAGGAGGAGGGGCCGGAAGGGCGTCGCGAGACGCCCTTTCGTTTTCCGGGCGCCTGCTTCCAGCCGGGGTCTAGGCGCCTTCCACCAGGATGATTTTTCCCTTGGAGGCCTTCTGGCGCAGCTTGATGAGCGGCGCGTACTCGGCCGAGTGGTAGAACTTCTGCGCCTGCTCGAGGGAGGGAAACTCGAGCACCACGATGCGCTTGGGCGCCCAGCCGCCTTCCTTGGAATCCACCTTCCCGCCCCGTACGATGAAGCGGCCGCCATATTTCGTCACCACCGCGAGCACCTGCTTGCGATAGTCCTCGTAGCCCGCGGGGTCGGTCACGTCGATCTCGCCGATCAGGTATGCGCTCATAGCAGCAATCGTACCGCGATCCCGAGCGCGGACATGATCAGCACGAGCTGGATCAGCCCGCGATGCAGGACGAACGCCAGCAGCGCGGCGACGAGCGCAAGCGCCGAGACCTTGAGGTCGATGCTGGCCGGGTCGAAGGCGTACCAGCGCAGCGGCCCGGCGCGCGCCTCGACCACCTGCGCGAACAGCACGTGCAGCGCGAACCACACCGTGAGGTTCAGGATCACGCCGACCACCGCGGCGGTGATCGCGTTCAGCGCGCCCGACAGGCGCGGGTTGGCGCGCAGCTGCTCGACGAACGGCGCGCCGGCGAAGATGAGCAGCATGGGCGGCACGAAGGTCACCCAGGTCGTCAGGGCTGAGCCCACGATCGCGGCCCCTATGGGGGACATGGGCTCAGGATTCCTGTAAGCGCCGAGGAAGCCCACGAACTGCGTGACCTTGATGAGCGGCCCGGGCAGGGTCTCGGCGAGCCCGAGGCCGTCCACCATCTCCGGCGCGCTCATCCAGCCGTAGGTCTCGACCGCCTGCTGCGCCATGTACGCCATCAGTGCGTACGCGCCGCCGAAGCTCACCACCGCGAGCTTCGAGAAGAACAGGCCGATGTCCGTGAACACGTGGTCGGCGCCGAGCAGCGCGACCGAGAGCGCGACCGGCGCCCACCACAGCGCGAGCCCGCCGATCGTGGCGATCCAGAACTGCCGCCAGCGGCCGGGCATCGGCGTGGCCGGCGCCGGGGTGCCGTGCGTGGTGAAGAACCCGATCGCCGCCGCCAGCGCGACGATGAGCGGAAAGGGCAGGTCGAAGAAATGGATGCCGACGAACGCCGCCGCGGCCAGGCCGAGCAGCAGCCGGGTCTTCAGCGCGCGCCGGCCGATGCGGATCAGCGCCTCGACCACGATCACCAGCACCGCCGCCTTGATGCCGAGCAGCGCGCCGTCGACGAGCGGCACGCCCTGGCCGAGCACGTAGAGCAGGCTCATGGCGAGCATCACCACCGCGCCGGGCAGCACGAACAGGATGCCGGCGGTCAGGCCGCCGCGCACGCCGTGCAGCAGCCAGCCGACGTAGGTGGCGAGCTTGGTGGCCTCCGGGCCGGGCAGCAGCATGCAGAAGTTGAGCGCGTGCAGGTAGCGCTGCTCGTCGACCCACTTCTTCTCGTCGACGACGATGCGGTGCATGAGCGCGATCTGGCCGGCCGGCCCGCCGAAGCTCAGGCAGCCGACCTTGAGCCAGGTGAGGAACGCCTCGCGGAACTCTACTTGCACCATGCGTACAGGGCGTCGTACACCGCCATGCCCTTCTCGAGCATCTCGTGGTCATCCCGGTACAGGATGGACAGGCCGAGCGAGACCGCGAGCAGCCCGGCGCACTCGGGGGCGAGCGCGAGCCGGCTGGTGTCCGCGCCGCGCACGATACGCGCCAGCTTGTCGAGCGCCGCGTCGCGCAGGCGGAATTTCTCGATGAAGGCGTCGAAGCTGCAGCGCTCGCCGGCGTGGCCGAACTCCACGCCGGGGACGTCATAGGGTGTAGCCCATTCCTTTTCGGCGACCCGGCCGACGTCGGCGCTCGGCACGTAGAGAAACTGCGCATCCGCGTCGACGAAGCGGCGGATCAGCCACGGGCAGGCGATGCGGTCGATCTTCGGCCGCTCGCGGGTCACCCAGCGCGTCGCGGAGTTTTGCGGCTTCACGCCAAGCTCGCCGCCGGCTTCGCGCCACGCTTCGATGCCGCCCTCGAGAAAGCGCGCGCCGAGTGCCTGCGCGGCGTTCTGGCTCACTTCATGGCCATGCACGCAGTACACGACCTTCGGACCTTCGGGCAGCGACCGCTGCCAGTCGGGCAAACGGTCGGGATCGCGGCGCAGCGCGCCCCTCAGGAAATACGGCGATTCGAAAAACCGCGCGTTGCGCCGCACGTCGATGACGAGCGGCGGCTCGCTGCCGCGCAGGGCCTTGCTGAGTTCGGCGGAACTGATGCTCGCGTCCATGGCGCTCTCCTCGAAGAGTGGCCGCAGAGCTTGGACGCGAGGCGTCTGGGATTGCCGGGAGTCTGCGGTCCCGACCTACGACGGCCGAGTTTAGCCTCAGCGCCGCATCGACGGCAAGCAGGTGTGCAGGCCGCCGGGCAGCGGCAGCACCTGCACCGACACGCCATAAAGGCGCTGCAGCGTGTCCGCGCGGATCACGTCCCTCGGCGCGCCGATCCCGAGCACGCGCCCCTCGCCGAGCAGCAGCGCGCGCTGCGCGCACAGGAAGGCGTGGTCGGGCTCGTGGCTGGAGAACAGGACTGCAATGCCAGAGGCCGCGAGCGCGCCGATGCGCTGGAGCACGCGCACCTGGTTGCCGAAGTCCAGGCTCGCGGTCGGCTCGTCGAGCACCAGCAGCTTCGGCTCCTGCGCGAGCGCGCGCGCTACCAGCGCGAGCTGGCGCTCGCCGCCCGAGATCTCGGTCACCGGCTGGTCGGCGAGGTGGGCGATGCCGAGCGATTCGAGGGCGCGCTCGCCGACCTGCCGGTCTTTTTCTCCCGGCGATGCAAAGGCGCCAAGGTGCGCGGTGCGGCCCATCAGCACGAACTCGCGCGCCGTGTACGCGAAATACGCCGCGTGGCCTTGCGGGACATAGCCGACGCGCCGGGCGATCTCGTTTCTGGACAACGAAGCGAGCGCAGCGCCTTCCAGGCGGATCTCGCCCGCATGCGGCGCGAGCAGGCCCAGCAGCGTCCTGAACAGCGTGGTCTTGCCGCCGCCGTTCGGGCCCAGCACGCACAGCACCTCGCCGGCGCCGACGCCGAAGCTTGCGCCGCGGCCGATGGTGCGGCCGGGAAAGCCGAAGGCGAGGTCGCTGACTTCGAGCATCACCAGCTCCGTCGCGCCCAGGCGAAGAGCCACAGGAAGAACGGGGTGCCGATCAGGGCAGTGAGCACGCCGGGGGGCACTTCGATGGTGGCGATGGTGCGGCAGAGGGTATCGACCGCGAGCATGAACGCCGCGCCCATCAGCATGGCGAGCGGCAGCAGGCGGCCGAAGTCCGGCCCGACCAGCAGTCGCGCGGCGTGCGGGATGAGCAGCCCGACCCAGCCGATGATGCCGCTGATCGCCACCACCGCCGCGGTCATCAGCGTGGCGCACGTCACGACGACGGTGCGCAGGCGCCGCGTATCGACGCCGAGCGCGCGCGCCTCGTCGTCGGGAAGCGCGAGCAGGTTGACGCGCCAGCGTAGCAGCAGCATCGGCACCAGCCCGGCCAGCACCAGCGGGACGGCGTAGGCCATGTCCTTCGGCGAAATCGCCGCCAGGCTGCCGAGCAGCCAGAACGTGATGGCCGGAAGCTGGTTGTACGGGTCGGCGAGGTATTTCATCAGCGCGATCGCCGAGCCGAGCAGCGTGCCGATCACCACGCCGGTGAGCACCAGCGCGAGGAGCGGATCGTGGCCGCGCAGGCGCGAGCCCACGCCGTACACGAGACCCACCGCCGCCAGCCCGCCCGCGAACGCGAAGGCCTGCGTGAGGAGGATGCTCTTGGAAAGGAAGATCGCCAGCACCGCGCCGAGCGCGGCGCCGGTCGAGACGCCGAGGATGTCGGGCGACACGAGCGGATTGCGGAACATGCCCTGGTAAGCCGTGCCGGCCGCGGCGAGCGCGGCGCCGACCACGAGCGCCGCGAGCACGCGCGGGCCGCGCACCTGCAGCACCACGGTCTCCACGTTCGCGCCGACCGGCTGGCCGAACAGCACCGAGACGAGCTCGCTGACGCTGACCGGATAGCGGCCGACCGCGAATGCAACCAGCACCAGCGCGAGCAGCACGGCGCCCGCGGTGAGATACGAGGTTTTTCTCACCGCGTCCGCTCCACCCAGGTGAGCGCCGCGTCCAGCGCTTCCAGATGCCCGCTGCGCGAGGCGTCGTACCCCGGGAGGTGCGCGAGCGCATCGGCAAACGCTTTGCCCTGCAGCAGCTCGACGAGCGCCTTGACGGCTACGCCGCGCAGCGAAGACTTTGCGCAGGCGAAGAAATAGCGCTCGATGGCGAGCGGCACGAAAGCGAGCTTGAAGCGCGTCGCTTCCGCGCGCAGGCCGAAGCCGGCGTCGGCACGTCCGTCGGCGACCGCCGCCGCGACCGAGCTGTCGACCTGGCGGTTGATGAACCGCACGCCGGGCCGCGCCAGGTCGTGCAGGCTGCGAATGCGCGAGCCCGGCCGCGCGATCAGGCCCTGCTGGCGCGTGACGAAGTGGATCAGGGTGTGCTTGCGCGGGTCGAGCCAGCGCCCGAGCGCCGCCGCGGCGGCGGCGGCGCGCGGCAGCGCGTCGGCGACGTGGAAGCCGGCCAGGTCGCACTGGCCGCGCGCCAGCGCGGCGAGCGAGTCGTCGGCGCCGCGCACCTGGATCTCGAGATCGAGGGTGCTGCGGCACAACGCGCGCAGCGGCTCGAGCGCGAGGTCGTGGCTCGCGTGCAGCGCAAGGCGCGGGCGCGCGCCCGGCAAGGCCTCGGCGAGCAGCGGCGGGATCTCGGCACGCAGGCGCTCGAACTGCTCGCCGAGCACCGCGCGCACCCGCTCGTCGGCGGCCAGCACGCTGCGGCCGAGGCGGCTCAGGCGCGCCGGGCGGCCGCGCTGCATCTCGACGAGCGGCGCGCCGAAGAGCTGCGCCGCGTCGCCGAGCAGGCCCCAGGCGCTGCGGTAGGAGAGCTTGGCGCTGCGCGCCGCGTCGCGCAGCGAGGCGGCGCGCGACAGCGCGCCGAGCAAGCGCAGCAGCGCGCGGCCGCGCTCGCGCGGGAAGCCGCGGCCCGCCAGCCAGGCATGGTCGAAGTCGATCTCGAACGATGTATGCACGGCCGCGCCTATTTAACGGCCATGGAGCCGCGCTGTAAAGTCGGGCTACCGATCGAGAACGTATGCAATGCTAGACATATTCAGCGAGATGCGCCTCTGGCAGATCGTGGCGCTCAGCCTGGAGGTGAGCCTGGCCGCGGTGCTGCTCGCCGCCGCGCTCGGGCTGCCGCTCGGCGCCGCGGTGGCGGTGGGGCGCTTCCCCGGCAGGCGCGCCGTCATCGTGCTGCTCAACGCGCTGATGGGCCTGCCGCCGGTGGTAGTGGGGCTCGCGGTCTACCTGCTGCTTTCGCGCGCCGGGCCGCTCGGCAGCCTGGGGCTGCTGTTCACGCCCGGCGCGATGGTCATCGCCCAGACCGTGCTCATCACGCCGATCATCGCGGCGCTGGCGCGCCAGGCGATCGAGGACGCGTGGCGCGAGTACGAGGAGCAGCTGCGCTCGCTCGGGGCGCACGGGCTGGGGGCGGCGCTTACGCTGCTCTGGGACACGCGCTTCTCGCTCGTCACGGCGGTGCTGGCGGGGCTCGGCCGCGCGAGCGCCGAGGTCGGCGCAGTGATGATCGTGGGCGGCAACATCGACGGGGTCACGCGCGTGATGACCACCGCGATCGCGCTCGAGACCTCGAAAGGCGACCTGCCGCTCGCGCTCGGGCTCGGCGTGGTGCTGATCGCGATCGTGCTCGCGTTGAACGCCGCGGCGATGCTGGTGCGCGAGGCGGCGCAGAGGCGCTACGGCTGATGCTGCCGCTCCGGCTGCAGGACGTCTCGTTCCTGCGCATCCTCCAGCCGCTCTCGCTCGACATCGAGGCCGGGCCGAGCACCGTGATCCTCGGCGCGAACGGCGCGGGCAAGAGCGTCCTGATGCGCCTCATGCACGGCCTTCTCAAGCCGAGCTCCGGTACCGTCTCGTGGCGCTCCCCGGGACGGCAGGCCATGGTGTTCCAGCGCCCGGTGATGCTGCGCCGCTCGGCGCTCGCCAACGTGGCCTACGCCCTGCGCGTCGCCGGGCAGGACGAAGGCCAGGCCATGGACGCTCTCAAGGAGGTGGGCCTCGCCCATCTCGCGCACCGCCCGGCGCGCGTGCTGTCCGGCGGCGAGCAGCAGCGCCTCGCGCTCGCGCGCGCGTGGGCATTGCACCCGGAGGTCCTGTTCCTCGACGAGCCCACCGCGAGCCTCGACCCGAGCGCGACGCGCGAGATCGAGACCGTGATCCGCGCCTTCGACGCCGCGGGCACGAAGATCGTGATGGCGACGCACAACCTCGGCCAGGCGCGGCGCCTGGCCGACGAAATCATCTACCTGCACCAGGGCCGCGTGCTCGAGCGCGCCGCCGTGGACCAATTTTTCGCGCGGCCGGCCACCCCGGAGGCCGCGGCATTCATCAAAGGAGAGCTGCCATGGGTCTGATCGCACGAGTCTTCGCCGTCTTGCTGCTCGCGCTGCCGGTGCAGGCGCAGCAGAACTACATTACGGTCGCTTCGACCACCTCGACCGAGCAGTCGGGGCTGTTCAAGCACCTGCTGCCGATCTTCGAGAAGCAGACCGGCATCCAGGTGCGCGTGGTCGCGCTCGGCACCGGCCAGGCGCTCGACATGGGCCGGCGCGGCGACGCCGACGTGGTGTTCGTGCACGCCAAGCCGCTGGAGGAAAAATTCGTCGCCGAGGGCCACGGCGTGCGGCGCTACGAAGTGATGTACAACGATTTCGTGCTGATCGGACCGAAGTCCGACCCGGCGCACGTCGCCGGCGGCAAGGACGCGGTGCGCGCGTTCCAGCAGATCCGCAAGGCCAGGGCGCCGTTCGTTTCGCGCGGCGACCGCAGCGGCACGCATTTCGCCGAGCTCGAGCTCTGGAAGGCCGCAGGGGTCGACGTCGCGGACGGCAAAGGCTCGTGGTACCGGGAAACCGGCTCCGGAATGGGACCGGCGCTCAATACCGCCGCCGGCATGAACGCCTATATCCTCGCCGATCGTGGCACCTGGCTGTCCTTCAAGAACCGCGGCGAGCTCGCCATCCTCGTGCAGGGCGACAAGCGCCTGTTCAACCAGTACGGCATCATCCTGGTCAATCCGGCAAAGCACCCGAACGTGAAGCGCGAGATGGGGCAGGCCTTCATCGACTGGATCGTTTCCAGCGCAGGACAGGACGCGATCGCCGCCTACCAGATCGGCGGGCAGCAGCTCTTCTTCCCGAATGCGCTATAGGGGACTGACCCTTCGGGTGCTCGGCAAGCGCGCGCCGGCCATGGGGCCGGGCAAGGCGGAGCTGGTCGAGCGCATCGCCGAGACCGGCTCGATCTCCGCCGCGGCGCGCGCGATGGGCATGTCCTACCGGCGCGCGTGGCAGCTCGTGGAGGCGCTGAACCGCGACTACCGGGAGCGCGTAATCGACACTGCGACCGGCGGCAGGCGCGGCGGCGGGGCGCAGGTCACGCGGTTCGGTCGCGAAATCGTGGCGCAATTTCGCGCCATGGAGGACAAGGCTTCGGCGGCCATCGCCGGCGATCTGAAGCGCTTCGAGCGTTATATTCCATGATATATAGCGCAGGTGGAAGACTGGGTCGTTGCGCTGCTCGCCGCGGGCATGCTGGTCGCCGCCTTCGGCTATGCCGCGGTGGGGCACGGCGGCGCCTCGGCGTACATCGCGGCGATGGCGCTGGCCGGCGTCGCGCCCGCCGAGATGCGGCCCATCGCGCTGCTGCTCAACATCCTGGTTTCATCGCTCGGCGCCTGGAAGTTCTATCGCGCCGGCTTCTTCCGCTGGCGGCTGTTCTGGCCGTTCGCCGTGGTGTCCATCCCGATGGCGTATCTGGGGGGCGCCATCACGCTGCCGGGGCAGGCGTACAAGGTGCTGGTCGGCGTGGTTCTCTTATATGCGGCATGGCAGCTATGGCGCAGCGGCAAAAGCGGCGAGGAGATGCGCGAAGTGCACGAGCCGCCACTCGGGTGGGCGATGGCGATCGGCGCCGCCATGGGGCTGCTGGCGGGTCTCACCGGTGTAGGCGGCGGAATTTTCCTCAGCCCGCTTCTGTTGATGCTCGGGTGGGCCGGCACTAAGCAGACTTCGGCGGTCGCCGCACCTTTCATTCTCGTCAACTCGCTTGCCGGCCTGGCGGCCATCGCGATGACGAAAAGCGCGGCGCTGCCGGGCTATGCCTGGGTGCTGTTCCCGGCGGTGCTGGCCGGCGGCTGGCTCGGCGCCGAGTACGGCAGCAAGCGCTTCGCGAATCCTGTGGTACGGCGTGTGCTCGCGGTGGTGCTGGCCCTCGCGGGCGGCAAAATGGTGCTGGTCTAACATTGTTTGGAGAAACCATGAGTAGCTACTATGAATCGGCCGACCTGAAGAAATTCGGCGCGATCGGCAAGCACGCCAAGGGCCTCGCCGACGATTTCTTCAAGTACTACGGCGCCGTGACCGGCACCGACGGCGCGCTCACCAAGCGCGAGAAGGCGCTGATCGCGCTCGCCGTGTCGCATGCCCTGAAATGCCCCTACTGCATCGATGCCTATACCACGCAGTCGCTGGAGAGCGGCGCCAACCCCGAGCAGATGATGGAGGCGGTGCATGTCGCCGCGGCCATGCAGGCCGGCATCACGCTGGTGCACTCCGTGCAGATGCAGAACCATCTCGATAAGCTGGTGCTTTGAACCACGACTTCGAGACCCAGCTGCGCAAGGCCGGCATCGAGCTGCCGCCGCTCGCGCTCGACACGCTGCAGGTCAACATCACCCGGCTGTGCAACCAGCAGTGCCGGCATTGCCACGTCGACGCGTCGCCGGCGCGCACCGAGATGATGTCGGACGAAGGCATCGCGAGGTGCCTCGAGATCCTGGAGCGGCATGCGCAGATCGCCAGGCTCGACATCACCGGCGGCGCGCCGGAGCTGCATCCGGGCTTCGCCGGCTTCGTCGAGGGCGCGCGCACGCTCGGCAAGCACGTCATGGTGCGCCACAACCTCACCGTGCAGCTCGATCCGCATCCGCAAACCGGAGCGAGCATGGAGCACCTGCCGGAATTCTTCGCGCGCCAGCGCGTCGAGGTGATCTCCTCGCTGCCTTATTACCAGCAGTACTTCACCGACGCGCAGCGCGGCAACGGCGTGTTCGGCAAGAGCATCGAGGCGATGCGGCGCCTGAACGCGGTCGGCTACGGCGTGGAAGGCAGCGGGCTCGCCCTCAACCTGGTGTACAACCCGGTCGGGCCTTACCTGCCGCCCGCGCAGGCCGCGCTCGAGGCCGACTACAAGCGCGAGCTCAAGGCGAGGTTCGGCGTGTCCTTCAACGGGCTTTTCACCATCACCAACATGCCGATCAACCGCTTCCGCGTGCACCTGCAGAAGACCGGCCAGCTCGAGCCCTACATGGACAAGCTGCTCGCCGCGTTCAACCCGGCCGCCGCCGAGGGCGTGATGTGCCGCAGCCTGATCAGCGTCGGCCACGACGGCCGCATCTACGACTGCGACTTCAACCAGATGCTGGACATGCAGGCCGGCGATCTGAGCATCTTCGATTTCGATTTCCACCGTACCCTGAAGCGCCGCATCCGCTTCGGCGAGCACTGCCTGGGCTGTACCGCGGGCGGCGGCAGCTCCTGCGGCGGCGCCACCACCTCATGACGACCCGCAAGCCGCTTTTCCCCGTTCCGCCGTCCTCGCAGATCACGCCGCGCCCGGTTTACGAGCGCCGGCGCGATTTACTGAAGCTGCTCGCGGCCGCTGCTCTCGTCCCGGACCTCGCCCGGGCGCAAGGCCAGCTCGCCAAGCTGCCCGGCGCGAAGAGCGCGGTGCCCGGCGCGGTCACGATGGAGAAGCCGACCTCCTACAAGGACATCACGACCTACAACAACTTCTACGAATTCGGCACGGAGAAGGACGACCCGGTCGCCGAGGCGCACACGCTGCGCACCCGGCCGTGGACGGTGAGCGTGGAAGGCGAGGTGCGCAAGCCGAGGACCTTCGGCATCGAGGAGCTGCTCAAGCTCGCGCCGATGGAGGAGCGCATCTACCGCATGCGCTGCGTCGAAGGCTGGTCGATGGTCATTCCGTGGGTCGGCTACTCGCTCTCCGCGCTCATCCAGCAGGTCGAGCCGACCGGCAACGCGAAGTTCATCGAGTTCGTGACGCTCGCCGACCCGAAGCAGATGCCCGGGCTGCGCTCGCCGGTGCTGTCGTGGCCCTATGTCGAGGGCCTGCGCATGGACGAGGCGAGCCATCCCCTCGCGCTGCTCACCTTCGGCCTCTACGGCGAGGTGCTGCCCAACCAGAACGGCGCGCCGGTGCGCCTCGTCGTGCCGTGGAAGTACGGCTTCAAGAGCGCGAAGTCGCTGGTGAAGATCCGCTTCGTCGAGCGCCAGACCAAGACGGCCTGGGAAGTGGCGGCGCCGCAGGAGTACGGCTTCTACTCGAACGTCAATCCGAAGGTCGACCATCCGCGCTGGAGCCAGGCCACCGAGCGGCGCATCGGCGGTGGACTGTTCCAGGCCAAGATCCCCACGCTCATGTTCAACGGCTACGAGGCACAGGTCGGGCAGCTCTACGCCGGCATGGATCTGAAGAAGTTCTACTAGGTGGGAAAGTGGGGCAAGCCGGCCGTGTTCGCGGCCTCGCTGGTGCCGCTCGCCTGGCTGCTCTACGCCGCGTTCGCCGACAAGCTCGGGCCGAACCCGGCCGAATACCTGACCCGCTCGACCGGCGACTGGACGTTGCGCTTCCTGTGCCTGACGCTCGCGGTGACGCCGGTGCGGCAGGTCGCCGGCCTCAACTGGCTGCTGCGCTATCGGCGCATGCTCGGCCTGTTCACTTTCTTCTACGGTGTGCTCCATCTGTGCTGCTACGCCGGTTTCGACATGTCGTTCGACCTCGCCGCCATCGTGCGCGACATCCCGAAGCGGCCGTTCGTGCTGGCGGGCTTCACCGCCCTCGTTCTCATGACGCCGCTCGCGGCGACCTCGTTCAACCGCGCGGTGCGCTGGCTGGGTGCGGCGCGCTGGCAGGCGCTGCATCGGCTGGTCTACGTCGTCGCGCTCGCGGCGTTGCTGCACTTTTTCTGGATGCGCTCGGCGAAACACAACTACGCCGAGCCGATCGTGTACGCGACGATCATCGGGGTGCTGCTCGGATGGCGGCTGTGGCGGCGCGTTGCGGTAAAGTCCCGCTACGCATGAACACCTTACGCGCGCTTCAGCATTTCCTCGATGCGCTCCACGATGCGCTCGATCGGCGAGTCCTTGGAGATCGCGCGGCGCCCGCCGATCTGCTTGTGCATTCTCGCCATGTCGGTGGTGGTGGCGAGCGCGGTGAGGAACATGAACGGAATGAGGCGCAGCTCCTGGTCGGCGCGCAGCGCGTCGGAAACCTCGGTGCCGTCCATCTCCGGCATGTCGAAGTCGCACAGGATGAGGTCGGGCTCGGTGTCGCGCGCGAGCTTCAGTGCGTTGCGCGGGTTGTTGGTCGAGACGATGTCGTAGCGCTCGCCGAGCCTGAGGTGGAGGAGGTCGATGATCTCCTCGTCGTCGTCCACGATCAGGATCTTGGCCCGACCCATCTCGCGATCTTCGCATGAAAACCTTCGGCTTTGCCGGCTGGTCGGGGAGCGGCAAGACCACCCTGATCGAGCAGCTCATCCCGCGCTTCACGGGGCGCGGCCTGAAGGTCTCGCTCATCAAACACGCGCACCACACCTTCGACGTCGACCAGCCCGGCAAGGACTCCTACCGCCACCGGCAGGCGGGCGCGCAGGAGATCCTGGTCACCTCGTCGCGCCGCTGGGTGCTGGTGCACGAGCTGCGCGGCGCGCACGAGCCCGCGTTCGAGGAGCAGGTGAAGCGCGTCTCGCCCTGCGACCTCTTGCTGGTCGAGGGCTTCAAGCACGCCCCCATCCCCAAGCTCGAGGTGTGGCGCCGCGAGACCGGCGAGCCGCTCCTGCACCCGAACGACCCGCACATCGTCGCGGTGGCGAGCGATGCGAAGATCGAGACAAAATTGCCGCTCCTCGACCTGAACGACGTGGACGGCATCGCCGCTTTCATTTTGAAAAAGCTCGAGTTGAAATGAACCAGGGCCTGTTGTCCGTCGACGACGCGCTGGCCCGCCTGCTCGCAGAAGCGAAGCCGGTGGGCGAGATCGAGGAGGTGCCGACCCTCGAGGCGACCAACCGCATCCTCGCGCGCGCCCAGCGCTCGACCATGGACGTGCCGCCGATGGACAACAGCGCCATGGACGGCTACGCCGTGCGCGTCGCCGATGGCAATCGACTGAAGGTCGCTCAGAAAATCATGGCCGGCTCGGTCGGCTCGAAACTGGAAGCAAAAACTGCGGCGCGCATCTTTACCGGCGCGCCGATTCCGCCGGGCGCGGATGCGGTCATCATGCAGGAGCACGTCGAGGTCCAGGGCGGTGAAGTGGTCCTGAAGAAAACCCCGAAGCCGGGCGAATGGATCCGCCGCACGGGAAGCGACGTGAAGAAGGGCGGCGAGATCCTGCCGGCAGGCAAGCGCCTGCTGCCGCAGGACACGGGCCTCGCCGCATCGGTGGGCATCAAGAGCCTGCCGGTGTTCAGAAAAGTCCGATTGGGATTGTTCTTCACCGGCGATGAGCTCGTGATGCCGGGCGAGCCGCTAGCGCCCGGGCGCATCTACAACTCGAACCGCTTCACGCTGCGCGGCCTGGGCGAAGTGTTCGGCTGCGAGGTGCGGGACTACGGCATCGTGCCCGACACGCTGGATGCCACGCGCGAGGCGCTGCGGCGCGCGGCGGCCGAATGCGACGTGATCGTGACCTCGGGCGGGGTTTCGGTGGGCGAGGCGGACTACGTGAAGCCGGCAGTGGAAGCGGAGGGCAAGCTGCTGATGTGGCGCATCGCCATGAAGCCGGGGCGTCCCCTGGCCTTTGGTTCCGTCAAGAGCTCCTTCTTCATCGGCCTGCCGGGCAATCCGGTCTCGAGCTTCGTGACTTTTCTCATCTTCGTAAGGCCATTCCTCTTGCACACGCAAGGCGTGTCACAAACCGCTCCGAGAATCATCCGGGCGCGCGCGGACTTCGACTGGACCGAGCCCGACGCGCGGCGCGAGTTCCTGCGCGTAAAATGGAACGCGCAGGGCGGGCTCGATCTCTATCCGACCCAGGATTCCGCGGTGCTGACGTCGACGGCCTGGGCCGACGGCCTGGTCGATAATCCTGCCGGCCAGGCCATTCGCAAGGGTGACATGGTGCGCTACCTGTCTTACTCGGAGCTCTACTGGTGAAAGTGAAAGTTCTTCTGTTCGCGAACCTGCGCGAGCGCATCGGCACCTCGGCCGAGGTGGTCGAGATCCCCGATTCGGCGAGCACGGTGGCCGGGCTGCGCATGCACCTCATGCGCCGCGGCGGCGCGTGGCAGGAGGCGCTCGCCGACATGAAGGTGGTGCGCGTGGCGGTCAACCAGGACATGGCGGGCGCCAACGCGCCGCTCAACCCGGGCGACGAGGTCGCCTTTTTCCCGCCGGTGACGGGCGGCTGACATGAAGGTATCGGTGCAAGCCGAGGACTTCGACCTTTCGACCGAGGTGATCGAAATTTCGATGAATACCCGCACCGGCGCGGTGGCGAGCTTCGTCGGCGTGGTGCGCGACGTGGCGATGACGCTCGAGCACTACCCGGGCATGACCGAGAACGCGATCAAGAAGATCGTCGAGGAGGCGCGCTCGCGCTGGCAGATCCTCGACCTGGTGGTGATCCACCGCTACGGCGAGCTGCAGCCCGGCGACCAGATCGTGCTGGTGGCGATCGCGAGCTCGCACCGCGGCGACGCGTTCGCGGCCTGCCAGTTCATCATGGACTACCTGAAGACCCAGGCGCCGTTCTGGAAGAAGGAGCACCACCCGGAGGGCGCGCGCTGGGTGAACGCGCTCGAGTCCGACGACGAGGCCGCCGCGCGCTGGCGCAAGCTCAAGGAGCCGCAACGCCTCCTGAAGAGCTGATCGTCAATGTTGCCGTAAGAGCGGATCGTTAATGTTGCCGTAAGCTGCGTAGCGTAGGTTGCGCCCGGCATGCGCGTTCCCCGCCGTTTTCTCCCCGCGCTGGTCGCCGCGGCCTTCTTCGTCGCGATTTCCACGCTGTCGCGCGCGCTGCTCGCGCTGCGCCCGGACGTGGTTCTGCCGGGCGGGATCGCCGACTGGAGCCGCGTGTTCCTCTACGGCCTCGGCTTCGACCTGGTCGCGGCCTGCTATGTCACGGCGCCGCTCGTGCTCTGGCTGGCGCTCGTGCCCAACCGCGTGGCGCGCAGCTGGCCGCACCGGCTGCTCGCGTTCTCGGCCCTGGCCGCGGTCATCTTCGCCACTTTGCTCCTCGCCGTGTCCGAGTGGCTGTTCTGGGACGAATTCGGCTCGCGCTTCAATTTCATCGCGGTCGATTACCTGCTCTATACGCACGAGGTGCTGGGCAATATCTGGCAGAGCTACCCGGTCGGCAAGGTGCTGACCGGCCTGGGCGCGCTCGCGCTCGGCGGTGCGTTCCTCATGCGCAAGACCGTCTGGGCGGCCGGCGGCGCGCCGCTGTCGTGGCGCGCCGGCGGCGTCGCGGTCGTGGCGCTGGCTGCGGGGTGCGCCGGCACGCTGCGCTGGGTGGACAGCGACGCGAAGAATTTCTCGCGCTACGACGCGGCCAACGACCTGGCCGGCAACGGCCTCTACGAGTTCTTCGCCGCCAACTACCGCAACGAGCTCGACTACGACCGGCACTACACCACCATTCCGCGCGAACAGGCGCTCGCGCTGGTGCGCGGCGCGCTCGGCGCGACCGGCGAGGGCACCGAGCGGCATGTCCAGGGCCCGCGCCCGGAGCGGCGCCTCAACGTGGTGCTGGTGAGCGTGGAGAGCCTCGGCGCGGAGTTCCTCGGCAGCTACGGGAACCGGGAAGGCCTGACGCCCAACCTCGACCGGCTGGCGCGCGAGAGCCTGTGGTTCTCGAACGTCTACGCCACGGGCAACCGCACCGTGCGCGGGCTCGAGGCGCTGTCGCTCGCGCTGCCGCCCACCCCCGGCCAGTCGATCGTGCGCCGGCCGCACAACGACATGCTGTTTTCCTTCGGCAGCGTGCTGGAGGACAAGGACTACGCGGTGCTGTTCGCCTACGGCGGCTACGGCTACTTTGACAACATGAACGCGTTCTTCGACGCGAACGACTACCGCTCGGTGGACCGGCGCGCCATTCCGTCCTCGCGCGTCACCCATGAGACGGTGTGGGGCGTGGCGGACGAGGACCTCTTCGACCAGGTGCTCGAGGAGATCGACCGCGAGCACGCCGCTCGAGCGCAGCGCCCGTTCTTCGTGCACGTGATGACCACCAGCAACCACCGGCCCTATACCTATCCGGCGGGCCGCATCGACATCCCGCCGGGCAGCGGGCGCGACGGCGCGGTGAAGTACACCGATTACGCGATCGGCCGCTTCATCGACAGGGCACGCGCCAAGCCCTGGTTCGACGACACGCTGTTCGTGATCACCGCCGACCACGGCGCCAACGCGCGCGGCACGGCGCGCATTCCGGTCGACAAGTACCTGATCCCGCTGTTCGTCTACGCGCCGAAGCACGTCGAGCCGCGCCGCGTCGAGCGCCTCATGTCGCAGATCGACATCCCGCCCACCGTGCTCGGGCTGCTCCACTTCGACTACTACAGCAAGTTCTTCGGCCGCGACGTGCTGCGTTCCGCGCCGGAGTCGGACCGCGCGTTCGTCGCCAACTACCAGACGCTCGGCTACCTGGTGCGCGACCGCATGGTGCTGCTGCAGCCGCGGCGCAAGACCGAGGTGTTTCGCGTCGACGCGGACAAGAACATCGTCGCGCCGGTGGACGACCCGCAGGCGCTGCGCGAGGCGATCGCCTTCTATTCGGCCGCGTCGTACGTCTTCCACAGCGGCCTGTACCGCGACGAGGAGCAGACGCCCCCCGGGCAGCGCGCCGCGCTAGCGCGCGGGCGCGAGGGCGGCTAGGCCGCGGCGCAGCTCGTCGAGCTCGGCCTCGACGAGCGTTTCCTTCTCCAGCAGCTTGCGGGCCCAGTTTTCCAGGGTTTTCCTTTCCTTGGAAAGAATCCCCACTGCCGTGTCGTAGGCGCTCTTCACGATGTCGCGCACCGCGATGTCGATCTCGCGCGCGGTCTCCTCGCTGTATTCGCGGTTCTTCTGAAAACCCGGCGTCATCAGGAACCTGCTCTGGTCCTCTTCGTACGCCACGTGGCCGAGGCTCTTCACCATGCCGTAGCGCATCACCATGCTGCGCGCGATGTCGGTCACCTTGGCGAGGTCGTCGGCCGCGCCGGTGGAGAGATGCCCGAACACCACTTCCTCGGCGGCGCGCCCGCCGAGCAGCACCGCCATCTTGTTCTCGAGCTCGGCTCGCGTCATGAGGAAGCGATCCTCGGTGGGCCGCTGGATGGTGTAGCCGAGCGCGCCCACGCCGCGCGGGATGATCGAGACCTTGTGCACCGGGTCGGTGCCGGGCAGCGCCATCGCCACCATCGCGTGGCCGAGCTCGTGGTGCGCCACCACGCGCCGCTCGGTGGGGTTGAGCACGCGGTTCCTCTTCTCCAGGCCGGCGATCAGGCGCTCCACCGCCTCGTTGAAGTCGCCCATCGATACCGCCTCGGCGCCGCGCCGCGTGGCGAGCAGCGCCGCCTCGTTGATCAGGTTGGCGAGGTCGGCGCCGGTGAAGCCCGGCGTGAGCGCGGCGACCTGCTCCAGCGTGACGTCCGGGTCGAGCTTTATCTTCTTCGCATGGACGGTGAGGATCTGGATGCGGCCGGCCTTGTCGGGCCGGTCGACCAGCACCTGGCGGTCGAAGCGCCCGGCGCGCAGCAGCGCGGGGTCGAGGATCTCGGGCCGGTTGGTGGCGGCGAGCAGCACCAGGCCGGTGGACGGGTCGAAGCCGTCGAGCTCGACCAGCAGCTGGTTGAGCGTCTGCTCCTTCTCGTCGTGGCCGCCGAAGCCGCCCGCGCCGCGCGCGCGGCCGAGCGCGTCGAGCTCGTCGATGAAGATGATCGCAGGCGCCTTCTGGCGCGCCTGCTCGAAGAGGTCGCGCACGCGCGCCGCGCCCACGCCGACGAACATCTCGACGAACTCGGAGCCCGAGATGGAGAAGAACGCCACGCCCGCCTCGCCGGCCACCGCGCGCGCGAGCAGCGTCTTGCCGGTGCCCGGCGGCCCGACCAGCAGCACGCCCTTCGGGATGCGCGCGCCGAGGCGGCCGTATTTCTTCGGGTCCTTGAGGAACTCGACCACTTCCTGCAGCTCGGCCTTCGCCTCGTCCACGCCCGCGACGTCCGCGAAGGTGACGCCGGTCTTCTTCTCGACGTAGACCTTGGCGCGGCTCTTGCCGAGCGCCATGAAGCCGCCGCCCAGGCCGCCCTGCTGCCCGGCCATGCGCCGCACCAGCAGGTACCAGACGCCGAAGAACACCAGAGCAGGCAGCACCCACGAGAGCACGTCGCGCAGGAAGGTGCTCTCGTGCACGCGGGTGTACTGCACGTTGTACTTGTCGAGCCGCTCCGCGACGTCGGGCGCCACGAGGTTGGCCACCGCGACGCGCTTGCCGCCTTCCGGAGCCTTCAGCTTGCCGGTGATGCGCTGGTCGGAGACCACCACTTCCGAGATCTTGTTCTCGGCGAGCAGCTTCTCGAACTCGCTGTAGGGCACGACCTCGATGGTCTGCGCCTGCTGCCACCACTGCTGAAGCACGAAAATCGCCAGCAGGGCGAACAGCAGGTAGCCGATGTTGAACTGGGTGCGCCGCTCCATATCAAACTGATCTTAAAGCAAGAACCAGACTTGAAAGCGGGCCGGCAGTCCCCATCTGCGACGAAGGGGCACTATGAGATTCGACAAGTTCACCACCAAGCTGCAGGAAGCGCTGGCCGAGGCGCAAAGCATGGCGCTCGGCGCCGACAACCAGTACATCGAGCCGCAGCACCTGCTGCTCGCGCTGCTGGAAGACCAGGGCGTGGCCGGGCTGATCGCCAAGGCCGGCGGGAACCCCGCGGCGCTCAAGAAAAGCTTCGCGGAAGAGCTGAAGAGGCTGCCCAAGGTCGAGGGCACGCCCGGCGAGGTGCACCTTTCGCGCGAGCTCACCCAGCTCCTGAACGTCGCCGACAAGGAAGCGCAGAAGCGCGGCGACCAGTACATCGCCTCCGAGCTCTTCCTGCTCGCCGCGGTCAAGCACCTCGGCCTGTCGAAGGCCACCCTGGAGAAGGCGATCGAGGAAGTGCGCGGCGGCGAGAACGTCGCGTCGCAGGGCGATGAATCGCAGCGCCAGGCCCTGGCGAAGTACACATTGGATTTAACGGAAAGAGCCAGACAAGGGAAGCTCGACCCGGTGATCGGCCGCGACGACGAGATCCGGCGCTGCATCCAGATCCTGCAGCGGCGCACCAAGAACAACCCGGTGCTGATCGGCGAGCCGGGCGTGGGCAAGACCGCGATCGTCGAGGGCCTCGCGCAGCGCATCGTGAACGGCGAGGTGCCGGAGACGCTGAAGAACAAGCGCCTGCTCAACCTCGACATGGCCGCCTTGCTAGCGGGCGCCAAGTACAGGGGCGAGTTTGAAGAAAGATTAAAAACGGTCCTGAAAGAGCTGGCGAAAGACGAAGGCAACACCATCGTCTTCATCGACGAGCTGCACACCATGGTGGGCGCCGGCAAGGCGGAGGGCGCGATCGACGCCGGCAACATGCTCAAGCCCGCGCTCGCGCGCGGCGAGCTGCACTGCATCGGCGCCACCACGCTCGACGAGTACCGCAAGTACATCGAGAAGGACGCCGCGCTCGAGCGGCGCTTCCAGAAGGTGCTGGTCGAGGAGCCGAGCGTGGAATCGACCATCGCCATCCTGCGCGGCCTGCAGGAGAAGTACGAGCTGCACCACGGCGTGGAGATCACCGACCCGGCGATCGTCGCCGCCGCCGAGCTCTCGCACCGCTACATCACCGACCGCTTCCTGCCCGACAAGGCGATCGACCTGATCGACGAGGCGGCGGCGCGCATCAAGATGGAGATCGACTCCAAGCCCGAGGCGATGGACCGGCTCGAGCGTCGTCTTATTCAATTAAGAATTGAAAGAGAAGCGGTCAAGAAGGAAAAGGATGAAGCGTCGCGCCAGCGCCTTTCCCTGATCGAAGGGGAAATCAAGCGCCTCGAGAAGGAGTACGCCGACCTGGAGGAAATCTGGAAGGCGGAGAAGGCCCAGGTGCAGGGCAGCCAGCACATCAAGGAAGAGATCGAGAAGCTGCGCCAGCAGATGGCCGAGCTGCAGAGGAAGGGCCAGTACGACAAGCTCGCCGAGCTGCAGTACGGCAAGCTGCCGCAGCTCGAGGCGCAGCTGAAGAAAGTGGAAAAAGGCGACGCGCCCAAGGCGAAGCTGGTGCGCACCCAGGTCGGCACCGAGGAGATCGCCGAGGTGGTGTCGCGCGCCACCGGCATCCCGGTGTCGAAGATGATGGAAGGCGAGCGCGCCAAGCTGATCCGCATGGAGGAAGTGCTGCACCAGCGCGTGGTCGGCCAGGACGAGGCGGTGCGCCTGGTGTCCGACGCGATCCGGCGCTCGCGCTCGGGCCTGTCCGACCCGAACCGGCCCTATGGAAGTTTCCTGTTCCTGGGACCCACCGGTGTCGGCAAGACCGAGCTGTGCAAGGCGCTCGCGAGCTTCCTGTTCGATTCCGAGGAGCACCTGATCCGCATCGACATGTCCGAGTACATGGAGAAGCACTCGGTGTCGCGCCTGATCGGCGCGCCGCCGGGCTACGTCGGCTACGACGAGGGCGGGCAGCTCACCGAGCAGGTGCGGCGCAAGCCCTACTCGGTGATCCTGTTCGACGAGGTGGAGAAGGCGCACCCCGACGTGTTCAACGCGCTGCTGCAGGTGCTCGACGAAGGCCGCCTTACCGACGGGCAGGGCCGCACCGTCGACTTCAAGAACACCGTGCTGGTGATGACCTCCAACCTCGGCTCGCAGATGATCCAGAGCATGGCGGGCAGCGACTACCAGGTGGTGAAGCTGGCGGTCATGGGCGAGGTCAAGACGCACTTCCGGCCCGAGTTCGTCAACCGCATCGACGAGATCGTGGTGTTCCACGCGCTCGGCGAGGACAACATCAAGTCCATCGCGAAGATCCAGCTCAACGTGCTGAAGAGCCGGCTCGCCAAGATGGATTACAACCTCGAGGTGTCGGAGGCTGCGCTGGGCGAGCTCGCCAAGGTGGGCTTCGACCCGGTGTACGGCGCGCGCCCGCTCAAGCGCGCCATCCAGTCCGAGCTCGAGAACCCGCTCGCCAAGGCGATCCTCGAAGGGCGCTTCGCGCCGAAGGACACCATCGTCGCCGACTGGAAAGCCGGCAAGATGGCGTTCGAGAAAAAGAAGTCCGTTAAGGCCGCGGCCTAAAGCGAACAAATGGGGACGGACCCCATTTTTCGCACCTGCGGTTAATTCTCAAAGGAGAAAAATGGGGTCCGTCCCCATTTGTTTACTGGCCGACCAGCCGCGCGAGCGACTGGTAGTCGGCAATCGAGCCGTGGCCGCCGGCGAAGCGCTCGGGCTCGAGGCCGGCGCGCTTAACCGTGTTCACCACGGCGAGCAGTCCCGGATTGGGCTTGGCGGGCAGCGGCGGCCCGGGCGACCAGATGTCGGTGACGAAGCCGAGCCGCGCGTGCGGCACCCAGCCCATCAGCGTCGACTTCGCGTGCGGGCTGTCCATCACGTAGACGATCACCTGGCGTCCGGCCGAGTCGGACATCACGTGGCTCTCGGGCACCTCCAGGATCGGGTTCATGTGGAACGACTGCGGCTTGAGCTCGGGATTGCGCGTCATCGGCGCCTCGAGCACGCGGCGGAAGTGCGCGCCCGCGCCCTGTGCGACCACCAGCGTGCCGCCCTCGGCGAGCAGCCCGCGGATCCCGCCGGTGTGATCCATGTGGTGGTGCGTGAGCGCCACCCAGCGGATCGGCTTGCCCGGGAAGCGCGCGCGCGTCTGGCCGACCAGCCATAGCGACTGCGCGTCGCTGACCGGCGCGTCGAGCACGATCAGGTGGTCGCTCATCTCGACCACCAGGCTGTTGTGCGTGCCGCCCTGCACCTGGAGCACGCCCGGCGCGACCTCCTGCAGGCGCAGGCCCTGCGAGCCGCGCGTGTCGAAGCTCGGGTTGTCCGAGTCCATGTACACGCCGATGATCTGGCGGCGGATCACCCATTGGAAGGGCACGTTGCGCACCGCCGGCTTGGCCGCGCCTTCGCGCAGCTCGGCGCTTACCTGCAGCCGCGAGGCGTCGACCGGCTGGTTGAAGCGCACCTCGCTGAACTGCACGTCGCTGATCAGGCGGCCGTTCATCTCGTACTTGCGGTTCATCGGCACGCGCAGCCCGTCGGACTCGCGCCAGTCGGAGAGCAGCATGTCGTAGTTCACGTCGCCCCAGAGGTTGTCGTAGTCGAGGGTGCGTACGCGCGAGGGCAGGCCGGTGGCGGAATCGAACGCCACGAGGTAGCCGTCGAAGGAGACGGCGCGCTGGCCGGCGATGTCGGCGGCCGGCTGCACGCGGTCGGGATTGCGCTGCATGGCGAGCATCAGCGCGCCGGTGCCGGCGCGGCGCAGCTCGCGGTGCGAGGCGGCGAGGCGCTGGCCGGACATCGAGTGCGCGGGCGGATTCATCTTCATGCTCTGCGCGTTGCGGCCGGTGCTGTCCACGCCGAGCACGTAGCCGGCCTCGGGCGTGACGATCTCGCTGAAGGTGTAGGTGCGCGGCGCGGGATAGGCGAAGTTGCGCACCCAGTCGGTGCGCGAGGAGCGCGACGCGGCGTCGATGAAGCCCTCGAAGGTGGACTCGTTGGCGAAGCGCGCCTCGCCGCCCGGCACGTCGGATTGCTCGGGCTCCCAGTATTTCGCGCTGCCTTTGTAGGTCACGGTCTTCACGGCGGCGAGGCGCTCGGTGCCGCCCATGGCGGTCACGGCGCGGTCGACGAGGGTCTGCTCCGCGGTCGGCACGGCGCAGGACACGAGCAAGAGCGCGCTCGAGAGCGCGGCAAGGACGAGCTTCATGGGGCCTCCTGGGTGGACAACCCTAGGAGAACAGCGGGCGATTTACAACTATTCCGGCTTCTTGGGCGCCGCGGAGCCGCCGGTGGCGGCGCCGGGCTGCGGCTTGGCGCGCTCCAGGTCCACCAGGCTGAACTCGGAGCGGCTGATGCGGCCGTCGCGGTCGCGGTCCACCGCGATCCAGTTGCGGTTGTTCGCCTCGTCGACGGACAGCTCGTCGCGCGTCAGGTAGCCGTCCTTGTTCCGGTCCAGCCGGTCGAACAGCGACTGCGAGGGCGCCGTGGCTCCAGCGCCGGCCTGCGCCCACGACAGCGCCGGGCAGGCGAGGACCGCCGCCACGAGCACCAGCCATTCGAACCGGGTCAGGGCGAACATGCGGCCAGACTAACGGGTGCCGCGCGAAACTGTGCCTGCGCCGGCGTGAGCCGGTCAGCGCAGGAGGGCGAGCGGCGCCTCGAGGGGCAGGCCGGCGCGGATGCGCTTGGACTGCTGCAGCAGCTCGTCCCACAGCCCCTCGGTGTCCTTGCGGAAGATGGTGTCGAGGTCCGCGCCCTGCACCGACCACAGGCCGCGGTCGATCTCGCTCCTCAGCTCGCCCGGCCGCCAGCCCACGTAGCCGACGAAGTAGCGCGCCTCGTTCGGCGTGGTCTCGATCACGTGGTCGATGGTGTTGGCGCGGAACGCGAGGTACAGGTTCTTCATGAGCAGCACCGAGCCCGCCCCCGGCGCGCTGTCGGAGCGCACCAGCGCGACCAGCGCGCCGCGCGAGAACGGCCCGCCGTAGTACACCGGGTCGGCGACTTTCTTGGACGGCTCGTGCTCGGGGAACAGGCTGCCCAGCGAGCGGCGCGTCGGGCGGTTCAGGATCACGCCCACGTGCCCGCCGTTCGGCGCGGGCGCCGCGATCAGCACGGTCTGCCGGTACTCGAGGTCGCGGAACGCCGGATGCGCGATCAGGATCACCGCCTCGCCTTCGGCCTGCGCGAACGCGGGCAGGCAGGCGGCGAGCGACGCGATGAGCGCGACCAGGCGAAGGGCGGATTTCATGGAACGAGTATACGACCGCTTTCAGCGCATCGCTACACGGCCGAGGGCTTTTCGCACCAGCTCTTCCCACAGGCCGCGTGTGTCTTTGCGGAACACGATTTCCTCGCTCGCCGGCAGCACGTACCAGCCGTCGCGCGCGAGCTCGCTCTCGAGCTGGCCCGGCGCCCAGCCGGCGAATCCCGCGAACAGCCTGCCGGTTTGCGCGGCGTTGTCCACATTCTGCGGGTGCATGCTCAGGTAGACGTCCGGCAGCACGTGGAACGCGGGCGCCTCGGGCGGCTGCGCGGCGCGAAACAGCACCACCGGAATCTGGCGCATCACCGGCCCGCCGAACGCGAGCGGCTCCTGCGGGCGGTTGAGGATCACGCCCACCGTGCTGCCGTCCTCGGCCTGGTGCGCGAGCACCACGGTCTCGCGGAAATTCGGATCGAGCAGGTCCGGCTTCGCCACCAGCAGCACCGCGTTCGGCGGCTGGAGCTGCATCTGCACCAGCAGGAAAAACGAGAAGAAAAGCGCTTTCAAGCGAGCGTGCGGAGCGTGATGGAGTAGCGCAGCGCCTTGGTGGGCGGGATGCTGTGCTGCCAGCGCCAGCGCGCGTCGCCGCGCAGGATGTACGCCGAGCGCGGCGCGAGCTCGAGCGACAGGACCTTCTTCCGCTCGCTCCCGGGCGGGAACGGCCGGAAGCGCATGCGCGTCGAGGCGGCAAGCGACACCCCGCACACCAGCTCGAAGTTCGGCACGTCGCGGTGCCAGCCGAGCGCAGTGCCCGGGCGGTATTCCGCGACCAGCGCATGTCGAATCTGTTCAGGTTGGACGTCCAGCCACTGGGCGACCCGAACCTTCAAAGGCTCGAGAAAATCCGCGATGGCCGGAGCGGGATGCACGGTGTTGTACGAGAAATCGTAGTCGAAGCCGTAGCTCACGGTGCGGCGCTTCGCGGTGTAGTCCTTGTAGCGCGCTTCCTCGAGCGGCAGCTTTTCGATCGTCGCGATGAGCGCCGCCTCCTCGGCCCGCGAGAGGAAATCCTGCTGGTAGAGAAAACCCGGCGGGCCGGTCGCGGTGCTGAAAAGCTCGCGCTGCTCGGTCAGTTGAACGCCTGGATGCCCGTAATGGCGCGGCCGAGGATCAGCGCGTGGATGTCGTGCGTGCCCTCGTAGGTGTTCACCACCTCGAGGTTCACCACGTGGCGGATCACGCCGAACTCGTCCGAGATGCCGTTGCCGCCCAGCATGTCGCGCGCCGCGCGCGCGACCTCCAGCGCCTTGCCGCAGGAATTCCTCTTCAGGATGGAGGTGATCTCCGGCGACGCGATGCCCTCGTCCTTCATGCGCCCGAGGCGCAGGCAGCCCTGCAGGCCGAGCGCGATCTCGGTCTGCATGTCGGCGAGCTTCTTCTGGATCAGCTGGTTCGCCGCGAGCGGCCGGCCGAACTGCTTTCGTTCCAGCACGTACTGTCTTGCTCTTACAAAACAGTCTTCAGCGGCCCCCAGGGCCCCCCAGGCAATCCCGTACCGCGCGGAATTGAGGCAAGTGAACGGGCCCTTGAGGCCGCGCACTTCCGGAAAGGCGTTCTCCTCGGGCACGAACACGTTGTCCATCACCACTTCGCCGGTGATCGAGGCGCGCAGGCCTACCTTGCCGTGGATCGCGGGCGCGGAAAGCCCTTTCATTGCTTTTTCGAGGACAAACCCGCGGATCTGGCCGCCTTCGTCTTTTGCCCAGACCACGAACACGTCCGCGATCGGCGAATTCGAGATCCAGGTCTTGCTGCCGGTCAGGCTGTAGCCGCCGGCGACCTGCTTCGCGCGCGTCTGCATCGAGCCCGGATCGGAGCCGTGGTTGGGCTCGGTGAGCCCGAAGCAGCCGATCCATTCGCCGCTCGCGAGCTTGGGCAGGTATTTTTCTTTCGTTGGCTTGTTGCCGAACTCGAAGATCGGCAGCATCACGAGCGAAGACTGCACGCTCATCATCGAGCGGTAGCCCGAGTCCACGCGCTCGACCTCGCGCGCGATCACGCCGTACGACACGTAATTCAGGCCGGGCCCGCCGTACTCCGATGGAATGGTCGGCCCGAGCAGGCCGAGCTCGCCCATCTCGCGGAAGATGCCTTTGTCCGTAGCTTCATTTCTAAAGGCATGCAAAATCCGTGGAGCGAGCTTGTCCTGGCAGTACTTGTGCGCGGCGTCGCGCACCATGCGCTCGTCCTGGCTGAGTTGCTGGTCGAGCGCGAGCGGATCATCCCAGGCGAACTGGGCCTTCGGCATTTCGCGCTTCATTGCATGCGCTCCAGGATCACGGCGAGGCCCTGGCCCACGCCGATGCACAGCGACACCGCGGCGTACTTGCCGCCCGACTGCTGCAGCTCGCGCGCCACGGTGAGCGCGAGGCGCGCGCCCGAGGCGCCGAGCGGGTGGCCGATGGCGATCGCGCCGCCGTTCGGGTTCACGCGCGGGTCCTTGAAGTCGACGTTCATGAGCTTCAGGCAACCGAGCACCTGGCTTGCGAACGCTTCGTTGATCTCGATGATGTCCATGTCCTTCAGTTGCAGCTTCGCTCTTTCGAGCGCGCGCGGAATGGCATAAGCGGGCCCGACGCCCATGATGCGCGGCTCCACGCCCGCGCTGGCGGCGGAGAGGATGCGCGCCATGGGCTTCTTGTTGTGTTTGGTACCCCAGGCCTTGGAGCCGATGAGCAGCGCGGCCGCGCCGTCGTTCACGCCGGAAGCGTTGCCGGCAGTCACTACGCCGCCTTCGAACAGGGGTTTCAGCTTCTTTAACGCCTCCATGCTGCTGTCGCGGCGCGGATGCTCGTCGGCGTCGACCTTCACCGGTTCCTTGCGCGAAGGCACGGTGACGGCGTGGATCTCGCCCTTGTAGAAGCCCTCGGCTTCCGCCTTGGCGTACTTCTGCTGCGAGGCGAGCGCGAACTCGTCGGCCTGCTCGCGCGTGATGCCGAAGTCCTTCGCCACGTTGTCGCCGGTCTCGGGCATGGTGTGGTTGCCGAACTGCTTCACCACCCTCGGGTTCGGAAAGCGCGAGCCGATCGTGGTGTCGAACATCTTCACGTCGCGGCTGTACGGCGAGTCGGACTTGCTGAACACGAACGGCGCGCGGCTCATGCTCTCCACGCCGCCCGCGATGTACAGGTCGCCTTCGCCCACGCTCACCGCGCGCGCGGCGTCGACGACGGCCTGCAGGCCGCTCGCGCACAGGCGGTTCACCGTCACGCCGGGCGTGGTCGGCGGCAGGCCGGAGAGCAGCGCGGCGAAGCGCGCCACGTTGCGCGAGTCTTCTCCGGCCTGGTTCACGCAGCCCAGCACCACGTCGCTGATCTCGGCCGCGTCGACCTTGTTGCGCGCCACCACCTCCTTCAGCACTTCGGCGGCGAGGTCGTCGGGGCGCACCGGCGCGAGCTTGCCGGCGTGCCGGCCGATGGGAGTGCGCAGTCCGTCGTAGATATAGGCGTCGAGCATTTAGTCTTCCTTCAGTAAAGAAACACCAAGCGCGGCGCGCCGCCGCAGCCAGGGGCTCGGACGGTAGCGCGGTTCTTGGTAGAAATCGTGCATGGCTTCCAGCACGGCGAGGATGCGTTTCGGGCCCAAGGCGTCGCCCATCGCGAGCGGGCCGCGCGGATAGCCGAGGCCAAGCACCACCGCGCGGTCGAGGTCTTCCGGCGTGGCGATGCGCATCTGCACGATGTCGCAGCCGACGTTCACGATGTGCGCGACCACGCGCTGCGCGACGAAGCCGGGCGAATCCTTGATCACCGATACCGGTACGCCGTCGGAAGCGAGCAGGCCGTGCGCCGCATCGAGCATTCCTTTTTGTGTGACGGGGGTGCCCATGAGCGTGCGGCGCTTCGAGAAGCCGAACAGCGGATCCACGGCGACGGTGCGCGCCGGGTCGAGGCCGTGCTCGAGCGCGCTCGTCGTGGCATCGGCGCCCAGCGGCGCGACGAAGCACACCGCGTCGGGTGTCGGTTTCAGTTCGGGCTTCGCGCCGAGCGCCACCATCAGTTCCTTCAGTTCAGGCACGGCCCAAACTGCCGCAGGACGCGAGCCCGGGGCTTGATGTTCCTCAATTTTCCTCGGATTGTTGTCCTTGTCGTATTCGTACCAGCCGCGCCCGGTCTTGCGCCCCAGCAGTCCGGCCGCGACGCGCGGCTCGGCGATGAAGGACGGCCGGTACTTCGGCTCCTCGAAATACTGCTGGTACATCGACTTCATCACCGCGTGCGCGACGTCGAGGCCCACCAGGTCCATGAGGCCGAAAGGCCCGAGGCGGAAGCCCGCGGCGTCGACCAGGATGCGGTCGATGGTGGCGAAGTCGGCCACGCCCTCGGACAGCACGCGCAACGACTCGGGGACGAACGCGCGGCCGGCGTGGTTGACGATGAAGCCGGGCGTGTCCTTGCAGCGCACCGGCGTGTGGCCGAAGCGCCGCGCGAGGCCGGTGAGCGCGTCGGTGGCCCAGCGCTCGGTCTGCACGCCGTCCACCACCTCGACGATCTTCAGCACCGGCACCGGGTTGAAGAAATGGTAGCCCGCGACGCGCCCGGGCCGCTTGCACGCCGACGCCATGGCGGTCACCGAGAGCGACGACGTATTGGAGGCGATGATGCAATCGGGCGATACCACGGCCTCGACTTTTCCAAATAATTCTCTTTTCGCCGCGAGGTCTTCGACGATCGCCTCCACGACCGCGTGGCAGGGCGCGAAAGCGGCAAGGGAATCGACGATCTCGATGCGCCCGACGGTCTTATCCGCATCGCCGGCGGCGAGGCGGCCTTTTTCGACCAGCCTGCCGAGCGCCTGCGCGATGGCGTCCTTCGCCTTGCGGGCCGCGCCGGGCTGGGCGTCGAAGAGCAGCGTGCGCGCGCCGCACTGGGCGAGCACCTGGGCGATGCCCCGGCCCATGGTGCCGGCGCCGGCCACGCCGGCCACGAGGTCGCTGCGATTGGGATCTAACAAGGGCCTTATTTTAGCGGCCGGTGGCTATAATCCCTCGATATAACAAGGAGGAGGAAGATGAGATCCATACTGGGGCTCGTTGCATGCCTGCTCGTCGCGGCGGCGGCGCAAGCGCAGCAATTCCCCGCCAAGCCGGTCACGCTCATCGTGCCCTGGCCCGCGGGGGGCAGCACCGACATCTACTTCCGCAAGCTGGGCGAGATCACCCAGAAGCACCTCGGCCAGAACCTGGTGATCGAGAACCGCCCGGGCGGCAGCGGCAACAACGGGCCGACCACGATGGCGAAGACCGCGCAGCCCGACGGCTACACCATCTCGCAGCTCACCATCTCGGCGTTCCGCGCGCCGCACATGCAGAAGGTCGATTGGAACCCGGTCACCGACTTCACCTACATCATCGGCCTCGCCGGGTACACCTTCGGCGTGGTGGTGAAGGCCGACTCGCCGTTCAAGACCTTCAACGACCTGATCGCCTACGCCAAGGCGAACCCCGGAAAGCTCTCCTATGCCACGCCCGGAACCGGCACCTCGCTGCACCTGGCGATGGAGGAGGTGGGGGCGAAGGCCGGCGTGCAGTTCCTGCACGTGCCGTTCAAGGGCTACGCCGACGGCGCGATCGCGCTGATGGGCGGGCACGTGATGGTGCAGGTCGACTCCACCGGCTGGGCGAAGCAGGTCGACGCCGGCGCGCAGCGCCTGCTCGCCACGCTCGGCGACAAGCGCACGCGCTGGGGCGCGCCGACCGTCAAGGAGCTCGGCGTCGACACCGTGTCGGCTTCGCCGTTCGGCCTGGTCGGGCCGAAAGGCATGGCGCCGCAGGTGGTGAAGACCCTGCATGACGCATTCAAGCGCTCGCTGGAGGACCCGGAATACCACAAGCTGCTCGCTACCCTCGACCAGCCGGCGTGGTACCAGTCGAGCGAGGACTACGCGAGATGGGCCGCGGAAACCTTCAAGGCCGAGCGCGCCACCATCGAGCGCGTCGGGTTGCTCCTCAAGTAAGGAGGGCGCATGAAATACCGCAAAATTCTCCTCGCCTACAACGGCTCGCAGGAAGGCAAGCGCGCGCTCTTCGAGTGCGCGGACCTGGCGAGCTTCCTGCAGGCCGATACGCACCTTCTCGCGGTGGCGAGCATGCCGCCGAGCCTGTTCCTCACCGAGGGCTTCGTGCCCGAGGAGCTGCTCGAGGAGGAGAAGAAGCGCACCCAGAGCGTCCTCGACGAGGGCATCCGCACGCTGCGCGACAAGGGCTTCAACGCCACCGGGCAGCTCGCGGTCGGCGAGCCGGTCGAGGAGATCTGCCGGCTCGCGAAGGCGATCGGCGCCGACCTGATCGTGGTCGGGCATAACCAGAACACCTCGTTCGCAGCCCGATGGTGGAAAGGCTCGGTCGGCGCGTCGCTTCTCGACTATGCTCCGTGCAGCATCCTCATAGCGATGTCGAAGGGCTGAGAATTCTGAAAGGCAGGCTGGAAGACGACCGAATGTTGACTGGTCGGGGACGGTATGTCTCCGACTGGACCCTGCCTGGCCAGGCGTACGCGCACTTCGTGCGTTCCGACCGCGCGCACGCCAGGATTGTTTCGATTTCGAAGGAAGAAGCTTCAAGGCAGAAAGGTGTGCTCGCGGTTTTCACCGGCGCCGAGCTGGTGCAGGCCGGCCTCAAGCCGATTCCCGCCGCCGCACCCTTCAAGTGGAAGGACGGCTCCGAGCAGCGCCAGGCGCAGCGTCCCTCCCTCGCCCATGAGGTGGTGCGCCACGTCGGCGAGCCGGTCGCCTTGGTGGTGGCGGAGAGCGCCGCGCAGGCGCAGGACGCGGCCGAGGCGCTCGCCATCGACTACCGCGACCTGCCCGCGGTGACCACGGCGGAGCAGGCGCTCGCGCCGGGCGCGCCGCAGCTTCATTCCGGCGCGCCGGGCAACCTGGTGCTCGATTTCGTCGGCGGCGACGAGGCGGCGACGAACGCCGCGTTCGCCAAGGCGGCGAAGGTGGTGAAGCTCACCGCCTACCACTCGCGCGTGATCGGCAACCCCATGGAGCCGCGCGCGGCGATGGGCTCGTACGACGCGCAGAAGGATCTCTACTTCCTGCACGCCACCACGCAGGGCGTCGGCCCGATGCGCGGGCAGCTCTCCGCCGTGCTCGGCGTGCCGCCCGAGAAGATCCGCGTGGTCGCCGAGGAAGTCGGCGGCGGCTTCGGCGTGCGCTTCAACGCGTATCCGGAGTACGGCGCGCTGCTCTACGCGGCGAAGAAGCTCGGCCGCCCGGTGAAGTGGGTCGGCACACGCTCGGAAGTGTTCCTCGGCGACGAACAGGCGCGCGACATCGTGCACACCGGCGAGATGGCCCTCGATGCCAACGGGCGCATCCTCGGCATGCGCTTCGACTACCTCTCGAACATGGGCGCCTACGTCGCGTTCACCGGCTCGGTAGTCAACACGCTCGGCCTGGTGAACGTGAACTGCGGCGTCTACGACGTGCAGGCAGTGCACGTGCGCGGCCGGCTGGTTCTCACCAACACGATTCCGACCGCCGCCTACCGCGGCGCCGGCCGGCCGGTGGCCTCGTATGCGCTCGAGCGGCTGGTGGACGAGGCGGCGCGCCAGCTCGGCATGGACCCGGCGGAATTCCGCCGCCGCAACATGATTCCCGCTCAGAAGATGCCGTACAAGCTGGTCGGCGGCTTCGAGTACGACAGCGGCGACTTTGCCGCAGTCATGGGCAAGGCACTCAGCGCGGCTCACTGGGATTCGTTTTCCAGGAGAAAGGAAGAAGCAAAGAAGCGTGGCAAGCTGCGCGGCCGCGGCATCGCCACTTACATCGAGATGACCGCGCCGGGTGGCTTCGCGCCGCACGACCAGGTGATGGTCGCCTGGGAGAAGGACGGCACGATCACGCTGCGCACCGCGTCGCACAACCACGGCCAGGGTCACGAGACCACGTTCGCGCAGATCGTCTCGCGCGTGCTCGGCGTTCCGGTCGATCGCATCCGCCTGCGCACCTCGGAGCCCGAGTACCACCTGGTGGCGAATCCCACCGGCGGCTCGCGCACGCTGCACGGCCTCGGTAGCGCGATGCACTGGGCTTCGCAGGAGATCGTGAAGAACGGCATGGACCTCGCCGCCGAGCACCTCGAGAGCGCGGTGCAGGACATCGAGTTCGAAGCCGGCGACTACCGGATCAAGGGCACCGACCGCAAGGTGCGCATCGACGAGCTGGCGAAGCGCTACCCCGGCAGGCTCGACCTCGACTTCACCGGCCGGCCCAAGGTCGGCGCGACCTTCCCGAACGGCTGCCACATCGCGGAAGTCGAAGTCGATCCCGAGACCGGCGAATGCGACATCGTCTCCTACGTCGCGTGCGACGACGTCGGCAACATCATCAACCACCAGATCGTCGAAGGGCAGATGCAGGGCGGCGTCACCCAGGGCGCGGGGCACATCTTCCTCGAGCAGGGCGTGTACGACGGGGCCGGCCAGCTCCTTACCGGCAGCTTCATGGACTACGCGATGCCGCGCGCCGGGCTGGTGGGCGGGCTCACCGTCACCGACCACGCCGTGCCGACCGCCACCAATCCGCTCGGCGCCAAGGGCGTCGGCGAGGGCGGCGTGACGGGGTCGATGCCGGCCCTCATGAACGCGCTGATGGACGCGCTGCGCTCGGCCGGCGTGCAACAGTTCGACATGCCGGCGACGCCGGCGCGCATCTGGAGGGCGATCCGCGATGCGGCGTAGCACCGAGCGCATCCTCACCACCCACGTCGGCAGCCTGATCCGGCCCGACGCGCTGCTGCCCTTCATTCGCGCCAAGCAGAACGGCCAGCCCTACGATGAGCGGGCGTATGGCGCCTGTCTCAAGCAGTCAGTAGAGGACGTAGTTGGAAGGCAAAAAACTGCGGGCATCGACATACCCAGCGATGGCGAGTTCGGCAAGTCGATCAGCTGGTCGCAGTATGCGCTCGAGCGCCTGAGCGGCTTCGAGCGCCGCCCGGTGAAGGGCAAGTCGAGCTTCGCGCGCGGCGCCGACCGCGAGCGCTTCGCCGAGTTCTACGCGGAGCTCGATCGCGCGAGCGGCCCGCCGGCCACCGCGCTCGCCGCGGTGGGCGAGGCGGTGTGCGTCGGGCCGATCCGCTACACGGGGCAGGCCGAGGTGCAGCGCGACATCGCGAACTTCAAGGCCGCGCTCGAGGCGGCCGGCGTCGAGGAGGGCTTCCTGCCGGTCGCCGCGCCGGCGAGCGTGATCCCCGACCGCAAGAACGAGCATTACCCGAGCGACGACGCGATGCTGGAAGCGATCGCGGAAGCGATGCGCGACGAGTATCGCGCGATCGTCGATGCGGGGCTATTGCTCCAGCTCGACGACGCGCGCGCGGCAGTGACCTACGACCGCATGGTGCCGCCCGCGAGCTTCGCCGACTACCGGCGCTGGCTCGCGCGGCAGATCGAGATCACCAACCACGCCACCGAAGGCATTCCCACGGAGAAAATCCGCTACCACGTCTGCTGGGGCAGCTGGCCCGGGCCGCACACCACCGACGTGGCGCTGCGCGACATCGTCGACCTGGTGCTCAAGATCCGCGCCGGCGCCTTGCTCATCGAAGGCGCGAACCCGCGCCACGAGCACGAGTGGCGCGTGTGGGAGAAGGCCAGGCTGCCGGGCGGCACGGTGCTGGTTCCCGGCGTGATCAGCCACGCGACCAACGTGGTGGAGCATCCGGAGCTGGTCGCCGAGCGCATCGTGCGCATCGCGCGGCTGGTGGGGCGGGAGAACGTGCTGGCGGGGACGGATTGCGGCTTCGCGCAGGGGCCGTTTCACCGCCGCGTGCACCCGTCGATCATGTGGGCGAAGATGGAAACGCTCGCCGAGGGCGCGCGTCTCGCTACGAAAGAGCTTTGGAATTAAGACAGGCGGGTTGATCGTCATCCCCGCGAAGGCGGGGATCCCATCTTTCTAATTTTCTAAACGGGGTCCCCGCCTTCGCGGGGACGACAAATCGGGCTTCGCTAGGCGGCGCGCAGGTCGCGCCAGCGCTTGCCGTAGCCGCCCTCGAGCGCGCGCAGGCGCGTCTGCAGGGCATGGAGCGCGCCGCGGATCTTGCCGCGCACCGCTTCCACCCGGCCGGCATCGCCGTCGGAGTAGAGCTCCTTGGCGTGCTGCACGAGGAGATCGATCTGCGCCTGGCACTCGGCGTCGTCGACCAGCAGCAGCGTTTCCCAGCACAGCCGGCGGAACTCGAGCAGCGCCTCGTCGTCGGCGCGCCCGCCCTGGCGATGCGCGAGCACCGCTTCGATGCCGGCGAGTGCGCTGAGGATTTTCCCGAGAGACGCTTGAGTCATGCGAGACACATGGTTTCATCTGCACGCGCAGTTGCACAACCCGCTTCACGCACTTTTACGGCGCGAAGTGTGCGGAATTTCACGATCGAGGCCTCAAAGCGACGGGCAACGCCGCGCGCACCGCGCCGCGATGACCGTTGAGCTTCCCGAGCCGCGTTAGGCGACGCGGCGGTCGCGTGTTCCGATATACGGCTCGCGGCGCCCGTCGATGCCGTCAGCGGCGACGGGGTCGCGACGGTAATCCTGCAGCCTGCGCACGCGGTCTTCCTTGCGCTGCTTCTCCGCGCGGATCACCGTCCTCTGGCGCAGGATCCAGAACACGCCGATCGCCATGGCGGCGAGGCCGCCGAGCGCGGGCAGCAGCGCGCCGGGCAGCGCGAAGGCGCGCGCCTGGAACATGCCGATCACCTGCCAGGCGAGCTGGCCGAGGTAGTAGGCTGCCGGCCAGGCGCCCGCGGCCACCAGCACGATGGCGAGAAAAAGAAGTGTCTTTGCCTTCATGAGCGCAGCATGACGCGTCCGGCGCATCCCTTCAGCCGGGGGTCCTAGCTCCAAGGGACTACTTGCGGTGCGCGGCGAAGAATTCGCACGCAAGCGCGGTCGCATCGGGGCCGCGCGCGTCGAAGAACGGATGCGCCGCATCGCCGCCGCTCCACGAGTGTCCCAGCTCGGCGACAGTGACCAGGCGCGCGGCGAGGCGGCGGCCAGCGTAGAAGTCGTTTTCAATATGGACTCTTGAGTCAAAGGCACGCACGTGCGCAGGCGGCAGCGCGGCGCCCGGCGGCAGATTCTCGGCGCCGTTCAGGATCAGGAACTGGCGGGCGATGAACAGCGCGTTCACCGGCGCCACGGTGCGGTCCGCGGCGCCGTGGATGATGAGCGCGGGGACGCGCGCTTTCCCGCCCGCCTTGGCGCGCGCCTCGGCGGCCACCTGGTCGACGGGCCGCAGCGGCCCCGCCGCCATGACGCGCGCCGCGTCGGCGGCGTCGCTCGCCGATCCGCACGGCACCGCCGAGTGGATCGCGGCGGCGGCGAAGAGCTGCGGGGCGCGCAGCGCGAGCGTCGCGGCGAGCGTGCCGCCGGAAGAAAGCCCCGCGACGTAGATGCGCCGCACGTCGATGCCGAACTTGTCCACCACCTCCGCGACCTGCGCCTCGACGATCGCCGCCTCGCCCGCGCCCGCCGCGGTGCGCCGGTCGAACCAGTTCCAGCAGCGCTCCGCGTTCGCCATGCGGCTCTGGCGCGGCAGCAGCACCACGAAGCCGCGCTGGTCGGCGAAGCGCGCGATGCGCGTGCCGGCCGCGAATGCCTCGGGGTCCTGGCGGCAGCCGTGGATCCAGACCACCAGCGGCGGGTGCTCGAGGCTCGCGAAGTTGCGCGGCAGGTAGAGCAGGTACTCGCGCCACGGCGGTGCCGGCGCGAGGCCGATGAAGCCGTGCAGGCTGCTCGCGCGGCTCACCGAGAAGCGCCCCGGCGCGGGCGCCGCGCGGCGCAGCACGCGGCGCGCGAAGCCGGCGAGCTTTTCCTTGAGCGTGCTAATCGAGCGGGGCGGGCCGGCCGAGCAGGTAGCCCTGCGCGACGTCGCAGCCGTATTGCGCGAGACGGGCGAGCTGCTCGGCGCTCTCCACGCCCTCGGCCACCACCGACATGTCGAGGTCGTGCGCGAGCTCGAGGGTCTTCTTCAGGATGATGTCGGCCGACTCGTCGGTGAGCATCGACTGCACGAACGCCATGTCGAGCTTCAGCTCGCGCGCCGGGATGCGGCGCAGCTGGTGCATCATCGCGTAGCCGGTGCCGAAGTCGTCGATCGAGAGCTGGATCTGCTTCAGGCGTATGCGCGCCAGGATGTCGAGCGCGGTGTGCAGCTCGCGCAGCAGGCCGCTCTCGGTGATCTCGAGCTGCAGGTCCTGCGGCTGGCCGCCGAGCTCGGCGATCACGGCGTGCAGCTTCTCCGGCAGCGCGAGGTCGCGCAGCAGCAGCGCCGACATGTTCACCGACACCGGCACGCGCGCCGCCTCGCCGCTGCGCTTGCGCCGGTCGGCGAGCACCCGTCGCAGCACCACCCAGGTCATCTCCTCGATCAGGCCGCTCGCCTCGAAGGCCTGGACGAACGCCGCCGCCGGCAGCAGGCCGAGCGACGGGTGCTGCCAGCGCACCAGCGCCTCGTAGCCGGCCAGCGCGCGATCCTTCACCCTGAATTGCGGCTGGTAATGCACCAGCAGCTCGTTGCGGGCGAGCGCCTGGCGCAGGCTGTCCACGTCCCTGCCGTCCGAGCTGTCGGCGGCCGCGGCGCGCGCCTGCCGGCGGCCGTCGCCGCGCTTCGCGAGCACGTCGCGCAGCTGGCCGACGTTGAGCGGCTTCTGCAGCGAGGCGCGCACGTCCAGGCCGAGCGTGCTCGCGAGCTGCGAGGCGACGTTCAGCACCTTCTTGTCGAAGCCGCTGATCAGCACGACCTCGGCGCGGTGGCCGCGGTCGCTCAGGTAGCGGATCACCTCGATGCCGTCGACCTTGGGCATCATCAGGTCGATCACCACCACGTCGGTGTCGGGCGTCAGCCCGGCCTTGAACTGCTCGAAGTCCGTGGAGGCGGTGGCTTCCAGCCCGGCCGCGGTCGCGGCGTGCGCGACCAGCGCGCACATGTCCGGGTCGTCGTCGATGACCAGAAGCCGCTGCAACATTTATCCCCTTTGCCGAACTCTACTCATATTCGCACCCATAGGGGTGCGGGGCGGCGGGAATTCGACACGAAAACCGCGTTGCGGCATGCCGCTTCTTCACTCAAGCCGCTCGTCGGGCGGGGCGATCTCGGTGACGAGGTCCTTGATGAGCGCCTTGTTCGGCAGCGGCTCGAGCGTCATCTCGCCGGGCACGAGACGCGTGGTGCACGCGTAGACCGTCTTGCCGTCCACGCGGATCATGCATTCCTTGCACGCGTTGGCGTTGATGCACGAGAAGCGGATTGCCAGGCTCGGGTCGACATGGACCCGGATCCAGCGCAAGCCGTCGAGCACCGTCTGACCAGCCTCGAACGGAACTGCGTAGTCCGCTAGGCGGCCGGCGCGGCGGATCCTGAGCTTAGCCGTCGACATGCAGCCGCTCCCCGGAAAGGCGAATGGTCTGGTGCTTGCGCCACGCTTCCGACATCTCGCTGAAATCCTCGCGTTGATGCGCGCCGCGGCTTTCCTCGCGCGCGAGCGCCGCGCGCGTCACGCATTCGGCGACCAGGCGCATGTTGCGCAGGTCGTGGCGGTCGATCCACTCCGGGTCGAGGCCGGCTCGCGGCGCGCCGCGCTCGGCGCACAGCGGC
>DASVFV010000101.1:0-4740 GCA_036379875.1 Burkholderiales bacterium | reverse complement strand
GCTCGAAGCGAAGCTGCATCGGCGCTGCGTGCAGAACTTCTTTCGTGCTCACACGTAGCGCGACCGTGAAGCTCGTCCCCGCCTGCACCTTCGCAGGGCCGTCCCAACGCAGCTGCGCCGGGCCGTGCGCGACCGCGTGATCCGCAGCCGGCGCGGCGGCCGCGGGCGCGACGTCGAGCACCGAGGCGACCGCGACGCGATCGCGCGTGCCGAGCGGGAGGTAGGTGAATTCGATCGCCTCGCTACCGACCGATTCCACCTTGTAGGTGCCGTCCACCGTATCGCCGGCCTTGACCGAGAACACGAGGTCGCCTTTCGAGAGCAGCACTTGCTCTTCGCCGCCGCGCACCACCTTGCCGGCGAAGCGATAGGGATTCGGCGGCGCGACCGGCGCGGGCGCCACGATTGGCGCGCTGGCCGCCGGCTTGGGTGGCGGCGGCGGGGCGCCGAACAGCTCGCCGCGTACCTTGCCGAGCGTGCGCGCGTCTGGCAGCTGCAAGGCATTGCTTCGCTGGCCGGTCGACGCCACGCCGCTTTGCGCGGCGACCACTTCGGTGGGGGTGCGCGGCCTGTCGTACAACGCCAAGCCCATGACCACGGCGAGGACGCCGAACAGCAGGGGCTTGCGCAACCGCATGCGCAAATTCTAAACCCGCCTGCCTGTGACAGGATCATAATCAGGCGACCCGCCGAGACGGGCTTGCCCAACGGGAGGTTCAAATGTCTGTGTTGCGCCTCGCGTCTACCGTATTCATGTCGTGCCTCGTTTTCCTGTCAGCCAATGCCGCTGCCTGGGAGCGCGGCAGCGTGCAAAGCTTTGCGTAGCTACCGCCGGGATCGCCGAACCCGGAGGGAATCACCGCCGATTCGCGGGGCAACATCTATGTCAGCGGTTTCGGCCCGACCACCCCGCAGGGCGCCGCGGGCCCCGGCTATGTGTTCGTGTTCGGCCAGAACGGCAAGCTGCTGCGTACCTTGCGCCCGGCGATCTCAAGCAACGCGCTTCTCGGCCTCGCGTTCCACCCGGGCGGCGACCTGCTGGTGGTGGATTTCGGCCAGAGCCAGGTGCTGCGCGTCGACCCGCGCAACGGCAATGCGTCGGTATTCATGACCGTGCCAGCGCTTGTTCCGCCGGCGGCGCACGGCTTGAACGACATTACGCTCGATCGCGCCGGTAACGTCTATGTGTCGGATTCGTTCCAAGGCACCATCTGGACCACGGGACCGGCGGGCGGACCCGCCACGCCATGGAAAACCGATACGCTGCTGACCACCACCGGCTTCCCTCCGTTCGGTGCGAACGGCCTGCAGTTCAATTCGGACGAGAGCGCGCTGTTCGTTGCCAATACCGGAAATGACACCGTGGTGCGCATCGCCAACGACGCCGCCCGCGCAGCCACGGTGTTCACGCACGCCATCAACGGCGCCGACGGCCTGCTCATCGACGAGCACGACAATGTCTGGGTGTGCGCGAACCAGGCCGACGAGCTGGTGGTGGTCGACCCGAGCGGCAAGGCGATCGCCAAGCTCGGCGACTTCGAAGGCGTGCGGCAAGGCTCGCCGGTGGGGTTCCTCTTCCCCGCCAGCCTGGTGCGAGTGGATGGCTGGATCTACGTGACGAACCTGTCGCTCGACCTGCGGGCGTTCGGCGGGCAAACCGTCGACAGCCAGTGGGCCGCGCAGGTCACGACGCACACGATCTCGAGGATTCGGGCGCGAATACCGCGGTAGTTACTTCCTGCAGATAAAGAGCACGTTCGCGAACGGCGTGCCGCTGCTCATGGGCTTGGCCTCGACGCTGAAGCCGAGCCCTTCGAGCTGCGCGCGCCACTCGGCGGCGCTGCGGTAACGGCGGCGCGCGCTCGAGCTGCCGCGTATAGCGGCGTCGAACCACGAGCTGAGCCGCGTGAACGCGAATGCCAGGCCCGCGTTCGCGTCGGGCTCGCGCACCAGGAGCACTCCGCCCGGCGCGAGCGCGTCTGCCGCCGCGCGCAGCACCAAGTCCGGTTCGGGGAGGTAGAGCAGCACGTCGATCAGCGCCACGGCCGCGCACCCTTGCGGAAAATCGAGCTCGCGCAGGTCGCGCTGCTCGATGCGCGCATCGGCGCCGAGGGCGCGCCGGGCGATGTCCACGCGCCGTGGATGCGCATCGATGCCATGCAGCGACAGGCCGGGTTTCGCTTCGCGCAATAGCGCGAGCAGCAGGCCCTGGCCGCAGCCCAGGTCCAAAAAAACACCGCGCTCGGGCAGCGCGCGGCGCAGGAGCGCTAGGTAGACCGGGTCATGGCGCAGCTTGGCGCGCGCGAAGTGCCGCGCATATCTTCCGCACGCTGCGTACCGCCCGGCTGCCGCTTCGAGGAGCGGGTCCAGGCGCGCTTACGCGCCGCGCAGGGAGCGCAACAGGCCCGGCACGTACAGGCCGCGCGTGATCAGCTTCCAAGCCACCATGCGCACGATGCGCGCGGTGTCGACCGCGTTGCGGTAGTGGCTCGGACGTGCGTTGGCGGGATACAGCGCGGCGATCGGCACGGCGGTGGTGCGCACGCCGGCGCGCCCCGCCTCGATCAGGATCTCGCTCTCGAAGGCGAAGCGCGCGGCCGGATTGACGCTGATGTTGCGCAGCAGCGCCGCCGGGTAGAGGCGGAAGCCCGACTGGCTGTCGGCGACCGGGAAGCCGGCCGCCCACGCCACCCAGAAGTTGGCGAAGCGGTTGCCGAAGTAGCGCAGCGGCGGCACCTTGTCGCGATCCCAGAGGCGCGCGCCGATCACGATGCGCCCGGGATGCGCCTGCGCGGCATCGACCAGGCGCGGGATGTCCTCGGGGCAGTGCTGCGCGTCCGCGTCGAGCGTGACGATCGCGTCCGCGCCCTCGGCGAGCGCGATGGCGAAGCCGCGCGCCAGGCTCGCGCCCTTGCCCAGGTTCACCGGGTTGGAGATCAGCGTGACCGGCAGCCCGCCGAGCTCTTCCAGCGTGCCGTCGCTCGAGCCGTCGTTCACCACGATCAGGTTGGGCAGGAAGCGCAGCGCGCGTGTGGCGACGTCGCGGATGGTGGCCGCCTCGTTGTAGGCCGGGATGACGCCGACGATCTTCATGCCATCCCTCCGTCGATGGAAATCACCTGCCCGGAGATGTAGCCCGCCTCGTCGGAGGCGAGGAAGCCGACCAGCGCGGCGACTTCCTCGGGCTTGCCGGCGCGCTTCATCGGCACCAGGGAAGCAATTGTTTCTTCACTAAACGCTTTTTCTGCCATCGGGGAATCGATGATTCCGGGCGCCACCGCGTTGACCGTGATGCCGCGCGTGGCGAGCTCGAGCGCGAGCGAGCGGGTGGCGCCGTGCAGGCCGGCCTTGGCCGCCGCGTAGTTGGCCTGGCCGCGGTTGCCGCGCAGCGCCGCGACCGAGGACACGCTGACGATGCGTCCCCAGCGCGTGCCCATCATGGGGAGGAGGAGCGGGCGCGTCACGTTGAAGAACCCGTGCAGCGACACGTCCACCACGCTTTTCCACTGCTCCCCCGACATCCCCGCCATTGGCGCATCGGCATGGATCCCCGCGTTGTTCACCACTATCTGCACCGGCCCGTCCGCCAGCAGGCGCTCCAGCGCGGCCGCGGCGGCTTCTTCGTTCGTCACGTCGAACGCGACGGCCTCGGCGGCTCCGCCGGCGGCGCGGATATTCTGCGCTATGCGCTCGGCTTCGGCCAAATTCCGGTTCGCGTGCACCGTCACCCGCGCCCCGGCCGCGGCCAGGCGCCGGCAGATGGCAGAGCCTATCGCGCCGCTCCCGCCCGTGACGAGGGCGCGCTTCATGCGGCGAGGACCACCGCTGCTTTGCCGGTCAAAATTTGTGTGTGGTTTGAAGTTATGGTGAAACGGTACTGCACGCGCGCATCATCCCCGGCCAGCTTCTCGGCCTCGATCACCAGATCGCCGTCCAGGTCGTCGAGCCGCCGCACGGCGCAGACCACGTCGCTCACCGAAGCAAGGTAACCCGCGCGCGGCTTTTCGGTCACGGCGGAGGAGAGCCGTCCATGCACGGCCATCGCCTGGGCCGCGTATTCGATGCCGCACAGCGCGGGCAGCTCGGCTCCCGCGCGCAGGGGATTGGCGGCATCGCGGTGGCTGCGCGCCAGGCAGCGGATCGTGCTCGCGTCCCAGGCGGACACTTCGTCGAGCAGGCACATTCGCCCGGCGTGAGGGATCATGCGCGCGATCTCGGCCCTGGCTAGCACGGCTCGACCCGCACGCGCAGGCTGGCGGCGGGGCCGTATTGCAGGGCGATCTCCGCGCGCGCGCCGCGCGCGATGGCCGCGAGGAGCGGCAGGCTGCGCGCCGCCGGGTTGCCGAGGCGCACCGCTTCGAGCTGCGCGTCGTCGAGCCGCGTCTCGACGCCTTGCGCGAAGTCCACATCCAGCGTGGCCAGGCCTTTGTCGGGGCCGAGCACGAGGGCGACGCCGAACTCGCAATGGATGGGGCGCGCGGAATGCAACGGCTCGGGGTAGGGCTCGTCGTAGGCGATGAGCGCCGCGGGCTTGCCGTTCACCGCGACCTGGCATGCGGTTTCGAGCAAGCCGGCGGCGAAGCTCCAGTCGTAGCAGCACAGGCTGGTGGAGGGCTCGCGCGACTGCGTGGCGATGCTCCAGTAGCCCGCCGCGGCGTTGTGCACCGAGTTCATGAACCGGGTGGGCGAAACGTCGCGCTCCGGCGTGGCGAGCACTTCGCAGAGCTGGTGCAGGATCTC
>DASVFV010000100.1:0-11553 GCA_036379875.1 Burkholderiales bacterium | reverse complement strand
CGGCAGCGCGGCGAGCAGCCGGAAGCGCTGCCAGACGCGCTCGAGCTCCGCGAGCCGCGCGCGCGCCTCGGCTTGCGCGAGGGCAACTTTCAGCTCGGCGAGCTGGCGCTCGAACACGCCGATCGCCTGCGCGAGCTCGCCGGCGGCCGCGCGCGGCGCGACGCCGCTGACGACCTGCACGTAGCTCTTCACCATGCGCTCGCACAGCATGCGCTGGCGGCCGGCCTTGTTGATCAGATCTTCCACCCGAATATCTTAAGAGAATCCGCTAGAATCCGCGCCTTATGCCGCTGCCGGTCACCGACGTCGAGCGCGAGCTGCGCCACACGCGCCGCGTGCGGTACGAGGGCTACAAGCGCGCCGACGGGCTGTGGGACCTCGAGGCGCACTTGACCGACGTCAAGAGCCACGACAACCCGATGAAGACCGGCGTGCGCCGCGCCGGGCAGCCGATCCACGAGATGTGGCTGCGCCTCACCATCGACCGGCACTTCAACATCCTCGCCGCGGCGGCGAGCTCCGACGCGGTGCCCTACCCGGGCGGCTGCGAGGTCATCGCCCCCGCCTACAGGAAGCTGGTCGGCCTGAACCTGATGCGCGACTTCCGGCGCGGCGTGAAAAAGCTGTTCGGCGACGTGAAAGGCTGCACGCACCTCACCGAGCTGCTCGCCGGCGCGCCCACTGCGGCGGTGCAGAGCTTTGCCGGCGAGATGCCGGAAGAGCGCGCCGACGGCCGCAAGCCGTTCCAGCTCGACCAGTGCCACGCGCTCGACACCACGAGCGACACGGTGCGAAAGTGGTATCCCAAGTGGTATCGGAAAGAAAAAACCCACGCCTAGATGAAAATCCACGAATACCAGGGCAAGGAAATCTTCCGCAAGTACGGCATCGCCACCCCGCGCGGCTTCCCGGCGTTCAGCGTCGACGAGGCGGTCGATGCGGCGCACAAGCTCGGCGGCAAGGTCTGGGTGGTGAAGGCGCAGATCCACGCCGGCGGCCGCGGCAAGGGCGGCGGGGTGAAAGTGGCGAAGAGCGTCGACGAGGTTCGAAGCCTCTCGAGGAAAATATTGGGGATGAATCTCGTCACCCATCAGACCGGTCCCGCGGGCCAGAAGGTGCGCCGACTTCTCATCGAGGAGGGCGCCGACATCCAGAAGGAGCTCTACGTCGGCATGGTGGTGGATCGCGGCACGCAGAAAGTGGTGCTGATGGCCTCCACCGAGGGCGGCATGGACATCGAGGAAGTCGCGGCGAAGACGCCGCAGAAGATCTTCAAGGTGTTCGTCGACCCGGAGCAGGGCCTCACCGACGCCGACGCCGACGAGATCTCCGCCAGCCTCAAGCTGCCGCGCTCCGAGCGCGCGCTTTTTAAATCGCTCTACAAGTGCTTCTGGGACACCGACGCGTCGCTCGTCGAGATCAACCCGCTCATCATCACCGGCGACCAGCGCGTGGTGGCGCTCGACGCCAAGATCAACTTCGACGACAACGCGCTGTTCCGCCATCCCGAGCTCGCCGCGCTGCGCGACCTGGACGAGGAAGACCCGTTCGAGATCGAGGCCTCCAAGCACGAGCTCAACTACATCTCGCTCGACGGCAACATCGCCTGCATGGTGAACGGCGCCGGCCTCGCCATGGCGACCATGGACACCATCAAGCTGTTCGGCGGCGCGCCCGCCAACTTCCTCGACGTGGGCGGCAGCGCCACCACCGAGCGCGTCACGGCCGCGTTCAAGATCATGCTGTCGAACAAGAAGGTGAAAGCCATCCTGGTGAACATCTTCGGCGGCATCATGAAATGCGACACCATCGCGACCGGCGTGGTGGCCGCGGCGCGCGAGGTGAAGCTCTCGGTGCCGCTGGTGGTGCGCATGAAGGGCACCAACGAGGACCTGGGCAAGAAAATCCTCAAGGACTCCGGCCTGCCGATCATCTCGGCCGACAACATGGCGGACGCGGCGAAGAAGGTCGTCGCCGCGATCAAGAAGAAGGCAGCGAAGCCTACGAAGAAGAAGGTGGTGGTGGCGAAGAAGAAAAAGGCTGCTGCTAATAAGAAGAAGGCGAAGACGGGCAGGAAAAAGAAATGAGCATCCTGATCGACAAGAACACGCGGGTGATGACGCAGGGCATCACCGGCAAGACCGGCATGTTCCACACCCAGACCAGCCGCGCGTACGCGAACGGCAAGGCCTGCTTCGTCGCCGGCGTGAACCCGAAGAAGGCGGGAGAAAACTTCGAAGGCATTCCCATTTTTGGTTCTGTTCTAGAAGCAAAAAAAACAACTGGCGCGAACGTATCCGTGATCTACGTGCCGCCGCCGTTCGCCGCGGCGGCGATCGACGAGGCGGTGGACGCGGACCTGGATCTCGTGATCTGCATCACCGAGGGCATCCCGGTGCGCGACATGATCATGACCAAGCAGCGCATGAAGGGCAGGCGCACGCTGCTGGTCGGGCCCAACTGCCCCGGCGTGATCACCCCCGACGAGATCAAGATCGGCATCATGCCGGGCCACATCCACAAGCGCGGGCCGGTCGGGGTGGTGTCGCGCTCCGGCACGCTCACCTATGAAGCGGTCGGGCAGCTCAGCGAGCTCGGCCTCGGCCAGTCGAGCTGCGTCGGCATCGGCGGCGACCCTGTCAACGGGTTGAAGCACATCGACGTTATGCGCATGTTCAACGACGACCCGAAGACCGAGGCGGTGATCATGGTGGGCGAGATCGGCGGCTCGGACGAGGAAAACGCCGCGCAATGGGTGAAGGAGAACATGAAGAAGCCGGTGGTGGGGTTCATCGCCGGGATCACGGCGCCGCCGGGCAAGCGCATGGGCCACGCCGGCGCCATCATCTCGGGCGGCAAGGGCACGGCGCAGGAGAAGCTGGCGGTGATGGAGGCGTGCGGCATCAAGGTGACGCGCAATCCCGCTGAAATGGGCAGGACCCTAAGATCCGTACTGAAGTAGCTCGCCTCTCGCTGGCCGGAACGCTGCCGTACGCGGCGACGATCTTCCTTTCGTCGTTCCTGCTGTTCCTGGTCCAGCCCATCATCGCCAAGCAGATCCTGCCGTGGTTCGGCGGCTCGGCGGCGGTGTGGACCACCTGCCTCGTGTTCTTCCAGAGCGTGCTGCTCGCCGGCTACGCGTACGCGGACTGGACCACGCGCCTCGGCGCGCGGCGCCAGGCCATGCTGCACGGCGCGCTGCTCGCGGCTTCGCTGCTCTGCCTGCCGATCCTCGCCTCGAGCGGCTGGAAGCCGCACGGCGACGAGGAGCCGGTCACGCGCATCCTGCTCCTGCTCGGCGCCACCATCGGGCTGCCGTACTTCCTGCTTTCGACCACCACGCCGCTCCTGCAGTCCTGGTACTGGCGGCGCTATCGCAGCGTGGTGCCGTATCGCCTCTTCGCGCTTTCCAACTTCGCGTCGCTCCTCGCGCTGCTCGGCTTCCCGGTGCTGTTCGAGCCGGCCTTCGACCTGAAGACGCTCGGCTGGGCGTGGTCGTTCCTGTTCGCCGGCTTCGCGATCCTCTGCGCGCTCGCCGCGTGGCTTTCGGTGAACGGGTTCGAGACGCAGGTCCGGACCCCGAGCGCACCGCTGCCGGCAAAGACCCAGGCCGAATGGCTCGCGCTTGCGGCGATGGGCTCGGTGATGCTGCTCGCGGTGACCAACCACCTCACGCAGAACATCTCCAGCGTGCCGTTCCTGTGGGTGCTGCCGCTCGCGCTGTACCTCACCAGCTTCATCCTGACCTTCGACCACCCGCGCTGGTACATCCGGCCGGCGTTCGTCGGCGCGCTGGTGCTGCTGGTGCCCGCCATGGCGTGGGCCATCCCGTCGCTCGACCTGGAAGTCGCGGCGCCGCTCTACCTCGTCGGCCTGTTCGTCGCGTGCATGGTGTGCCACGGCGAGCTCGCGCGGCTCAAGCCGGATCCGGCGCACCTCACGCGCTTCTACCTGATGATCTCGCTCGGCGGCGCGCTCGGCGCGGTGCTGGTGGCGATCGTCGCGCCGCTCGTGCTGCCGGGCTACTTCGAGCTCGGCATCGCGCTCGTCGCGCTCGCCTCGGTCGTCGCGCTGCTCAAGCGCATGCGCTGGCTCGGCATCGCCGCCACCCTGGTCACGGCGCTCTTCGTCGGGCGCGGGGTGTACGACTACTCGGAGGGCGTGCGCGTCATGGAGCGCGACTTCTACGGGGTGGTGCGCACCGCCGACCACGACAGCCCGGTGCGCTACCGCTCGATGTACCACGGCGGGATCATGCACGGCGGGCAGCTCCTCGACGACTCCTTCCGCAGCATGCCCGCCGACTACTTCGGCCCCGGCTCGGGCTACGGGCGCGTGTTCGCCTCGCTGCGCGAGATGCAGCCGAAGAAGCCGCTCTCGGTGGGCGTGATCGGCCTCGGCGCCGGCGTGCTCGCGGCCTGGATGAAGCCCGGCGACCGCCTGGTGTTCTACGAGATCAGCCCGCGCGTGGTGGAGATCGCAAAGCGCGAGTTCACTTTCTTGAATGATTCGTCGGGAAAAATAGAAGTCATCCTGGGCGACGGCCGGCTTTCCCTCGAGCGCGAGCCGCCGCGCGGCTACGACGTGATGGGCATCGACGCGTTTTCCGGCGACTCGATCCCGATGCACCTCGTGACGCGCGAGGCGATGGCGATCTACCTCAAGCACCTGAAGCCCGACGGCGTGATCGTGTTCCAGGCCACCAACCGCTTCGTCGACCTGCTGCCGGTGGTGAAGAACCTCGCCGCCGAGTTCGGCCTGGAGGCGGTCAACGTGTCCGACGATCCGGAGGGAACCGACGGCGCCGAATACTGGTATTCGCGGACCGACCAGGTCATCGTCACGCGCAACCGCAAGCTGCTCGGCTGGCCGCGCCTCGCCGAGGCCGCCGAGCCGATCGCCGAGCGCCCCGGCTTGCCGGTTTTCACCGACGCACACCACAACCTGCTGCGTATACTGAAGTAGTGCGATTCAAGCAGGTCGACGTCTTTACCGACAAGCCGTTCCTCGGCAATCCGGTCGCCGTGGTGATCGGCGGCGAGGCGCTGTCCACCGAGGAGATGCAGCGCATCGCGGGCTGGACCAACCTGTCCGAGACCACCTTCCTGCTCAAGTCCGCCAAGGCCGACTACAGGCTGCGCATCTTCTCGCCGCGGCGCGAGCTGCCGTTCGCCGGGCATCCCACCATCGGCAGCGCGCATGCCGCGCTCGAATCGGGATTCATCTCGAGGAAATCCCAGATCACCCAGGAATGCGGAGCCGGAATCATCGAGCTCGCGGTCGAGCCCGACGGCCGCATCTTCCTCACCGGCCCGGCGCCCAGGCTGCAGCGCCTCGACGGGCAGATCCCCTCCGTCCCGCTCAAGCCCGGCAGCGAGGTGATCAAGGTGGACGTCGGCCCGGTCTGGGTCGTGGGCGAGATGACCGACTCCCGCGCGCTCGCCGCGCTCAAGCCCGACCTCACCGGCATCGCGGAGTGGAGCCAGTCGCTCGGTGTGACTGGCGCCACGGTATTCGCTGCTTCGGACGACGGCGTGTCGAAGATCCACGTGCGCTCGTTCGCCCCGGCGCAGGCGATTCCCGAGGACCCGGTGTGCGGAACGGGCAACCTGAGCGTCGCCGCGTACGTCGGCAAGCGCTTCGGTGAGCACTACGTCGCGCGCCAGGGCATGCAGATGGGTCGCGACGGGCGCGTAGCCGTGCGCATCAACAAGGACTCCGTCCAGCTCGGCGGCCACGCGGTCACGTGCGTGGATGGAACGATCAACGTCTAAGTCGCAACCCTAATTCGGGGTCAGGGCCACGAATCGCTTACGAGTTGTGGCCCTGGCCCCGAATTAGGATTGAGTCGTTACCTAGGCAGTCTCGAGGTCGGGCTCGCCGCAGTGCTTGAGCACTTCGGCGCGCACGCGGTCGCGCAGGCGCACCGCGGCGTTCCAGTCGGTGCCTTCCGGCGCGATCGGCGCGGCGAAGGTGACCGCCATGGGATGACGGCGCGCGTACCACGTGCCGTCGCGCAGCACCGAGCGCACGCCGCGCAGCGCGACCGGCACCACCGGGACGCCGGCCTGCGCCGCGACCTGGAACGCGCCGGTGCGGAACGCCATCAGGCCGGGGCGGCGCTGCAGCGTGCCCTCGGGGAAGATGACGAGCGAGCGGCCGCCCTTCGCCGCCGCCAGCATCTCGTCGGCGCCACCGGCGGCGGCCTGCACGTCGAAGCGCTCGACGAACACGCAGCCGAAGCCGCCGAGCAGCAGTCTCATGAGCGGGTTGCCGAGGAACTCCCGCTTCGCGATGAAGGCGAAGTCGCGCGGGCCAAGGACCGAGACCAGCACCAGCGCGTCGAGGTAGCTGGTGTGGTTGGGCGCCAGCACCACCGGCCCGGGCGGGATGTTCTCGCGCCCGCGCACCAGCACCTGCAGGCCGGTGAGCCGGAGGAAGAGGCGCGTCATCGCGCCGCTGACCCTCCAGGTGCGCTGCACGTCCCGGGTGGCGGCCGCGGCGAAGATCGGGATCGCGATCGCCAGGAAAACCGCATAGGCCCGGAGCGCGAACAGGATGCCGCGCGCCACGCGCCAGCCGCGCCGGATTTGCGGCAGCACGCCGGCGAGCGCGAGGCGGATGAATTGCAGCCACACGGCCTGCGGCCGCACCGCCTCGGGGCCGCGCTCGTAGTAGTCGCGCGCCGCGACGCGGCGGATCTTGCCGCTCGAAGTCTTCGGCACGGTGTGCGGCGGCGCGAGCACGATGTCGTCCACCGGCGAGCCGATCAGGTTGAGCGCGAGATCATTGATTCGCTTCTTCACCTCGTCCTGCGCGCTCGCGTCGGCCTGGCGGGTCTCGGCGAGCACCACGATGCGCTCGGTGCCGCTCGCCGCGTCCAGCGAGCCGAACACCGCGACGCAGCCGCGCCGCACGCCCGGGATGTCGCCGACCGCCTCCTCGAGCTCGTAGGGGCTGATGTTGCGCCCGCCGCGGATGATGATGTCCTTCTCGCGCCCGGTGAGGTAGAGCACGCCGTGGTCGAGATACGCGCGATCGCCGGTGTTGACCCACCCGCCGGCGAACAGCGCCTTGGTGGCCTCGGGATTGCGGTAGTAGCCGCTGGTCGCCGAGGGGCCGCGGAATTGCAGCGCGCCCTCGGTGCGGTCGGGCAGCTCGAGGCCCGCGCCGTCGACCACGCGCAGGTCGTGGTCGGGAATCGGCCGTCCGCACGCCACCACTTTCAGCGGCGCGGGATCGCCCTCGCGCGCGAGCACCGCCTCGCCGGTGCTGGAAAACCGCTCGCGATCGAGCAGGTCGACGTGCCATGGCTCGCCGGGCGGCGTGAACGCGAGGCCCACCGAGCATTCGGCGAGGCCGTACACCGGCGACATCGTGTTCCTGCCGAAGCCCCAGCGCGCGAACTTCTCCTCGAACGCCTTCATGGTCTCCGGGCTCACCGGCTCGGCGCCGTTGAACGCGAAGCGCCACGACTTGAGGTCGATGCCCTCCATCTCGTGCTCGGGGATGCGCCGCAGGCACAGCTCGTAGGAGAAGTTCGGCCCGCCCGAGATGGTGCCGCCGTGGCGGTGGATGGCGCGCAGCCACTGGCTCGGCCGCGCGAGGAACGCGAGCGGCGACATCAGCACCACCGGGAAGCTGAGGTACATGGTGGCGAAGCAGCCGCCGATCAGGCCCATGTCGTGGTAGAGCGGCAGCCAGCTCACGAACACGTCGGCCGATGTCGCTCGTGCGGCCTTGCCCATCGCGCGCACGTTGGCGAGCAGGTTGGCATGCGTGAGCACCACGCCTTTGGGTTGTCCCGTGCTGCCCGAGGTGTATTGCAGGAAGCCGGTCTGGCCCGAGGTGGCCTTGACCGGGACGAAATTCTCGCGCGCGGGAAAATCCGCCGGCACCATCACCGCGCGCAGCGACTCGACCTGCGCGCGCAGCAGCCACGCGATCGGCTTCGCCTCCGGGATCGTGACCATCAGCGCGGCGCCGCAGCTCTTGAGGATGCCGACGTGGCGCGACAGGTGGTCCTCGATGGTGGTGAGGCGCGCCGGCGGATAGAGCGGCACCGGCACGCCGCCCGCGAGCAGCGTGCCGTAGAAGGTGAAGAGATATTCGCGCGAGGTCGGCAGCATGATCGCCACCGTCTGGCCGGGCATCAGGCCCGACGCGGCGAGCCCGGCCGCGTACGCCATCGCGCCGTTCCAGAGCTCGTGGTACGTGATGCGATGCTCAATATTTTCTTCGAGCAACAACACCGTAAGGCGATCGGGTTGCCGCTCGACGTGGTACTCGAGCGCCTCGGTGAGGGTCTGCGCGCGCTCCGGCGGGCGCACGCCTTCCTGCGAGAGGTTGACGACCGTGCGATCCGCCGCGTGCGGCGCCTGGCCGCGCCCGGCGAGCAGGAAGCGCAAGAGGTCGCGCGGCGTCTCGCTCGAGGCGAGCGCCTGCTCGGGCAGGCTGACCGCGAACTCGCGCTCGAGGCGCAGCACCAGCTCGACGCGCGCCAGGCTGTCGAGGCCGAGCTCGCGCTCGAGCGAGCTGTCGAGCGTCACGTACGCTTCGACGTTGGGGCGCGCTTCCTTCGCGACGGCCGCGACGAGCGCGAGGAGCCGGTTCGGATCGATGCCTTCGGACACGCGCGCCGAGTGTACACTCGCCCCTCAAGGGGGAATTTCGAAAATGATCATGCGTTTTCTTGCAGTCGCGTTCGCGGCCGCGCTGCCGCTTGGCGCCCTCGCGCAGGGTAGCGGCGAGCTCTGGGAGATCAGCACGCAGATGAACATTCCGGGCATGCCGGCCGGCATGGGCGGGCAGACCACGCGCGTCTGCCAGGGCGACGATCCGGAGGCGCGCGCCAAGGCCGAGAAGAAGGGCCAGGAAGAGTGCAAGGTCACGGACAAGAAGCAGACCGCCACGCGCCTGCAGGTCACCATGACCTGCAAGCAGGGCACGATGATCATCGACCAGCAGTACAACGCGGGCCGCACCGAGTTCAAGGGCAAGATGACGATGACCAGCAAGGACGGCGAGTTCGTCATCAACACCACCGGCCGCAAGGTCGGCGCGTGCGACGTGGCGCAGTCGAACCGCGAGCGCGAGCAGCAGGCCGCGGCGATGAAGAAGCAGGTCGAGGCCGGCGTCGCGGCGGGGGCCGCGGCGCAGAAGCAGTCGAACCAGCGGCAGATCCAGCAGTGCGCCGAAGCGGTGGAGAAGATGAACCCGACCGGCCTCGGCTACTTCGGCATGTGCTATGCGAAACAGGACGACAAGGACTGCAAGTCGATGATGCAGTCGATGAACCAGATGAGCCCGGAGGTGGCGAAAAGCTGCAACGCGCGCGCAGCCGAGTTCTGCCGGCGCTACCAGACGCAGGACGGCTTCGTCAAAGCGCGCGGCGAGGAGCGCTCCGCCGAGATGTGCGGCGTCACCACCGCCTCGATCAAGGCGGCGCAATGCCCGAAGGCCGCGCAGGGCGGCTCGCTCGCGTTCCTCGGCCGGTACTGCCCGGTGGAAGCCAAGCCGATCGCGCAGGAGCACTGCGCCGGGCGCGACTACACCTCGAAGATGGGCGGCAAGTACGCCGACTTCTGCATGGCCTACCTGGCGAACGCCGACTTCGAGAAGCCCGCGCCGAGCAAGGCGCAGCAGGCCACCGACACGGTGAAGCAGGGCATGAGCAAAGGGATGGACAAGCTGCGGGGGCTGTTCGGCCGCTAGATGCTGCGCGTTCTCCTCGCGCTCGCCTGCCTCGCCGCGAGCGCGGCGCGCGCGGCGGACGATCCCTATCCCTGGATCGCCGCCGCGTACCTGGTGAAGCGCGACGGCGCGGTGCTGTGGGCCGGCTCGGCCGAGCGCCGCCTGCCGCCCGCCAGCCTGGCCAAGCTCATGACCGCGCTGCTTGCCCTGGAGCGCGGCAATCTCGACGAGACGGTCACGGTGGGGAAGGGAGTCCTGCAGGCGACTGGCACGCGCATCGGCCTCAAGCCCGGCGAGCGCCTTAGCGCGCGCGAGCTGCTGGCCGCGGCGGTGGTGCGCTCCGCGAACGATGCCTGTCGCGCTCTGGCGGAGCACCTGGGGGGATCGCTGAAGGTTTTCATTCAGGTCATGAATCAGCGCGCCGCCTGGCTCGGCATGAAGGACACGCATTTCGTCGATCCCTGCGGCCACGACCGCGACGGCCAGTACTCGAGCGCGGCCGACCTTGCCATCCTCGCCGAGCAGGTGATGCGCCACGACGAATACCTGCGTCTCGCGAAAACCCCGAAGATTTCGTTCAAGACGCTCGACGGACGCGCTTTCACGCTGCGCAATACGAACGCGCTGCTCGGCCGCTATCCGGGCGCGATCGGCCTGAAGACCGGCCACACGCCGGGCGCCGGCAACTGCCTGGTGGCGCTCGCCGAGCGCGACGGGGTGCGCGTGCTCGCCGTGCTGCTGAACGCGCCGAACCGCTGGTGGAACGCGGTCGGGCTCCTCGACCGCGCGTTCGCCGCGCCGCGATGAACCCTGCGCTCGCGGTGGCCGCGCTCGCCGCCGCGGCGTACCTGCCGTCGCTCGGCGCGGTGTTCCAGTTCGACGACTACAACGTCATCGTGCACTACCCGACCGTGCATTCCTGGCAGGCGCTCTTCGAGCGCGCCGGCGGCGGCGTGCGCCCGCTCCTCAAGGCGAGCTACACGCTCAACTGGACGCTCGGCTTCGGCTTTTCGCTCTTCAACATCGCGGTCCATGCGATGAATGCGGCTTTGCTGTTTCTGATCGGAGCAAACCTTTTCAGAGACCGTAGGGCCGCATGGATCGCGGCTCTGCTCTTCGCTCTTCATCCGGCAGCGACCGAAGCGGTCACCTACATCAGCGGCCGCTCGTCCTCGCTCATGGCACTGTTCTACCTCGCGGCGATGCTGGCCTATCTGCACGGCCGGCGCTGGCTGTCCGTGCTGCTTTTCTTCCTGGCCGTGGCGACGCGCGAAACGGCCGTCACGCTGCCGGCGGCGCTGCTCCTTTGCGAGCTGTGCCGTGCCGAGCGGCCGGCCTGGCGCGCGATCGCGCGCCGCCAGTGGCCGCACTGGGCGCTGCTCGCCGCGGGCGGCGTGTTCCTGCTCCTCAACCAGCGCTACTTCGACCTGGTGGCGTACGGCTTCGGCCAGCGCAGCCTGGCCGACAACCTGCTCACGCAGGTGGGCGGCATCTCGTATCTCATCCTGCGGCTCGTCTCGCTGCACGGCTACAACATCGATCCCGCTCTTCCCACGCTCACCGAGTGGACGGCGGGCCTGGTCTTTCAAGCGCTTCTTCTATCCAGCCTGCTGATCCTGGCTCTGGCGAACCTGAAGCCGCGTCCCTGGATCGCGTTCGGCGTGCTGTGGTTCTTCCTGCAGCTCGCGCCGACCAACTCCATCGTGCCGCGCCTGGACGTCGCCAACGACCGGCAGCTCTACCTCGCCTCGTGGGGACTCTTCCTCGCCCTGTGCATTCAAGTCAGGGCCATCCCCGTTTGGGCCGTTGTCGCCACCCTGTTTGCCGCCACCAGCGTGCTGCGCCAGCTCGATTACCGCA
>DASVFV010000099.1:0-6264 GCA_036379875.1 Burkholderiales bacterium | reverse complement strand
GGCAGCATGGCGCGCGTGCTGAACGCCGGCTTCGCGGCGCGTAACGGCCTCGCCTCGGCGCGCCTGGCCGCGCAGGGCTTCGAGGGACCGGCGCGGCCGCTCGAGGGCTTGCGCGGCTTCTTCAACGTGTTCGGCGGCGCGGGCGACCTTCGACAGCTCGCTGATCTCGGAAATAGCTGGGAGATGACCCGCGTCGCGTACAAGCCCTATCCCTGCGGCGTGGTGCTGCACGCGCTGATCGACGCCTGCCTTGCGCACCGCGACGAGCTGCGCGCGGCGCGCGAGATCGTCGTCGCGCTCCATCCGCTCGCGATCGAGCGCGCGGACCGTCCGCAGCCGCGCGACCCGATCGAGGCGCGCCTGAGCGCGCAGCACGCGGTCGCGCTCTGCGCGCTGCGCGGCCGGGCGGGACCCGCCGAGTTCGAAGACTTCGCCGCCGACCTCGACGCGTTCCGCAAGCGCGTGCGCATCGTGCGCGACGATACGCTCGACAAGATGGCCGCGGCGCTGCGCCTCGGCGCGCGCGCCATCGCCGCGCCGGCGGCCGCGCCGATGGACGATGCGCGCATCGAGGCCAAGCTGCGCGCGCTCGCCGGCGCGCGCGCCGGCGCCTGGCTCGACTGCGTCGCCGCCCTCGAATCGACCCGCGCAGTGGCGCTGCCCGATTGAACTCCCCGGCCCGGATCATCTCCGCCTGCCTGGTCGCCGCCCTGGCGATGTGGACGCTGATCGCGGTGCTGATCCACGAGGGACGGCGCGTTACCCTGCAGTGGGGCGAGAGCACCGGCCGCAACCTCGCCCGCACGCTTGCCGAGCACCAGGAGGCCTCGGTGCGCGCCGTCGACGAGTCGCTGCGCGAGCTGCGCGAGCGCTGGGCGCGCGATGCGGCAGGTTTCGACGCCGCGGTGGCGCAGCTCGGCAACAGCGCGGTCGTCGAGGTGATGGCGCTCGACCCGGACGACGTGGTGCGCTACAGCAGGCCGCCGCTCAAGGAGCCGCTCGATCTTTCCGGCCGCGAGTCGATCCAGGCGCTGAAGCGGCGCGGTGCGGATGAGCTCCATATCAGCGCGCCGGTCACGGCGCCGGCGAGCGGGCGGCGCGCCTTGCAGTTCATCCGGCCGATCTTCGATGCGGACAAGCGCTACGCCGGGGCGGTGATCCTCGCGGTGCCGCCGCCGGAGCTCGATGCCGAGCTGAAGGGCGTCGACCTCGGCCCGCGCGGCATCGTGATGCTGGCGCGCGCCGACGGCACGGTGCTCGCGCGCACGCGCGGCGACCCGGGCCGCGTGGTGACCCTGGTCGGCTGGGCGGGACTCGGCGACGAGGGCCCGCCGAGCGGCAGCTTCGGCGGGCGCAGCCGCTTCGACGGGGTGGAGCGCCTCTTCGCCTACCAGCGGCTGCGCAACTATCCGCTCACCGTCTATGTGGGCCAGGACGCCGAGGGCGTGCTGCGCGCGCACGCGCGTGATCGCACGCTGCTCATCGGCGCCGGCGCGATCGGCACGCTGCTCCTCGCCGCGCTCGCCGTGCGGCTGGTCCGCCGCCGCGCCCGCCTAGCGGTTCGAGGGGTCTAGCGCCGCCTTCGCGCCGTCTTCGTCGCCGCGCGCGCGGCGCGACTCGGCGATCAGGCGCCAGTTCTCGGCGCGCAGCGCCCGGTCGTCGCCTGCCCAGGAGTTGGAGCGCGCCGCGACGCTTTCCGCCTGCGCATACTGGCCCTGCTTCAGCCTGACGCGCGCGAGCTCGTGCCACAGGCGCGGGTTGCGCGGCTCGATGCGGATCGCGCGCTCGAGCGAGGCGGCGGCGCTGGCGAGATTGCCCGCCGCGGTTTCCGCGCGCGCGCTTTCCATCAGGCCGGCGACTGCAATGCTCTCTTTATGCTGCAAAGGAGGAGGCGGCGCCGGCGGGGCCTCGGGCGCCGGTTGCTGCTCCGGAGTGGCGCAGCCCGCCAGGACGACCAGGATGAGAAGCGAGAGCCTCATCGACGGAACAGCCGGTCGAACCAGCTCTTCGCCTTCTGCACGCTTTCGCCCACCGCCTCGACCGCGGCATCCATCGCGCCGGAGCAGGGCGCGCGCTCGCTCGGCGCGGAGCCCTGCACGAACGGCACCTCGGTCGCGCCGGGGCAGCTCGCGCCGCCGCGCAGGCCGGTCTGCGGGTCGATCGACACGAGCTCGATGCGCTCGGGGCGCGCGAGCTCGAGCGGCTCGGGCGTGAGCGCCGCCATCATGTCGCCCCACACCGGCAGCGCGGCGGTGGAGCCCGAAAGGCGCGCCGCGCGGTTGTCGTCGTACCCGATCCACACTACGGCGAGCCGGTCGCCGGTGAAGCCCGCGAACCAGGCGTCGCGCTGCTCGTCCGTCGTCCCGGTCTTCCCGGCTGCCGCGATCTCTGGCGGCAGGAATTTCTGCAAGCTCTGCGCGGTGCCTTCGCGCACCACGTCCTGCATCGCCGCCGAGAGGAGGTAGATCGGCTCGGGCGCGAATACCTGCTCGACCGCGAGCGGGTAGCGCGTGAGCGGGCGGCCTTCCTGCGTGGTGACCTCGCGGATCGCCCGTAGCGGCGAGCGGAACCCGCCGCTCGCGATGGTCTGGTACATCTGCGCCACCTCGAAGGGCGAGAGCTCGACCGCGCCGAGCAGCGTGGAGGCGAACGGGCGCAGCGGCCGCTCCACGCCGAGGCGGCGCACGTTGTCGAGCACGCGCTCGATGCCGAGGTCGGTGCCGAGGCGCGCCGCCGCGGCGTTGTACGAATGGGCGAGCGCGGTCCTGAGCGGCACCATGCCGTGGAACTTCTTGTCGTAGTTGGCCGGCTGCCAGTCGGGCGCGCCGCGGCTCTTCCAGGTGAACGGGCCGTCGTCGATCTGCGTGAGCAGCGTGTACTTCTCCGGCTCGCTCAGCGCGGTGAGGTAGATCGCCGGCTTGAGCAGCGAGCCCACCGGCCGCGCCGCGTCGAGCGCGCGGTTGTAGCCGCGATAGCGTGCGTCGCGCGCGCCGACCAGCGCCTGCACCTCGCCGCTCTGCGGATCGGTGATCACCACCGCGCCTTCGAGGCCGGGCTGCGCGTTGAAGCGCTTCTCCTTGTCGTACTGCGCGAGGCGCTTGGCGAGCGCGGTCTCCGCGGCGCCCTGCACGCGCGGGTCGAGCGTGGTGAAGATGCGCAGGCCCTCGGTGCGCAGGTCAGCCTCGTCGTAGTCGCGGCGCAGCTGCCGGTGCACGAGCTGCAGGAACGCGGGGTAGGGCGTGGTACCCATGCCGGCCTTCTTGCTCACGTTCAGTCCGCCGGAGCGCGCCAGCGCATAGTCCTCGGCGCTGATGGCGTTCTGGTCGCGCGCCTCGCGCAGCACGAAGTTGCGCCGCTCGAGCGCGCGCTGCGGGTGGCGGTACGGGTCGTAGTGCGCCGGGCCGCGCACCAGGCCGACCAGCAGCGCGGACTCGGCCACGTTGAGGTGCTGCACCTCCTTGCCGAAGTAGTGCTGCGCGGCGAGGCCGATGCCGTGGATCGCGCGATCGCGGTCCTGGCCGAAGTAGATCTCGTTGAGATAGGTCTCGAGGATGTCGTTCTTGTCGTAGTGCAGCTCGAGCAGCACCGCCATCACCAGCTCGGTGGCCTTGCGCTGCAGGGTGCGCTCGGGGGTGAGGAAGAAGTTCTTCACCAGCTGCTGGGTGATCGTGCTGCCGCCCTGCACGCGCTCGGAGAGCACGCTGCGCGCCGCGCGCGCGAGGCCGCGCACGTCGAAGCCCGCGTGCGTGTAGAAGTTGCGGTCCTCGACCGTGATGAGCGTCTGCACAAAGTGCTTCGGCACGTCGGCGAGGCGCACCAGCACGCGATCCTCGTTGCCCGACGGGTAGATGCCGCCGATCGCGAGCGGGTCGAGCCGCGCGAGCGCGAGCTCGGCGCCGCCGGCGTCCCGCAACGCGGTTATTCTTCCTTGTTCAAAAGAGACATTTATTCTTTTTGCGGGCTGGCGCCCGTCCCAGAAGATGAACGGGCGCAGCGCGATCTCGAGCGTGTTGGAACTCTTCGAGAACCAGCCCGCATCTCCTTCCGGCGGCGCTTCGCGGTAGCCGAGCTGGCGCAGCTCGTCCTCGACGTCGGCCTGCGAGATCCGCAGGCCCTCGTGCAGCTCGAGCGGGCGCGCGTAGATGCGCGCCGGCAGCGCGAAGCGCCGGCCCTCGAACTCGCTGCGCACGCGCATGTCCAGGTACAGCGTGAACCCCGCCGCCAGCAGCGTGGCGACGAGGAACGAGTACCAGAGGGCGCGCCTGAAAGACCAACGCCGCGGCATCGCGCCATTTTACTGGCGCACGCGGTGCCTCCGCGTGCGAATCCCCCGCTTTGCCCTAGTTCGTCAGAATGCTGTCGCTATTTGCCGACCGTGTCCGCCGCGCTGTCTGGCGCTCCATCTCGGCGTCGATCTCCGCGCCGATCAGGATCGCGTACGCCGAGAGCAGGAACCACATGAGCAGGATCACGATCGCGCCGGCCGCGCCGTAGGTCTCGTTGTAGTCGCCGAAGCGCGTCACGTAAAGCGAGAACAGCGCCGAGCCGGCGACCCACAGCGCCACCGCGATCGCAGCGCCCCAGCTTACCCAGCGCCAGCGCGGCTGCTTGCGGCTCGGCCCGAAGCGGTAGAACAGCGCGAAGCCGACGATCGCGAGCGCCGCGACCACCGGCCAGCGCGCGAGCGACAGCAGCGTCTCCAGCAGGCCGCCCAGGCCGAGCAGCTTGAGCACGGCAGGCACGCCGACCACCAGCGCCATCGCCGCGGCGACGCCGAGGATGCCGCCGAAGGTGAGGATGAGCGCGGTGGCGTAGAAGCTGATCATGCCGCGCCGCTCTTCCTCGTTGTAGGCGACGTTCAGGGCCTCCATCAGCGTGCGCACCGCGGACGATGCGCTCCACAGCGCGACCAGCAGGCCGCCCACCGCGCCGATGCCGAGCGCCGACTGGTCGGTCGCCGCGAGGTCGTGCAGCTGCGTGGTCAGCACCTGCGCCGCTTCGGGCGGCAGCATCGAGGCGAGCGCCGCTGCGTGGCTTTCCACCATCGCCGGGTCGGCGACCAGCCCATAGAGCGCGACCAGCGCCACCAGCGCCGGGAACACCGCGAGCAGGCCGTAGAACGCCACGCCGGCGGCGATGATGGAGAGGCGATCTTCCTTGCTCTTCGCCTTGACCCGCTTGGCGATCTGCCACCAGCCGCGCTCCGGAATCTCGGCCGGCCGCTCGGCCTCGCGGCCGTGGGCGTCGATCGGCACGCTCGCCACTACCAGGCGCCTTTCTTGTCCTGTTCCTTCGTTTTCTCGGTGAGGTTGCGGCTCGCTTCGCCCATCGTCTGCTCTTCCAGCCGCGTGCGCGGCGCCGCGGCGCCCAGAATGGCGCCGATGGCGAGGCCGATTGCGCCCAGCGCAAGGGGCTGCTCGTTGACCAGGCTGTCGATACCACTGCGCACACGCTGCCATTGGTCGCGCGCCGTGTTCATCGTGTCTGACATGGACCCTCTGGCCGAGCTCAGGGTATCGGACGCGCTGTGCATCATGCCGCTCGCTTTTTCACGGATCCCGGAAGAAGAGGGCGCGCCATAGTTCTGCGCCGGCTGGCGGCCGAGCGCCATCAGCCAGGCGAGGCCGATCGCCGTGACGGCGACCGGCATGGGGTTCTGCTTCGCCGCGCCGCCGAGGTTCTGTACGAACTCGTTCGCGCCGCTCTGGCGCAGGTAGTCGAGTCCCTGGTCGACGAGCTGGCCGGGCGTGAGGCGCTGCTCGATCGCCGCGAGGGTGCGGTCCATCTCGTCGCGCGTGCGATCGATCTCGGCCAGGATTTCGTTCGGATGCTTGCCGCCGTTGCTGCCGTTTCCGCTCGTGGCCCTCATTGCACGTGCTCCTTTGCGAGTCTTGCGTCCCGCTGCAGCGACTGCACGGTGCGCTGCGGCACCATGCTGTCGGCCTGGAGCTGCTTGCGGCCGCGCGAGAGCAATATGTAGCCGAGGATCATCACCACCGCGCCGACCACCAGCGGGGCGATCCAGATCGCGTGCTCGGAATCGAGCATGAGCTCGAGCGCGCCGACCGCGGCGAACAGCAGCACGAGGAAGCCGGCGAACAGCACGGCGCCGCCGGCCGCGATCTCGCCCGCGCCGGTGGTGACCTGGGATACTTTTTCGGACAGCTCGGCCTTGGCGAGCTGCGCTTCCTGGTGCACGAGGATTTGCGTTTCGCGCCACAGGTCGGAGAACAATCCGACCAGGGAGCGGTCTTGCTGCGGAAC